>DLKM01000013.1:0-25468 GCA_002478945.1 Christensenella sp. UBA7588
ATCGTCGCTCGAACCACCTTTTCGGTCTGCACGCTTCGCTATCGCAAATTTCATTTGCCCGCTCTGCTGTTGAACGAGTCCACTCAATCCAACCAAAGCACTCAACAGAGTGCTTTTTTTTGTTCCTTTCGTGTCCTTTTGCGTGGTCCCCACGCACGCTCCTATCGTCGCTCGAACCACCTTTTCGGTCTGCACGCAAGCAAGGAGAAGCACTATCGCGTATAGCATTTATTGCTGTCAATCTATTCTCTTGGGGTATTTGTCTTTCGGCACAAAGTCGTGGATTTTCAAATCTTCCTCCAAAACCATAATATCCGCAATGTCTTTTCCTGTATAAAATTCAGAAAAAACAACTTGCCATTTGCCGTCTATTGGTTTTTTACTCATAATTGCGCCAAAATCGCCTATTTTTACCCCTGCTTTCGTGTATGCAGGTTTTTCCTTTATTAATTCAACTAAATCCAAATATTTCATATTATCTTTTGTTAATCTCCCGACGGAGCGTTGTTCGTAATCTTGCCTTTTGGTCTAACCAACCGCCCCTAAATTTTTAATATTTTCCTTTTCTAATACAATACGCCGAGAGAACACTATCTTTCCCCGACCTTTTTGCTTGCATAATATCATAAGTTTGTTAAAAGTCAACACTTTGTGACACACATTATATTTGCATCTCAACAGAGTGTTTTTTAGGACGGTTTTACAAAACCGCTATTGACACAACTGGTTTTGCAAGGTATCATAAATTTAACGGGTTACAAGTAAACTTATTATCAGATTGTTTGCGCATCCGTGCAAAAAAATAATGTTTTAGGAGAAAATTATGGGCGAATACAGCAAATTTATCGACCCCAAAAGACGCGCCGTCCCCACACCCAAAAGTATGGTAGACGAAAACGGTATGTGCGCTTTCGGCACTTTTGACAAAGAGTTTGAGAGTATGGACATCGTCAATCTCAAAAAGCCGACTCGTGCGCCTCAATGTATGAACAGATTAAAACTCACGCTTTGGGAAGCAACCGAAGTGCATCTCAAAAACGGTTATCTGCTTGCCGTGGTATGCGATATGGGTATATTCGGCAAAACGCTCAACATTTTCTACGATAAACGCACCAAGAAAGTGTATTGTTGGGACACCAACCTCAAATCCAAAGACACCGTTATCGCGCCAAACCTTATCAACGGTGCTATTGCAGAGGGACAAACCCCCGTATCTCACGTCAAATACGTCAATAATTTCCAAGACGGACGTTGCGATTTGAGCGGCAACCACAAAGGCAAATGCCTCATTACCGTCCCGAGAAAAGACAAAACCATCGTCAAAGCGATAAAAGAAAACTACGGCGAAGCGACGATTGAATACGACTTCCGCCTCACGCGCATTTCCAAGCCGTGCGTTGCCAGTATTCCGTTTGGCAAAAACCGCCCGCTTTACAGTCAAAAAGACTTCTTTAAGGCAGAAGGTCGTCTCGTCATCAACGGCGAAGAAATGCTCACGGACGAAAACAGCACCGCCGTCGTTGACGACCACAGAGGCTATTATCCCCGTCGTGCGCACTACGACTGGGTTACCACTATGGGAAAATGCAATGTGGACGGCGAAGAAAAATGGCTTGCTTTCAACCTCACTCGCAATCAATCGATAGACCAAGAAAAATACAACGAAAACATACTTTGGTTTGAGGGCGCAACGAGCATTCTTCCTCCCGTAAAGTTTGAAAGAAGCCCCGAAAGCAAAGATTTCTGCGACCACTCCGTATGGACCATCAAGGACAAACACGATATGGTCAACCTCAAATTCAAGGTGTACAATATGAACCCGATGATTATGCACGCACTCGTCGTCAACATCGATTATTACGTTGCTTTCGGCGAGTTGGAGGGCTATCTCCGTGACGAGGACGGAAAGAAATACGTCCTTGACGGAATGGCTGCAATGGGCGAAGATAAAACGCTTCTGCTTTAATTAAATTTTAATAAACCATACAAAAAGGCGGTTGAACCGCCTTTTTTATTTATAAAAACGTTGTTTTTTGCATATTTTTTCATTTTGCTTTAATAATCGCAGGATATATTATAATCACAAAGCAACAATTTTCCCCCATAACTTTATTGCTTCTCCTAGAGGACGGGACGTCGATTTCGACGCCCCGTTCCTATTTTTTGCGATAAAACACGCTGTAACTCTCTAAATAAATATCCCCCTCTTTCCGGACACGCCGGTATTTCTCCCTATAAAACAATTAAATGCAACTTCCCCCTTCCTCAGGTGTTTCCCCTAAATTAACGCTCTAACAAAGTTAGCGTCATAATTCCTTGAATGCAACATCACCCCTTCCCTTCGGGCTTTCCCCTATTGCTCAAATACAGGTCATTACTCTACTTAAACAAACATCGTTCGCAAGAGGGGAACTCGGCACTCACATAGATAGGGACATTTCTCTCATTATGCCACCGTCCTTTGTGTGACTGCTACGCAACAACACGTCACAGTCGGACGATACTAATCGTCGAGTTCGGCGCTCAAACGCTCGCCGCCTTGCGGCTCGAAACTCCGAATAAGCACATACCGTTAATAAGTACGCCTTAAATGAGTATTTGTTAATTGCGCCGATTAGTTACCGTTTGCAACCTTACGCACGAAGTGCATACACCAAGCAAACGATATAGCGAAACTGCGGCAGGAGTTCTTACCCCTCTTATTCTGATAGCGTATATCGGTTGCGCGATAGAAAACTGAAAATCTAGCGAATAAAAGAAAGATGCGCAAAACTGCGCATCTTTCGTAAAATCGCGTCGATTTTCAGTTTATTTGCAATCAACACTCTTATTGCCACCGCAATTCTTTGCTTTGGATTTGGTGGATTGTTTCGGTTCTTTCGTTTCGCCGCAATGGCAGCCCTCTGTTTTCTTGATTGGTTTGCTTGTTGAATTTGATTTTGCCATAAAATACTCCTTTTTTTGAGGCGGCGTGCCTCGTGATGTTCCGCATTTGCGGATTTGATTATAGTATGGAGAAAACCGCTTGTTTATATACCTTGCGCATTCAAAAAAATGTGGTATAATATGGATATGGTCAATATAGGAAACAGCTGGGACAGCATTCTCAAAGAAGATTTTGAGAGCGAAAACTACCAAAATTTGCGCAAATTTTTGGCACAAGAATATCGCACGCATACGATTTATCCCGATATGCACGATATTTTCAACGCGCTCAAAGCCACCCCGTACGAAGCCGTAAAAGCGGTTATCCTCGGGCAGGACCCGTACCACGGAGCGGGACAAGCCCACGGTATGTGCTTTTCGGTAAAGCCCAACGTTCCCGCGCCGCCCTCTCTCGTCAACATATTTAAGGAAATCGAGGACGACGTGGGCGTGCATAACGTTTCGCCTTATCTCGTAAATTGGGCAAAACAAGGCGTGCTGTTGCTCAACACCGTTCTTACCGTGAGAGAAGGTCAACCCAACTCGCACAAAGGCAGAGGCTGGGAAGTGCTTACCGACAGCATTATCAAAAAACTCAACGCGCGCAAAGAACCTATCGTATTTATGTTGTGGGGCGGAAACGCACGCTCGAAAAAAGCGTTGATAACAAATCCGCAACATTTGATACTCGAGTGTCCGCACCCCTCTCCGCTATCGGCATATTCCGGATTTTTCGGATGCAAACACTTCTCGAAATGCAATGCGTTCTTGCAAAAAAACGGGCAAACACCCATTGATTGGCGCACCTGAAGGAGCAACGATATGAATATCGAAAGAATAAACGAACTCGCAAAGAAAGCAAAAACCGTAGGCCTTACCGACGAGGAAAAAGCCGAACAAGCCAAACTTCGCAAGGAATACGTCCAAAGCGTCGTGGGCAATCTGCGTTCGCAACTGGACAACACCTACGTTCTCGACAAAGACGAAAACAAAATCAAATTGACGGACTACAATAAAAAATAATTCTTGCCTCGGATAGAACTTGAAAATTATCCGCACTTGAATTATAATAAAAGCCCACAAAACAATAGAGGAAAACAATGGACAGATTTTACACCGTTGACATCAAAGGCTACAAAACCGACTTGCCGATACTTCCCCTCCCTAACGGAATCAGTATCTGCTTTTTCAACTTACACGGCAATCAAGAATTGACCGAGCATTGCGGAAAAGAACTTGCAAAATTGCTTCACGGCTGTGACATCGTGTTGACGGCGGAATCGAAAGGCTTGCAACTTTCGCACGTCATTGCGCGCGAACTCGGACAGAAATATTACGCCGTTTGCCGCAAAGCGAAGAAACTGTATATGCAAGACGGCATCGAAACGAGCGTAAAATCGATAACCACGGGCGGCGTGCAAACGCTGTATCTGTCAAAGCACGACGCCGACCTGCTTAAAGGCAAAAAAGTTGCAATCGTCGACGACGTGGTATCAACCGGCGGAAGCCTCAAAGGACTCGAGCAGATAGTCAATCTCGCAGGCGGAATAATATACAAAAAAGCGTTTGTCCTTGCAGAAGGCGACGCCGCGCTCAGGGACGACATCGTATATCTCGCAAAGATTCCTATCATCACGGACTAATCGATATTTGTTGAAATCGGCATTTTAAGATGCCGATTTGCATTGATAAAGACATTGTTTTGAAAACAAAGGTATAATATGCTCGAACTTCTAATGCCGGCAGGCAATCTCAAAAAATTAAAAACCGCTTTCCACTTCGGAGCAGACGCGGTTTATATCGGCGGAAAGCAATTTTCGCTTCGTGCGTTTGCCGACAATTTTTCAAACGACGAGATTATCGAAGGGATAGAATACGCTCACTCACTCGGCAAAAAGGTGTACGTTACCGTCAATATTTTCGCAAAGAACGCCGACCTTGACGCTGCCAAGGAGTTTTTCGCATTCTTGCAAAACGCAGGTGCGGACGCCGTTCTCGTAAGCGACGTAGGCCTTGTGTGCCTTTGCAAAGAAGTCGCGCCAAATCTTACCGTTCATCTCTCCACTCAAGCCAACACCACCAACCTGCTTGCCGTAAAATTTTGGCAAAGTATGGGCGTCAAACGAGTGGTGCTTGCAAGAGAACTCGGGTACGATGAAATTCTCGAAATACACAACGCCGTGCCGAATATGGAACTCGAGGCGTTTGTACACGGCGCGATGTGTATGAGTTATAGCGGACGTTGCCTGCTGTCCTCCTACTTCAGCCAAAGAAGCGCAAACAGAGGCGCGTGCATTCAACCTTGCAGATGGGGTTATCGTATAACCGAAACGGAAAGACACGGCTCGAAACCGCTCGACATAGAACAAGACGACAGAGGAACGTATTTTATGAACAGCCGCGATTTGCGATTGCTCTCGCATATACCCGAAATTGCAAAATGCGGAATCGTATCTCTCAAAGTCGAAGGAAGAATGAAAAGCGAGTTTTACGTTGCAACGGTGGCAAACGCCTATCGCAAAGCAATAGACGAATACTTGTCCACGGGACGTATAGACGACGCTCCCGCGCTTGAAAAGCAACTCGAAACCGTTGCGCATCGCACCTACACGGACGCATGTTTTGAGGGAGACAACCTCGACACCGTATGCCTCGACGAAGGACAATCCGCAGAGAAATACGTTTTCACAGCCGTGGTAATTTCAAGCGATAACGGCAGAATAACGGTTGAAATGCGCAATCGCTTCAAAACGGGAGAAACTTTGCGCATACTCTCCCCCGACGAAAACAATTACAAAACGTTCGTCGTCGGAGATTTGTTGCACGAAGCCACCAAAGAGGTTGTAAACGACGCAAAACTCGTTCAACACGTCTACTCGCTGGATTGTCCGTTTGACCTCAAACAGGGCGACATCTTGCTTAAAGACGCCGTATTATAATTATCGTTATTATTGTATATATATTATTTAATTTAACAGAAATAAAAAAGACACGCAAAACTGCGTGTCTTTTTTATCGTTAAGATTAGATTCAGTTGACGGGTACCGTATCTTGTTCGGCAACCTCGTCTGCGGAAATGTTGATTATATCGTCTGTTATGTCGTCGGTTACGTCGTCGCTATTCGCTTCGTCGGTGCCTTCTCCTATCGTTTGAGAGAGGATGATACGGTCGCGAGAATCTTCAGTTCTCTTACGAGTCTTTGCGCCCATATCTCTGCACACGCCTGCCGCAATAATCATAAGCACGCCGACTGCGCCGAGTACGCAGAACCAGTTACGCAAGGACACGACGTTGATAACAGCCATAAGCAAGTTGTCGCTGTCAACCCACGTTGCCTGCATATAGCCGAGCATACCGTAAGGAGCGTTCATCGAGTAGAGATTGACTTCGAGCGCGTTGTTGTCGTTGACGCACAAGCCGATGCTCAAAGACGAGCCGTTCGTTGCCGCCTTAATAACGTCTGCGAGGTCGTCTTGGATGAGACCGCCTGCGGAATCCAAAAGTCCTTCAACCTTATTAAGCACGGTGAGTACCAAATCTACGGTGGAGTCGTTTAAATTGGCAATTTGCATCGGGTCGCCGAGCATATCGAGAACGAGCCAGTTGATTGGACGTCTCGTGTAGCCGTTTTCAAACATCATCCAACCGTCCTCGTTGAAGCCGTATTTAACGGTAACTTCGTTGTTGTTCTGGTCGACCATTTTGCCCTCGTAGGTAAACTCTCCGCCCGCTGCGACGAATGCGTCCACAAGTTCTTTGTCATACAACTGATAGAGGAAGTTTCCGTCCTCGCCGTAATAATACTTGCCGTCCTCGCCGACACCGGGTTGAGTGTAAGTCCAACCCTTGTTGAGGATAAGGCGCAATACTACGGGGATAGTCATACGACTCGTATAAGTGCCGCCAACTTGTGCATAGAGGAGAAGCGGGTCGTCAAACGCGAGATAACCGTCTTGGTTGAAGCTGTTGTAGTTGTCGATAAACAACTTCTTCACTCTCGGATTGTTGAAGCCTTCTTTGAGCAAACCTTCGTATCCGCCTTTTGCGGTGTTGAAGTATTTGTAGATATAATCCGTAACGGCAAGACCTACCGCACGTCTCGTTATATCGTTTTTGAAGGAGTAATCATAGTCGTTGAGGACGTAATATTTGTAGATAAACTCATACAATTCCGCCCTTCTCGGCTCGCTTTCCTTAATCATAGCGATTGCCGCGTCGAGATTTTCGACAGTTTTGTACGCTTCCCAGACCTCAACGAAATTCTTTATATCTTCGTTTTGGAAACCTTTTGTGGTTCCGTTGGGATGCTTGACAAGGTTGCTGTAAGTGAAATCGCCGTGTTCCGTTATTTCCAACGCACCCGTACTCTCGTTGACGCCAAACTCGTTGAGGTTGCCGTTGAGAACGTTGTACATAAAGAAGTCTCTTTCGAGTTTTGCGTTATGCTCTGCTTGAGACGCGCCGTTATAATACAAATCTTCGCAATAAAGAGTGTTTTGCGTAGCCTTTGCAATGACGTCGGGGAACACATAGGTAAGGATAAGTCCGAACACGCAAGTAAGGCAAACGAAAGCGATAAGAGTACGCACCGTTTGAGACCTGATGCTTCTCTTTGTGTTCTTCCTTGCTACGATAAGCGTTATCGTCATAAAGATTAAGCCGAAAAGTCCCGCTATTATAACGCCGACGAACGGCCAGAAGGAATAATACGGCACGAGTTTGTAGCACTTTATCGCAAGCACGAGGGATACGATAAGGATAGGCAAATACGCCAACACATAAAGCACTACGGAGGAGACGGAATACATAACCGAAGTCTTGGATTGGTCGCCTTTGGTGCGTTTGCTTATCGGGAACGCTTTGTCGAGTTTCTTTTTCGTGTTCTCGACGGGCTGTTCGTTTTCGACAGATTGCTCTGCGTCTGCGACTTGCTCCGTTTCAACGGTTTGTTCGTCTTGATTCAAAGCGGTCGTTTCTTCGTTTTCAAAGATTGCAAGATTCTTGTCGCTCATATTATTCTACCTCCTTTTGCGTATTTTCGTCTTGAGGTAAGGCGGTATCCTCCTCGGTCTCGGGAGCGGTTGCGATTTCGTCTTGCACAACGTTCTGTGTGACCTCGTCGGTTTCTATGGCGTTTTTACCTTTCTTTTTATTGCGTTTTTTGCGAGGTTCGACCACGGCGTTGCCTGTTGCGTACTCGTATTCTTTTTCCGCGCACACGAAGCTGAGGAAATAGAAGAACACAACCAAACCCGTGAAGAACATCAACATATCTCTCAAGGAGAACAACGGATACATTTTCGGCTTGTAGGACAAATCGACTTGAAGTTGTCTTACCGCGTTAAGGTCGGCAAGACCGAAGTCGGAAGAAAACACGCCCGTACCCAACTTGTCGCCGATAAGCGTGGAGCCAATCATCGGACCGTAGGTTTCCGCCTCGTATTGCGCTCTGTAGTATTTTTGAACCGAAGTGGCAACATAGTCGTTATCTTGTATTTCGATAAACTCCCAGAACGGTTTGATATACGGAGATTGATAGCTGTACAATCCTTTCAATACGTTGACGAGGATTGCGGAAATGTCGATTATCGGCTTATAATAAGTTTTATTGTTTCCGTTTACATTCTTTGTTGCTTCTTTGAAAAGCGGAATATCGATACCGGAGATAGAAAGTCCTTTAACGGTCTCGCCGTTTACTTCGAGGTCCTTTACAATCAATCCTCCGACGACTTTGCCTATCGTGTTCGTAACGAGAATGTTGTACAAATCCACGCCGAATTTGTCGAGCAAACCTTCGATTGCGGTATTAAGGAACAACGAGAGGTTGTCAAGGTCAAACGCATATTGGTCGTTGCCGTCAACCGTGCCGAGCAAAGTGTTGTCGAAGTCGATGTCAAGCAGCACGTCTCCGCCCTCGGACGCTTTTGCGGGATTAGTTCCCATCGCGTCGAAGCCGTCGTCTCTGACGAGTGCGACGTAAAGATGGTCTTTCTTTTCGCCAAGCACTTCTGTCTTGTATGCGACTACGAGATATGCGTCGTAAATTTCATAATCTTCGGGAAGTCCCGCCGCCGCGCGGATATAACCTGCAATCGTCTCGAATCCTTCGTCGTCTTTGCCCAACATCTCTTTGAGGCTGTAACCGTTTTCGAGTTTTGTAAGAATAGGTCTGAGAATTTCGCCAATCGACTGACCTTTAATTTTAATAGCCGAAAGACCGGGGATATTGTCGACAACGTCTATAGCGCCGTAGTCTCCGCCGTCTTTCTTTTCAAGCAAAAAGTCAAAGAGTTGGTTGTTTCCGAGCAATGCGCCGACTTGCGCTACGAGATAATCCAATCTGCCTTGAGTGATGGAGAATCTGTCCGCAAACACGATTTCTTGATTGTAATACGCCTTCTCTCTCGGAGACGCTTGATTTTGATAATAATCTTCGCGGTCCGCGATTGCGTTTTTGACGTACATCGAAACATCGGCCGAGTAGTCTTTATTGTCGATAACGGCTTTGCCTTCATAATAATCTGCGAGAATATTGAGAATATTGTCGAGGCTGAACACCCAACCGTCGGAAATCAAACCGTTGGGATTGTAAGTCGCATCGCCGTAAACGCCGCTCGTTGCGTTGATTTTGCTGACCGTGCCGCCTGCCGCGCCTGCGGGAAGTTCCTTGCCGTTTGCGTCAACGTATACGGTGCCGGTAGGCATCAAATCTTTGGAATACCAAACGTAAACGAATTGGTCGTTTTTCTTCTTATCGGCAGTTACCGTGACCCATTCGCCTTTTTCGGAATCGTATTGAACGGTTTTGTAACTCTTTTCTTTATACCAATAGTTGGAATAAGTCACGCCGTTGATTACGAGTTTGCCGTCGATAGGTTTAAGCTCGATAACCTGATTGCGTTCGATGTCGGTAATATTGCCGTCGCCGGAAGGAATGTTATTACTGCTATCGGCGTTGACTTTTACGGAGCCGTCATCGCCTTTTGCGAAACTGATGTCCACACCGACATTGCCTTCGTCGTCGATAACGTAGCCGTACGTTACGGGTTTGTTGGAAATATTGCCCGCGACGCCGCCCTTGTCCTGACCAATCATTCCGACGTTGTAGATTTTTTTAATCATATCGACTTGGTCGATAAGTTTGTACGTTTCGCTCTTTGCCGCCGCGTTTGAAGAAAGCGTGCGATAATAGGAAAGTTGCGTTTTGTAATCCGCAACGGTTACGCCGTCGCCGTACAACTCGTTGACGGTTGCGGAAAGTTCGGAAATCTGTTTTTCAAAAACGACGTCCATAACGATTCCCGACAAAAGCATAACCACCAGACACGTCGCAACCACGGCAAACATTCTCACTCGTCTGTTCTTGACGGTTTTGCTGAGAATGATATGCACTATGGAAATAAACGCCCAAAGCGCAAACGCAATCCAAACTCCGTAAAGTGCGGGCGCGGTTATATACTGCTCCGCTTGCATAAAGAATCCAAGCGAATCGGTAACCGTTTTCCCGCCCATAAAGGGGTCGTGACCGAGAAATTTGACTGTCGTGAAGCACACGGCAACCAGAAACAGCGGAAGACCAAGCATATAGAAAACCACTTTGAGTACGCGATACAGCTTGACCTTTTGGTACTGTTGATTTTGGCTCATAATATTCTCCTTAACTTTTTTGCGTGCGCTTGCGTGTATAGCGTGCGCACATAAATATAATATTACTTCTTTATCTTATCATAACAAAAAATATATTTCAATACGATTTTTACAATTTTTTCTCGACACTACAAGTTGTGGTCGCTTCCGCTTCCGTGCAAATATGTGGATTTTTGACGTGGATTTTTGCGATATATTTCGTATTCCGTTCAGGCGTGGACAGAGTCCGCCTCAATTATTAATTCATTTCGGTATTATCAATACAATCATCGCTATTTGTGTGCATATAATTCGTTTTCGGCATTTAATCTTGAAATTCGTTCGGATAGTTTTTGATTTTGATATTGCTTTTAACCGTATCAAAGTATATTATTAAAACACAAGGGCAAAAGCCTTATTCAGGAGGAAAATATGTCATATATCAGCGAAGTCATCGAACAGACCGAATTGAAAAACCCGGGACAACCCCAGTTTATGCAAACAGTCAAAGAAGTTCTTACTTCTCTTGCTCCGGCTGTCGAGCAACACGAAGAAACAATGAGAAAAAACGTCATTCTCGAGCGTATGGTCGAGCCTGACAGACAAATCATATTCCGTGTCCCTTGGATGGACGACAACGGCGTTTATCACGTCAATCGCGGCTTCCGCGTCCAGTTCAACAACGCAATCGGACCGTACAAGGGCGGCTTGCGTTTCCAAAAAGACGTCAACCTCGACGCAATGAAGTTCCTCGGATTTGAACAAACTTTCAAAAACTCCCTTACCTCCCTTCCGATGGGCGGTGCAAAAGGCGGCGCAGACTTCGACCCCACAGGCAAGAGCGATGCGGAAATTATGCGTTTCTGTCAATCGTTTATGAACGAACTTTATCGTCATATCGGTCCCAGTATGGACGTTCCCGCAGGCGATATGGGTGTCGGCGGCAGAGAAATCGGCTATCTGTTCGGTCAATATAAGAAAATCGTCGGTTCTTACGAAAACGGCGTTCTTACGGGCAAAGGCTTGAGCTACGGCGGCTCTCTTATCCGCCCCGAAGCAACAGGTTACGGCGCAACGTACTTCCTCGACGAAGTGCTTAAACACGAAGGCGAACAACTCAAAGGCAAAACGTTCTGCCTCAGCGGTTTCGGCAACGTCGCTTGGGGCGCAGCCGCAAAAATCAGCGAACTCGGCGGCAAAGTCGTTACCCTCTCCGGTCCCGACGGCTATATCTACGACCCGGACGGCGTAAGCGGAGAAAAAATCGATTATATGCTCGAAATGCGCGCTTCCAACCGCAACAGAGTGCAAGACTACTCGGATAAATTCGGTTGCGAATTCGTCGCAGGCAAGAAACCTTGGGGCAACGTCAAAGCAGACATCTATATGCCGTGCGCAAGACAAAACGAAATTCTCCTCGAGGATGCCGAAGCTATGGTTAAACTCGGAGTTCCCGTACTCAACGAAGTTGCAAATATGCCCACCACCAACGAGGCAATCGCATACTTGCAATCTCACGGCGTGCTTGTCACTCCCTCCAAAGCGGTCAACGCAGGCGGCGTAGCAACGAGCGGTCTCGAAATGTCTCAAAACAGCGAACGTCTCTCTTGGACGGCAGAAGAAGTCGATGCAAAACTCAAACAAATTATGAAAGGCATCCACAACCAAATCTGCGACGCCCTCGACGCATACGGCCTCGATTACAACCTCGTCAAAGGCGCAAACCTTGCAGGTTTCAAGAAGGTGTATGAAGCAATGCTTGCACAAGGCATCAATTAAAAACTTGCAAAACGGCGACTAACTTTGTCAGCGCCCCGAGTACGACAACTCATTTACGATTAGTAAATTAGGGTTGCCGTCCTCGGGGTGCTTTCGCGTTATTCATCCGTTTTGCAAGTTTTTAAGTTTTTAGTGTTTTTAAGAAAGACACGCAACTTTGCGTGTCTTTCTTTTTTTCGCTAGATTTTCAGTTCTCTATCGCGCAACCAGTTGCTCAAACGGCATTGCGGTAATGGCAACAAAACATTTGTTGCCATAAACCGCATTTGTTATCGCAACTACTACCGTACAGCCAATCTTTGCTATCAATTCAGGCAAGAATAACTTATCTTTCCGCAGTTTTGCAAGATTGTCTGTTTGGTGTAAATAAGGACAAAAAACTCCTGCCACAGTTTCGCTATATCGTTTGCTTGATGCTCGCTTCGCTCGTTGTTTGTACTCCTCAGTAAATTAGGGTTACCGTCCTCGGGATGCTTTCGCGTTATTCATTCGTTTTGCAAGTTTTTAAGTTTTTAGTGCTTTTACGAAAGACACGCAATTTTGCGTGTCTTTCTTTTTTTCGCTAGATTTTCAGTTCCCTATCGCACTTAGTTTTCCATATAAAAAAGACGGCGTTTTTGCCGTCCTTTTATACGCTTTTTGCATTTATTATTTGTCCTGTGCGTTTTGGTCGTTTGAATTTTCGACCGTGTTCTCGTCGGTTGCGACGTCGCCTTCCGTTTTTTCTTCCTCTTTAACTTTGGGCTTTCTGAACACGACGAATTTCTGCCACATAAATTCAAGCGCAAAGTTGATAATCATTACGGTTCCCTCTGCGATTATGCCCGCAAGAGAGGCGTTGATTTTTGCGGAAAGCAACGGCTCAATCGTGCAGACGTACCACGTTTGGAAAGGATAGAACGGAACGTAGAACAAGAACGCCAAAACCATTGCCTTGGGAACGTTGCTCGCGTCCTTAAACGTGAATTTGCGGTTGAGTGTGAAATTCCAAAGAATAGACGCGCAAAGAGCCACCGTCGTAGCGACGAACGTATTGATTGCCGTCGGCTGTATGAAATTTATAGTCTTTCCGTCGTCGGGAATAACGTTGTGCAATATCGTAAAAACGACAAGCTGTATGATGCCTGCGCTTGCCGCGCAAAGTGCGTACTTGATAAACTGCATAACGCCCTTGCGTTTTTCTTTTTTTGCCTGCTTTTCGGCGTACTTCGCGCTGTATTCGGCAAGTATGCCTACCGCGGCGTTCTGCTCGTCTGCGAGTTCGTCTTTGACAGACGTTTGCACTTCGCTGATTTCCTTGACGTTTTCGTCCATAAAGCTCTCCTGTTTCGCCGTTTTCGGCTATACGAATATTTTATCAAACATACTATATCGATGTCAATATTAAATTGTTTACAATTTGTCTTTTCCGACAATCAAGTGGCAATAACGTTTTGTATAACTACGGTTTCTTAAACTCGTCGCATCTTTTCCTTTTGTGTCGAAATTGCACGAAAGAGCATTTTATATATTGAAAACAGCTTATAAAACTTTCTTTTTGGCAAAAATGCGATTGTGAATATAGACGAATTGGAAAAGCGACTCAAAACTACTTTTTCTCAAAGCGACGATTTCAAATGTCGCCGTCTTTACGTTGGAGACAAAAAATGTCTCTTTGCCTACATCGACGGCAACATCGACAAAATACTTTTTGAACAAGACGTCGTACGTCCGCTGAAAAACGCCGAAGATTTTGAAAAACCCTACCTAAAAAGTTTGCAGAACAAGGTTGCTTACGCCGACGAAATAGATGTCGTTCCCATGATAGAAACCCCGGGGAAAATCGCTTGTTGCGACATTGCGTTTTTTATTGAAGGAGAATCGGACGCCTACGTTTTTTCATTGAGAAAACCGAGTGCGAGAGCGATTGGAGAACCGCCTACCGCAAGCGTTATGAAAGGACCTCGCGAAGGTTTTATCGAGGAGATAAAAACCAACATCTCTTTGATTAGACGACGCATAAAATCTCCCGACCTCGTTACCAAAACGTTTCAAGTCGGACGCTACTCGTCGACGACCGTCGCGCTTATGTACGTCAGAGGAATCGCCGACGACGCAATCGTAAATAAACTTGCCGAAAAAATCAATCGAATCGACGTTGACGGAGTTGTGGACAGCGCGTACGTTCTGTCTTTTTTGCAAACGAGAAAAAACTCGTTCTTTCTGCAGGCAGGCACGACGGAAAAACCCGACGTGGCAAGCGCAAAACTGCTCGAAGGCAGAATTGCTATAATCGTTGACGGCTCTCCGATAGTAGTAACTTTGCCCTATCTGATTTTCGAGGACGTTCAAGACGGATACGACTATTATTCGGGAGACTGGCGCGCGACGATGACGAGAATGTTCAGACTGCTCGGAGCGTTGCTTACTGTACTGTTACCGGGGGCGTACGTTGCTTTGCAGACTTATCATTTTCAACTGTTACCCGTCAAATTTTTGATGACGCTTATGGCGGCAACCAACAACATTCCGTTTCCGCCCGCAATCGAAATGCTGCTCGTGATGACTCTTTTCGAAGTGCTGAATCAGGCGTCTATTCGAATGCCGAGATACTTCGGAATTTCCTTGTCCGTAGTAGGCGCAATAGTACTCGGCGACACGGCGGTAAAGGCAGGGCTTATCTCCTCCCCGAGCGTACTCGTCGTAGCGTTGTCGGCAATAGGCATATTCTGCGTTCCCGACCAAGTCGGTCCGATGTCGATATTGAGATTCCTGTTTCTCTGCGTAAGCGCGGTAACGGGCTTCGTGGGTATGATTATGCTCACGCTGATTATAATCGCGTACCTTGCAAGCCTCGACAATTTCGGCACGCCGTACCTTGCCCCGTACGCGCCGCGCATCGTTCCCGACCTGCAAGACGGCGTTATGAAAGCCAACTCGTCGTCTATGGAATTGCGACCGTACTCTATTCCCACCGCTAATCGCAGACGTATAAGAAAGTCTTAATCGAGGATAAAATGGAGCAAAATATAACCGTAAAACACGGATTGAGAAAAAATCTTCCGCTCGGCACGATGTACAACAGTCAGGCGGCAAGCATCGTATTTATGGTCGGCGTGGCTTTCAAGCTGTCCGCCGCCCCGGGTATGATTTCGGATTACTACGGCTCGTCAACGCTGTGGGTGTTTTTATCGTTCTCGTTTTTGGAACTGCTGTGCGCGATTATGATATTTGCTTTCTCGCGTATGAGCGGAGATTCTCTTTTAACGTCGTTGCCGTCGCCGACGTACAAGGCGTGTTGCGCGCTTGCAAGTTTGCTTTTAATTGCGAAATGCACTTTTTACTTTTGCTATTGCGCCTCCTATCTCACTCACGAATTGTTTACGGGAGCGC
Organism: Christensenella sp. UBA7588; assembly: GCA_002478945.1. Classification (GTDB taxonomy): domain Bacteria; phylum Bacillota; class Clostridia; order Christensenellales; family CAG-917; genus CAG-475. Next base: position 15,704 of record DLKM01000013.1, read on the forward strand.
AACCCGTATTCATATACGTTTTGCTGATAGTTCCCATCGTTTATCTCGGCGCGAAAGGCACTCGCTCGATTGCTCGCTCCTGCGAGTTGTTTGCTCCGCTGTTTTTTGCTGTTATCGTGCTGAATCTCGCTTTTTTGGACACCGAACTCGACGTAGGTCGCAATTTACCCGTCTTTTCGGTAAGCCCTGCGGAATTTTTCGGCAATCTTCCCCGATTCGGACTATGGCTCGGAGATTTGCTGCCTTTCGTATTTATACGCATTCGCAACAAACGCTTTCCGTATATCACGACGAGCATTGCAAGCACTTGGACTCTTGCAAATATCATAGTTCTGCTCGGAATCGCAATATACGGCAACGCGCTGAAAACGGTGTCAGATTTGCTGATTCATATCGCAGGATTCAACCAACTCTCGTTGGAAATCGGCAGAATGGAATGGACAAATCTGTTCGTCATTCTCGCAATGTCGGTGTTTTCGGTATCTTTTCTGTACGACGGCGCAAACAACGCCTGTATGCGCGCGTTCGGCACCGCCGTGCCGTCTAAAATTCTGTGTCCTGCGTCAATACTCGCAACATCGATATTCGTCACGTCAACGCAATCGGTTACGGATTTCGCGCTCGGGAAATTCGGCTACGCGCTCTCGGCGGCGTCGCTGGCCATACCCGTAATAATGCTTATCTGCGCGATTGTTCGCAAGAAAAAAATGCCGTCTTTATATACCTGTCTCGACGAAGAATACAGCCCTCGTAGCACGGCGACTCCGTCCGAACCCGACAGCCTCGGCGACGGAGAATTATGCGTGGACGACGAAAACGACGTGACGGCGCAAAACGGCGTAACGGAGGGTAACCGATGAAAAAGAAAACTCTGCCCTCCTATCTTGCTCGCACGAAATGGTTTGTCTTTGCGCTCATCGCAATCATACTGATTATATTCGGAAGAACGGTGGAAACCCCGTCTTTGTCAAAGTCCGCAGTCGTCCTCGGAATAGGCATCGATTATGACGAAAGCTCGTCGATATTCAACGTGACCGCACAATGCGTTCTTGTCGGTTCGTCAAGCGGAGACACGTCCGAAACGACGTTTAACACCTACTCCGCAACGGGCAACACGATAGCGGGCGCAATGGACGCCATTTCACGCAAAATGGGGTTAATCATATCGCTTGCGCATTGTAATGTGGTCGTTATGTCGGAATCCGCCTTAAAACTCGATCACTTGCAACTCATATATCCGCTTACGGGAATGTACGCCCTGCCCGAGCAAACCATACTCGTATCCTGCCCCGAACCGCCCGAAAAGTTGTTGGGATTGCGAGTCGGAACGACGCTCAGCGCGCCATTCTTTTTGCAACAGGCACTCGTAAACGAGGAAGGCTCGGACGGTATGATTCGCACGACTTCAAAAGACTTTCTTGCTCGTTCGCTTTCAAAAAGCGAAGCCAACGCAATACCGTATATCCGCATAAACAAACTGGAAGCGCCTCCCATAAGTCAGCAGGGAGACGATAAAGACTCCTATGAATTGATTATCGGAGACGCGCTCGTTTTCAATCACGACAAATTTGCGATAATCGAAAAAGAGTATGCCGAAGTGCTTGCTTTTTACCTCGCAAAAGACGTGACCGGCACGCTTAATTACACCGACGAAAACGGCGGTTCGATGGAATTCAAAATACTCAAAAAAGACGTGAAACTCAAAGCAAACGGACGAAATCTCGTCGCAAAAGTCGAATTGTCCGTGGATTTGAGCGACGTGCAGAACGTAGTCACGGACAAAGTGCTTTCGAGTGCGGACGGAATCGTAAAAGAATACGCGGACAAACTGGCAAAAGACATCGAAAACAAGTTTGTTTATCTTTTCGAAAAGTCAAAAGAAGAAAACATCGACTATCTCAATCTTCAGGCAAAAGCCTATCAGTCGGTCGGACGCACTCTCGAGGACGATTGTCTCGATACTCTTTCGTTTGAAGCAAACGTCAAAATAAAAGTCAAAGAAACGGGATAACGCACCTTGCCTTTGCAAATTCTCATATAGTAAATCGGAGGCATATATGGACTGTTTACTTCCCGACGACGAAACTATGGAAAAAATGAAAAAAGCGTACGACGAAGGTCTTTCTGGCAAGGCGTACGCTCTCCGATACATACCCGACGCTGAAAGCGTCGCTTCTCCGCACTCGGCGTTGAGCGATATTTTATTTCTTTACATTGCAATGCTTTTGAGTTATAATATTGCGTATGGAAATCAAATTTATGACGCCCACCGAAGTGTGGGAGGGATTCGATGCGCACAAAGCACCTTTGGAAGCATCAATAATCTCGGCACAAACGCAAGATAACATCGTCTGTTCTCAACAGATTTTCACGGCGGACTCCTCAAAAGAGGGGCGCATTCGCGTGTTCTGCAAGATTTTTTACGACGCCCGCTGGCAAGACAAACGTCCTGCTCTCTTGATACTGCCGTCTTTTGACAACCCTTATTCGGGCAAAGCCGTTGCCTCTCTCGTGGAGGAAGGCTTCGTTGCCTGCATACTCGATTATTGCGGGGTGCTTGACAATACCCACACGTCTTTTTCTTCGGACGCAAGTTTTGCCGCATATCCTTCTTGCAAAGAACATCTTGACGACATACAGGAAGGCGCGCGCCGCACTCCTTGGTTCGTATGGAGCAAAATCGCGCGCAGAGCGATAAGTTTGCTCGAGGAACAAAGCATAGTTCAGGCAGACAGAATAGGCGTTCTCGGCTACGGCGTAGGCGCGCAACTTTCGTGGCTCGTCGCAGGCACGGACAACAGAGTCCGCGCACTCGTCGCGGCAAACGGAGGCGGCTATCGCTGGGCAAGCAACAGCCCGAAATTTTCGGGAAAAGATATTCCGTCGGGAGACAATCAACTTGCATACTCGACGGGCGTCGGCGCGGAAACTTACGCTATGTTCATATCCTGCCCCGTTCTTGCGGTTGCCGTTAAAGATTCGCTCTTTTGCGACGTAGACCGCATCGGAGATATGCTCGATTTGGTAAAATCGAAAAATAAGCAACTCATCATCTCCGACTCTTGCGGTCAACAGATTACGAGGTCTACGGGTATCGCGTGCCTCGAATGGCTGCGCAAAAACCTTGCCTCCGACAACGACAAAGCGCAAATCGAATTGTCCGTCCACTTTGACGTCATCGACGACAGACTGTATGCAAGAGTAAACGCAACCAAAGACGCGGAATCCCGTCGCATTTACATAAGCTACGGCGAGCCTATCTCCAAGGAGAGATTCTGGTCGGTATATCAACTCACTCAAAAAGTCGGCGAGGGAGAATACGTTTGCGACGTACCCGTATACGACGAGGACGAATTGATAGTGGCTTACGCGACTTTTGCATACGACGACGGAGAAGTCGTTTCCACAAAGGTATCGGAGATTATCCCCTCCAAACACGACGTCGTCGCAACCGATTCGGCAACGCGCAATTCAAGCATAATCTACGACGGAAGTATGGGCATAGGCACGTTCTGCGCAAAAACGCCCTCTCCGTTGCTTGACGACAATTCCCTCAAAAACGCCGAAGGCCCTTTCGGAATAAAAGGAATTTCTTTGGGCGTGGGAAGCCTGTCGCTTTGCCGCAGTATACACGAGATGAAATCTCTCCCCCGCTCCGCGTCGTTGCACCTCGACGCATACTCTCCCGAAAAGCGCAAGTTGGAAGTCTCGGTACTGTCTTATCCCGACCTCAAACGCTACACCGCACACACGCAACTGAGTGGCGGAGAATTTTGGCAAAAACTGCTCTTTGAAAGTTCCGACTTCAAGAGCGACGAAGGCAGAACGCTCTCTGCGTTCAACACCGCAAAAGCGATTGAAATCAAAGACGTAAACGGCGCGATTTTCAATAATTTTTTGTGGATTTGAAAATAATTCGCAAAAGAAAAAATATACTTTGATATGCAAGACTCTCCACAAACCGAACTGACGGCAACGTTGCCGACGAAACCTCAACCGAAACGCATTATCGTTGCGGTAATATGCGTTCTTTTGGTTGTCGTGCTTGCGGTTATGAGCGCGTTGCTTCTCAAAAAATACGTTTTCTCGTCCTTTATCGTGGACGGAATATCGATGTACCCCACTCTCGACGGCGGAAACGGTGCCGTTAAAGAGGGCGACAGCGAAAAAGAACGTACCAACGGAGAAGTGCTTTATCTCAACAAAAAAGCAACGCTCAAACACGGCGACATAGTCGTGTTCACTCCGGACTGGATAAAAGACTCTAACGGCAATTATATCTCGCTCGTCAAGCGCGTTATCGGACTTGAGGGAGACAGCATTCGCATCAGCGGAGGCGTCGTGTATCTCAACGGACAGGTTCTCGACGAGCCTTATATAAACGAAAAAAACTGGTATTGCGAAGATATGGATTTCGTCGTTCCCGAAGGGTATATGTTCTGTATGGGAGACAATCGCAACCACTCCGACGACAGCCGAGTTTTCGGTTGCGCAAAAATCGATTCGCTCGTCGGCAAGTGCTTCCTCATCAAAGGCATAGACGGAAAACTCCGCAAACCTTAATGTTCGTTTTTCACACGACACGGCTTTTATTTAACGGAAATATACAAATAAACTCTCGCTTCTGCGAGAGTTTATATTTTTATCGCGTTATGTTTTGACTTTGAAATATCGAATTCTTGTGTGGCAACGGCTTGCTCCTGCAAGCCGTCGCCGTCTCCCTCCCGACCTCCCAAAATCAAATCATTTTATTTCTTCTATATAATGGATATACTCGATGTTTCTGAGTGCTTCGATTATCTCGTCGTGCGTTTTGTACTTCTTGAGTTCCTTGCTTTCGATGGAGAGTCTCAATGAATACACGCTGAGTCCCGAGTTGATAAACGCCGAGTTGAGTTCCACATCGTCTATGCGCATACCGAGTTGTCGAAGCGTGGACATAAACGACTGCAAATCGTTTTTAGAGAGCAACTCGAGATGTATTTCAAAATGGTTGGAGCGTTGTTTGAGTTGCTTTTCAAGAGCGGGAAACGCTTGCAATATCACAACGTAAACCACCAACAACGCAAGCACTATCGTATACAATCCCGCGCCGGAAACGAGTCCGAATATACTGCACGACCAGAGCCACGCCGAAGTGGTAAGCCCTTTAATCTGATTCTTTGCGCCGAACAGTATGGAGTTGCCGCCGAGCATTGCCGTACCGATTATCGCGCCGACGGAGCATACGGGTACTTTAAGCCCGAAACTCGCGTCGATAAGCATACACGCCGTTGACGAAAGCGAGAGCAAAATAAACGTTTTCAAACCTGCGGTGTGTCCTTTCGTCGACCTTTCGCATCCGACGTAAAACGCAAACAGTACGGGTACCACCACTCTCAACAATATGGAATATACCGTTACGGTATACGACCATTCTCCCATCGCTTTTGCAAGCGGGTCAATATAATTCATTTTGAACCTCCTATCTCTTTATACGCTGTCTGGTATTCAGATTTAACACATAGTATTCTTCGGCCGCTTCGTCAAACGCCTTTTCTTCCTCTTGCACGGGTTCGGGCGGTGGCAAAGTCTGCCTGATATGATTTATCTTGTCGATAAGCACTTCGACGTCGTTCTTTTGTTCGACCTGCTCAACTTGCTCGTCCGGCACGACCACGTTTATATCGTTGGAATAGGACTTTGATAAATACAGCGCAAGTTTCGCACACGCAGGGCCTATCAATTCGTACAGTACGCTCGATGCAAGAATTATCGTTTCGAGAGCGCTGCCCGTGTCTCCGCCTATGGTTCGGGACGCAAGCGTCGCAAGGCCGATTGCCACGCCTGCCTGCGGTATGAGCGCGAGTCCGAGATAGTTGCGTACTTTTTTGTCCTTTTTGACAATGAGGCATCCGAGGAACGAGCCGCCGTACTTACCCACGATTCTTACAAAGAAATACACGATACCGATGACGAGCAAAGACACTCCGCCGACCGACTGTCCGCTGCTGACGAGTGCGTCGAGCTTGAAATTTACGCCCGAGCGAACGAAGAACAACAACAGTATCGGCGGCGAAAAATAGTTGAGTTGTTTGAAAAGTTTTTCGTCTTTGGCGGTATTCATATACACCGTACCCATAGCCATACAACCGAGCAACGGGGACACGTCCATAAAAGAGCATATTCCGCAGAATCCGAATATCGTCGCAACCGCAATGATAAGTCGATTGTCCGTAGAACGCTTGGATATAAGCAATTTGAGCAAGAATCCGAGCAATCCGCCAAGCACGAACGCAACGATATTGTAAACAATCGGCAGCAACACGTTGCCCACCGTAACCGTGCCTGCAAGCGACGCCGTGGCAACCGCGATAGCCACGGAAAACGCAACGAGTCCCACAACGTCGTCGAGAGCAACGACCTGAAGAAGCGTATTTACGAAATCTCCCTTTGCGCCCGTCTGTCTTATCGTCATCATAGTGGATGCGGGAGCCGTTGCCGCGGCAAGCGCGCCGAGTACGATTGAAAACGGCAAACTGAGTCCGAGTGCGAAATACATAATCAAAAACACGACTATAGAAGCCAGCAACGCTTCGAACACCGTGATGACCACGTTTTTTCCGCCGTTCTTTTTGAGAGTCGACAACTTGAAAAACTCTCCCGTGCTGAAAGCGATAAAAGCAAGCGCGATGTCCGCAAGAAAACTCATTCCTTCCACGACTTTCGTAGGAATAACGTCGATGCAATACGGACCTATCAATATGCCCGCAATGATATATCCCGTTACGTTGGGGAGTTTCATTTTTTTTGTCAAACGCGACATTACATATCCCGCAATCAACATAATCGCGACGGATATTATTACCTGTGACACGCTTGAAAAATTTTGCAACAGCACTTTTCTACCTCTGCTTTTCTGCCAATATTGCGAATCGGGCTTGCCAAACTCACACCGGTATGTTATGATTTTGTCAACATAAAGTCAAATTATGAGTATTTATACATTGATAAATATTCGTAATAACAGGAGGAAATTATGTCTTTGCTCGACGACAGACTCGACACCCTGATAACGGTTTGCGAAACGAAGAATTTTACAAAAGCGGGAGAGATTTTGTCTCTTACGCAACCTGCGGTAAGCCAACATATCAAAAAGTTGGAGGAGGAGTTGCACACCACTCTGTTTTTGAGAAAAAAGGGGGAACTGGTACTCTCTCCCGAAGGGGAAATCGCGCTTTTGTACGCGCGCAGAATGAAAGCGCTTGCCGAAAAAATGCAAGAAAAAATCAAAAACGCCAAATACAACATCAACAAAATTCGTATCGGCATTACACATACTCAAGAAAGCGGCTTTATGGTGGAAGCGTTGTCCAAAATGGCACTCGGAGACGATAACGTCAGCATAACTTTAATTACTGACAACATAAAAAATCTTTATGATATGTTGGAAAATTTTGAAATAGACGTTGCCATTATCGAGGAAAAACCCACCAATCCGTCATTCAATTTTATGGTTATCGACACGGATATGTTGCTGTGTATGGCGTCTCCGAGGAATCCGCTTGCCAAAAAGACGGCAATCACTCTTTCCGAACTCAAAAAGCAGCATCTCATTTTGCGACTTCCGTCGTCGTCTACTCGAGAAAAATTTGAAAACGCGCTTTCCTCGATAGGAGAATCGCTCGACAACTTCGACGTAACAATCGAGGTCGACAGCATTGCGACGATTCGCAATCTCGTAAAAAAAGATATAGGCGTATCCATTCTTTCAAAGAGTGCGTGCTATAAGGAAATCAACAAAGGCTCGCTCGTTGCGCTTCCTATCGAAAATCTGAGTATGATTCGCGAAACCGCAATCGTGTATCATCACACCTTCTCGCACCCCGACATCATAGAAGGCATATCCAAAGCATATAACGATATGGCAAATATGCTCAACAAATAGGCGTTTTGCTCGCGCGCGTATTGACTTGTATAAATAATTTATTTATAATCGATATATCCGAATAAGGAGAAATATTATGAAACTCACGCCCTTAAAAGACAACAAAACGCAAAGTGCAAAATATATGCACGACTTTATCACTCGAGTGATTAAATCTTTCGGAAAGCGCGACTGCGGAAGCAAAGGCGAGGTCGACGCCGTAAAGTATATGGCAGAGGAAGTCGCACCCTACGCAAGCGAAGTCACGACTCAACCCTACGAAGCGCATCCGCTTGCATTTATGGGCTGGATATACATATCGGTTACGCTTATTCTCGGCGCATTCGTCAGCGCGTTCTTCATTCCCGTGCTTTCGATAGGACTTATATGCGTGGCAATGGCTCTTATGGTGCTTGAGTTCGTATTTTATCGCCAAGTGGTGGACTTTTTGTTCCCCAAACGTCAATCTCTCAATATGACCGCCATAAAGAAGCCGCAAGGCGAAGTGAAACGCAGAGTGCTTATATGCGGACACGCAGACGCCGCATACGAGTGGACGCTCAACTACTATCTCGGCGGAAAAGCGTTTATAGCGCACTTCCTTATTTCGATTATCGGAATTTTGTATTTGTTTGCAATCGCAGTAGCCGCTTGCGTGGAAGGCGCAATCTACACCCCGATTGCGGACAAGGCTCTGTTTATCGCGCTCTGTTGCAGCGGCGTATTCGTGCCTTTCTGGATATTGATGTATATATTGTTCAACCCGAGAATAATCTCGGACGGCGCAACGGACAACCTCACGGGATGCGCAATGGGCATTGCATTCCTCAAGGCTCTCAACGACAACGGCATCGAATTTGAAAACACCGAAGTCGGATGCATCTGCGCAGGCGGCGAAGAAGCAGGTTTGCGCGGCTCGAAAGCGTGGGTTAAAGCCCACAAGGACGATTTCAAAGACTGCCCCACGACCGTTCTTTGCATCGATACGATTCGAGAGGACGACCATATGCTCGTCAATTACAAGGATATGAACGGCTTTATAAAATGCGATACCGAAGCGACCGAACTTTGGCTCGACGCTTGCAAAGACGAAGGCGCAACGTGCAAAAAAGGTAGCGTCGCTCTCGGAGCAACCGATGCGGCGGCATTCACTCAAGGCGGCTTTAACAGCGTGTGCGTAACCGCAATGAACTTCAATCTTCCCCGTTATTATCACACTCGCCTCGACGTCGCAGAGGACGTAAACGAGGACTGCCTTGCAAAGACTTTCGGCGTGCTTTGTTCTTTCGTCGAAAAAATCGACGACCTCGCACAAAAAGAAAACTGATTGCCAATATAAACTGCCCCGACGACGCGTCGGGGCTTTTTTATTTTTTGTGCGTTTTGAACAAACAAAAACGCAATCGTCAATATTTTTTTCAATATTTGCGAAAGTAACTTGTCAAAACCGTTTTTTTGAGTTACAATACCTATGCTGTTTGAGCAGTAAGATACAATTTAACAACTATTTCGGGGTATAGCGCAGTTTGGTTTGCGATAAGCAACGACCGCAAATGGAATTGTTCCGTATCTCGCAACATCACTTGTCACATTGTGTCGAAACCGCAAGACCTGACGGAAATGCGCGAGCGCGCTCCCAAACATAAGGACACGCCGTCGAACAAGGACAGTTATAAAACAAACTTAATGAAATTTATCGGGGTATAGCGCAGTTTGGTAGCGCGCTTGACTGGGGGTCAAGAGGCCATGGGTTCAAGTCCCGTTACTCCGACCACAAACTTCGCTGAGTGCATACATAGTGTGCACTCAGTTTTTTATATCCGTTCAACTTGCGCTTACGCAAACGTTGAAACGGATAT
>DLKM01000013.1:25484-25640 GCA_002478945.1 Christensenella sp. UBA7588
TTGCGTGCCGAAGTTTGTGCCGTGGAACGAGCCGTTAGGCGAAGTACCACACAACTATAACAGAGTACCTCTGCAGAGTTTCTTGATTTGGTATGAACGTCAGCGAAATACCATAGATTGTTCAACTTGCGCTTGCGCAAACGTTGAAACGGATAT
>DLKM01000013.1:25661-71822 GCA_002478945.1 Christensenella sp. UBA7588
CTTTGCGTGCCGAAGTTTGTGTAGTGGAACTAGCCGAAGGCGTATGTACCACGAAACTATAACAGAGTACCTCTGCCGAGTTTCTTGATTTGGTATGAGCCGTAGGCGAGTACCACAAACCAACCTATTCCCTCGACTATTTATAAGCGATAGCGAAACGCCATACAATACGCGCGAAGCGGATGTCAAATTCCAATCGACCAAATGACATTCAAAAATTGATTTTTGGCAATCGTTGTGTTATTATATCAAAGCAAAACGTTTCCGTAGCTCAGCAGGATAGAGCGTTCGCCTCCTAAGCGAAAGGCCGTGGGTTCGACTCCCGCCGGGAACACCAATCACACCCTATGGTGGGGTGTGTTTGTTTTTCTTGCGGTAGTTGTGCGCATTGCGCACGTGCTTTGCACCCGCCCCCACTTCCGTGGCTGACGCTACGCTATTTCGTCACTTCGGTCCTTACGACTCCCGTCGGGAACACCGAACGCCGTTTTCTCTTAAAGAAAGCGGCGTTTTTATTAACGTCCGAGCCAATACCCTATTGACATATCGACTACTTTTGTTTATAACATAATCGAAGGCACAACAAAGCGCGATTTTCATATAACGTTCGTATAGTACGATAAGCGATACGGTCGGAAAAAAACGCTTGTACGCTCGGCAATGCTAATGGAGGTTTTGACTTTAATGCCATATTGTTGGTTAGGTTGCAGTTTTGTCTTATTGTGGACGATAATATCTTTCCATTGGATAGAAATAATGGATAAAATATTGAATTACAGTATGAAAAAGAAAGTCAAGACAAAGAAAATCCCTCTTTGGTTTCCGTCGGACCGCAAAAACGAATCGGCGTCGGGTCCGTCTTTGGAACAGCCAAACGAAGGAACGTATCTGCCTGCATTTATCTTCAGCATAATAGCGTATTCAATTTGCATTGTTTCAATCGTCACATTGATAACCGTGCATTTTGTTGTAAAAAACGATTCGGTAGATTTATATTTAATGATAGGCGTCGTTGTTGCAAGTATTCTTGAAATCATTACCGTTCGATTGCTGATTGAGCATTATGAGCGCAAATATTTCAACAATCAACCGTATTATATAGACAAAATAAGAGCAATAATAAACGGCGAATCCGACAAGTCCGACAACAAATAAGCCGCACAAAAACGTATGACATATTCAAAAAACTCGATATGGATAGATATTGAATATAAAAATCACTACGCAGACAGCAAATCCTGCGGGTTATACGTTTATTTTGACAAAAGCCTTCCTCGAGACACATCGACAAGAATCGCACGGTTTTTCGAGTGGCTGAAAAAAAGATACTTCTTCCCCGTCAGATGCAATGTGTTTGTCGAAAACAAAAAGCATTTCCCGTCCTCAAAAAAAGGTTATACCTGCCAAGGAATTTTCTTTGCCTCGGGAGATTTGAGCCGTACGAAATTGCCACGAATATACATTGCAGGCGACGCCGATTACGAATACGTCGTGTTTGCCATAGTCCACGAATTGTCGCATTATTATCAATGGTATTTTTACCAAGACGAAAAACAAACCGACAGAAGTCTTGAAACAGAAGCAAACAAATATGCAAAATGGCTGACATCGACGTATTTCGATAAGGAGAACGATAAATGATAATTAGCCAAAAAGATAAAATGCATTTACACAATGTGCTAAAAAATCTAATCGGACAAGCTGTATGTTTGTTAAGGAAACAAAACTATTTCGGTTTTGCCGAACCTGATTTTATACACTTGCGATTTGACAACGACACGTCGCTTTATATATCAAATTTTATGAGGATAACTCACAACGGCGCAATGATTTTATCATCTTGCGACGAAACGTTTACGACTGATTATCAAGAAATAAAATCCGAGTACACAGGCGAGGAAATCAACGAGAAATCAAACCTTTTGGCAAAGCATATCGACGAAACGTTGCAAGTTTTGAAAGGCAAACACGTCAAAAACGCTACGCTCAACGCTTTTGGAGATTTGACAATCGTTTTTGACAATAATATCAAGCTTTGCGCTTACGTTGACGTAAAAATGCAAGGTGAATATTTGAGAATAAAAAACAAAGATAACGAATTTGTGTTTTTCTTTGACGGCAACGACTTCCGTTGCGAAAAAGGAGAGGCGTATGATAGTCGTACCGAATAAAAACGAGTTCTACAATTTAAAAAACCACTCTATCAACTCTTTTACATTGAGACAAGACGGAGACGGCGTTTTTGAATTTGTATTCGACGACGGCGCACATCTATCGGTGGATATGGCACTTATCCGCATACACGACGGCAAAAAATTGTTCTTATCGGGTTGGGAAACGATGATAGGCAAAGACAACCGCCCTTTCTTTGACGGAGAAAGTTTGGCTAGTTCCGAAATGCCGACTGTGTCCGACCTTTTGAAAGACGGTTATATTAAAAAAGTAACCGTAACGAAAACAAGCGACTTACTTATAAAAATGTCAACGGGAATTTGTATCGACGTCTTAATAAACTGTTTTTGCAAAGAAAGCTACTACTATAAACTCAACGAAACAAAAGTTTTGTTTTGCAAATGACAGAACTCAAATAAAACGGAGCAACTATGATTACATATTCGTCAAAAAAATCCGATATTAATCGGCGTGCATTGGACGCCGCTTTTGCGGAATATTTACCGCTTATGATTGCCGAAATATTCTTCTTTGCATTGTCCGTGTATTTTATTATCATAGGATTGCTGGTGGACAAAGAAGCATTGACATATTACGGACTGCCTCTATCGGTTCTCGTCGTTTTCATTATAATATGTTATTTTATTCTTTATTTGAAACTAAAGAAAAAGATGAACGCTTATTTTGATAAAACCACGTCGGACGAAGTTATCGAATATCAACTCATAAAAGCAGACGAAACGTTTTTTGTCGTCTGTATTCCGACAAAAGCCGTCTTTGAGTTTTCAAAAGCGGATATAAAATATATTCGACGTATCGGAATCTCTATCGTTGTAAAATTGAAAGGCAATCGAATGGGTTGGTGTTTCCCGAAAACCGATGAAATTTATGATTTATTAAAATAACCATATTGTACATATTGATATTTTATCAATGCAAAACGCGCACATAAAGTGCGCGTTTTGTTGTATCGTGCATGTTTCGATTCGATTGATTATTTGTTGTTCGGCACTTCGATACTGACATCGGAAAGCGCGAAAGACGCACACGGGTGGATATATCCGTACACTTTGTCGGCGTCACGTCTGCCGTCCGTATTCTCGGGGATAAACACTTCTCCGCTCAAAAGTTTGCTTCTGCACCAACCGCAGATACCACCTCTGCAACGGTTGGGACCTGCGATGCCTGCGCGCTCCAACGCCACGAGCATATTTTCGTTGGCATTGCACGGAATATCGAATTCCTTATCGCACATCTTGACGTGCATATTGAAAACTTTGTCTTTTGCCTCTTGCGGATATGCAGGCAATTTCCACGGCTCTTTTGCAGAACCGAACAGTTCTTTGCGGTAGAATTTTTGTGCGATTCCGAGCTTTGCGACCTCTCCGTCGAGGAAAGTATACATCGACTGCGGACCCGAAGCAAACACGCTGTATTGTTCGTCTCCCGCATACTTTTTGATGAGTTCGGCTGTGATAAAACCGCTTTCGCATCCGTCTTTTTGTTCGTCGGAGAGAACGTACACTATTTTAACTTTGTCTGTGCGTTTGCCGATTTCTTCAAATTCTTTCTTGAACAAAATATCCTTTTCCGTTCTGCTACCGTACAAAATCGTGAGATTGAAGTCCTCGTCCCCTGCCATAATCGCATACGCCATAGAAAGAATCGGAGTAATACCGCTGCCGCCTGCAACCGCAACTACGTTGCGCGCGTCGCGCAAACCTTCGTAATAGAACACGCCTTGAGGGCCTGAAGTGACAACGTCGTCTCCGACCTTCCAGTTGTCGAGAATGTAATCGCTCATAAATCCGTTCGGCGCGCGTTTTACGGTAATAACGTATTTGCCGTCGAGCGAAAAGTCGGGACCGCAAGATAAGGAAATCGGACGTGCAATGAGTTTTCCGTCAATGTATTGGCGGACGACGACGTATTGTCCCGCTCTGAAAAACGCAGGATTGGTGCCGTCTTTTTTCTCAAGGAAGTAGGACTTGACGTTTGCGTCGTGTTCCACGACGTCTGTAATGATAAATTCTTGTTTTTCGGGGTGTCTTTCTTCCGCTTTTCTATTGGTTTCGTACTCGACGACGAGCGGAGCCGTAGATGCGGATTGAATCATTTTTTCTCTGTTTTTGGGTCTTGTGGCAAAATACAGAATATCCATAAGCCCGACGGAGCTGAATTTTACGTTTTTCATTTTTCGTCCTCCTTCATATCTTCGAGAAGCAAAACTGCCATTTCTTTGCCGTTGATATACGTTTGGCTGTAGCCGTCTCCTCTCGCGCCTGCCGCGCCGCAAGTCTTGAATCCGTGAATCGGTTGGTCCTTTTTGATGTTCATAAGTCTTGCGACCATAGTGTTCCAGTCGTTGGTATCGTAACCGTAAGTGGTGCCTTGCGGAGTTTTGAGATAGTGCGCGAACGTCCACGGAGACGCCATTTCGATTTCTTCGATGCAATCGTGAATTATGATGCCCGTGTCCTTTTCAAAGTTGTCCATTACCTTCTTAAAGAGGTCTTGTTTGCGTTTGACGTATTCTCTTTGGGTAAACTTTGCCCACACGTCCTCGGTGTACGGAATCGTAAACGTCATAACGGTGGTGCCTTTCGGAGACGCCTCGGGATTGACGACGTTGTAGATAACCACGACGCTGTGGTCGTTACCCTCGTAATGCTTGCTCGCTTCGTAGTTTTTCTCCGTGTCGAAAGTACCCGGCATAAAGATTGTGTAATCTTTTATACCCAACTCCTCGACGCTCTTATTGAGCGCGACGTACGCATTGAAGAATCTGATGCTGTGTTTCATAGCGTGCGCTTTTTTGATTTCGCGCTCGGGTACTTTGATGCGTTCGTCCAAAAGTCCCGTATACGCCGTTTGCGGATTGACGTTTGCGATGACGTAATTCGTTTCTACGAATCCTACGCTCGTATCGACGCCGACAATCTTTCCGTTGTCGTCGGACACGACCTTGTTCGCTTTGACGTTGAGCCAGAGTTCTCCGCCGAGTTCACGGAAACGTTCCACGCCCGCAACGGTCATTCCGTGGGCGTTGTATTGACAAATCGCAGGGCATTTGGTTGCGTACATATACACCATCCACGCCTGATGCACGAAGCTCAAACGCTCGTAATCCATACCGATGTACGTCCAGTACACATCGAGAATGTCGATTGCGTCCTCGGGCATACCGATTTTTCTAAGCACGGCGTTGAACGGCCTTTCCGCTATGCGCAGGAAGTTGGGAAAATGCTTCATATAGTACAAGTTATCCACTTTGACCACGTCGTTTTTGTCAAACTTGTCGAATATGTGCGCGGAAAAATAATCGTGTGCGTCCACGCACTCTTTTGCGAGCGCAAAGAACGTTTTCATAGGTTCTCTCGAACCGGGGACCGTCTTTTCCATAACGTCTATGATGTTGTCGATTCCCACGGGCAAAGTAACGTCAAAGCGTTTTCCGCTCCTCGTTATACCGATACATCTGTAAAGTTCGGGTACCAAAAGCCAGTTGATGTTGAGCTTATAGTCCTCCATCATAACTTTACCGGGCAAACCCCAGTCGCCCTTGCTGCCGATACCGCAGTATTCGTGCAAAGACGCGTCGAACTCAAATCTGCCGCGAATAAAACTCGTCGAACATCCGCCCGGAAGATTGTGTTGTTCCAAAAGCAGCGTTTTTTTGCCTGCCGTTGCGAGAGCGAGAGCCGCGGACAATCCGCCCGTGCCTGCGCCGATGACGACGGCGTCGTATTTTCTAGCCATATATTTACCTCCTTTTGTGGTCTGACCAGTATAATGAGATAATAGCATATCGATAAAATAAAATCAATATTCCTTTGAAAAAATATTCGTTTAGTATTGATTTTATGTCAACTGTCGTTTATAATAACAGGTGTGATTGTGGTCAAACCACAATCAAAGGAGTATTTATGCCGTTCGTAGCAGTAAAAATCAAAGTTCCCACGCTAAAAGAGTTGTTGCTCACGCAACTCGAGAATCAAATTCTTCTCGGCAATCTCAAAATCGGCGAAAAACTGCCGTCCGAAAGAGAGATGAGCCAGCAGTTTTCCACAAGCAAGACAGCCATACACGACGCTATTTGCGAGCTTGAAAGAAAAGGATTCGTCGAAGTCGTGCCGAGAAAAGGCGTATATATTGCAGACTACCTGCGCACGGGTACGATAGATACTTTCTTTGCGCTGTTGCGCTTTAACGGCGGAAAACTCGACGAAAACACCACCAAATCCATTATCGACGTGCGCAGATACATCGAGATACCGTCAATAAAAGGCGCGATAGACAATCTCGCAGGCGAAAACTGCCCCGCTCTCGACGAAATATTGCAAAGAGGCAGAACCGCTTGTGCGGACGGAGATTCGCACGGGCTTGCCGAATGTCTTTTTGAATTTACGAGAGAAGTTTGTATTCAATCGAAAAATCTGATTACGCCTATGCTTTTCAACGCATTCAAACCTCTCACGATTCCGTTCTGGGAAGAAGATTTGAAAAGAAACGGCTTGGAATACGGATTGAACGTGCTTGAAAACTATCACGGCGCGCTGAAGAACCGAGACGTAAAGCGTGCCGAGGATGTCGTAAACGCCGACCTCAACACCTTCCTGTCATTCACTTGACAGATATATTATCGTCGCGTCGGCAAAATTGCCGACGCGTTTTTTATATCCGCCGTTCGGGTATAAAAACCGTATATCTCGTTAGATAATCGATTTTGTCGTACGCATAAAAAACGATGTCGTTAGATGTGCAAAAAAATTGCTAAACTACGCCGTTTTCTCGTTTTTGCTTCAATAAACGTTCAAAATGTCGAAAAAATATATTTTTAGTGTCGTAAATGTTTGCCAAATCCGATTTATTTGTGTACAATGTTCACGATTTCAACGGAATAGATTGCGGTTTGACCGCTATAATCATTAAGGGAGTATACTATGGACAAAATTGCATTGCAAGCCAAATTGGACGAGCAAAAGTGGAACGACAGCGTTTCCAACCACCGCGATATGTGCGGCGCATACGATTATTGCGCTTTCTGCGACAAGGACGTCGCTCTCCCCTGCGCATCTGCGTTTGAGGAAATGAACAAGCCCAAAACGGTGGAAAAAGTCGCAGAAGTCAAAAAAGAGGACGACGACGTGACCACGCTCGAATCTTCTCTCGGCAAAAAATTCGACTACGACAAAGTTATGGCAAAGAAAGCGGCAAGAAAGAGCCTCACTTTTGCAGAAAAATACGCACTCTCCGACGACATCGTCAAAGAGCGTTATGCCATTCTTAAGGACGCGCTCACGGCAACTCCGAAGGGAACCGCAAAAATCAAGAGCCGTATCAGCAAGCAATGCGACACTTATCGCAGAGAAGGCGACATCGTTGCCAAAGTGACCATTATCGGCACGTCTTTGCGCATCAATCTTCCTCTCGACCCCGACGCACCCGAGTTCAACGACGGTCGCACTCCCCACACCGCAACCGGACACAAGAAAGTTTACGAGGAAGTGCCTTTCCAATTCAAGGTCAACAGCAAGCTCGCATTGAAGCGCGCCCTTGCCCTCATCGACCTCGTAAAATAACCAAAACCAAACATACAAAAAACGCTATGCGACGTGCATAGCGTTTTTATTTTTATGTTTTTACTTTCTTCTATATATATTTCTTACAATATATAAAATTTTGCGTTATTAAGTCCGTAATGTCCGAGCGTCGTCGAGACCGCATCGGGAGCAACGTAGTCCTGCGCGGCGGACAGTTTGTCGTTGACGACAAGAGATATTGTGTTTGTAAGCACGATATTTCTTTCGGTATATTCTCCGCCCGTCGGGCAATAGCGCAGTTGAGTGGTTATATCGATTGCAACCAATGCGCCGTCTTTTATCTCGACCACCATTTCGGCTTCGTCTATACGATTATCCTCGTTAAAGTAGTTCTGCACGTCCGTAACGTTGTCCGTCGGGTTTGAGTTGATGACGTCGGTTATCTTCTTTTGCACGTTGTGCGTTGACGTTTTGTCAAGATAAATATAGTAAAACACGCTTCCGTCTTTTTCCGCTTTTTTGATGCAATCGACGTCGGAATAATCAGCTTTGGCAATGGACGTGAGATAATCGAATCGTTCGTCCGCACTTATTCCGTCAAGCAACGTATTTGTGTTCGTTCCTTTTCTCGATATGCGATACACTTCGCCCGTCTTGACGTTTCCGACGGTAAACTTAAACGTGTCCTTATCGTCGGTATCGGTGTGCGCCTTGTACGCAAACGAATGATTGAAGTCCACTCTGCCCGTCTCCGAGTCGGTGTTTTTATACATTCTCGCGATGTACTTATCCACGGTGGCGTTTATATTCCACGCAGGGTCAAACTCGTTTCTCGCTTCCAAATCTATCGAATATGCGGATGAATTTTTCAAATCTTCGATTGCCTTGTCAATAACGTTCATCTCGCTTTTGATTGCGTCTTTTCCGACAATCAGTCCTTGAGTGGACGGAATCGTTATCTTCGAGTCGTTTTCTTTTTGCGTATATGTGAGTTTGATTGTCGCGCTCACGCTTTTGACGGGGAAAGAAATATCCGCGCTCATTTTGAAATCAACGAGTTTTTGCGTATCGTCAAGATTGAAAAACAGTTTTACGCCCATAGGGTTCGTAAAGCTCACGCCGTTGAGATTCACTTGCGTTCCGAGTTTTTCGAGTTTTCCGAGAAGTCCCGATACGACGTTGTTGCTCGATTGAAGCGCAAGCGTTGCAACGTACTTATAATCGGTTTTTCCCGACAATTCGATTTTGCTTATATTTTCCTCTTTCAAACCGTTTACGAGCGCAACGAACGGAATGTTGATAAGGTCGAGACCCTCGTCCTCTTTCGGCAAAACCGCAGACTTTTTCACTTCGCCTTTTTCGTTTGCAACAACCTTGATTTTGGCGTCGTTTTGAGTGTAGATATACTCCGTGGAATCGACGAGCAAAATTCCGCTCGTTTGTCTACGGAATTTGAGGTCGCCCGTAGACGAATTAAATCTGTATTTTCCGTCGTAATTCGCATTTGCGGTTTCGGTTATGCCAAGCGCGTCGATAGTGCCTGCAAGATTAAGATAAAAATCGTAGTTTTGCTCGTTTGCGTTCTTTGCGTTTGTACGAGCCGTGACGAGTTCGCTCGCGGTAGGCAATTTTTCAGGTTCGACGCTTGGTTTTTCAACCTGCGGGGTACTGCCGCCCTTTTCGCCGCAAGCAACGAGGCAAGCGCACAAAATTATGCACATAGCCACGGCTAATATGGATATAAAAACCGTCTTTTTCATCATTACTTCTCCCTTGTATTGATAGCGTATCGCTATATTTTGCCAATATTTTATAACATATTGCTATCATTGTCAATAATAAAGCCTATGGAAAGATTTCAACAAGCACTCATAGAACAGCGAAAACTCAACAAGCTGACTCAACGACAAGTCGCGCTTGCGCTCGGGATTTCGCAACCTTCCTATATCCGCTATGAAAAAGGTCAAGCCGAACCGACGCTTGAAAACCTCGTAAAACTTGCGGATTTGTTTGACGTGTCCGTTGATTATTTGCTTGGCAGAAAAGTTTATTGACTCAATCGCGTTACCGTAGTTTTGAGCATTGACGCAGATTTTGCTCCACACCGATATTCTTAAAAAATTTCCTTAAAAAAGTTGATGAAAATCTATTGACATCCGTCGAAAATATGGTATCATTCCAAATGTATTTTTTTTGAGGAAACCGCAAAAATTCATTGCGATTTTCATTCGAAAAAAGATACGCTCCACACCCCATAACAAGACCTAAAAAGGCGTTTTTTCTTTTGACTGACTCGGTTAGTTAAAAAAAAACGCCTTTTTTTTGTTTTTTAAGGGCACAAAACACGATAAATAAACTAAAAAACATACAAATTTTTATCACGGAGGCACACAAATGAGCAAGTACATTTTCGTAACGGGCGGAGTCGTATCCGGACTCGGCAAAGGCATAGTGGCGGCGTCGCTCGGCAGACTTTTGAAATCCGCAGGTTACAGCGTTTACGTCGAAAAATTCGACCCGTATATGAACATCGACCCCGGCACGCTCAACCCGACGCAACACGGCGAAGTGTTCGTAACGCAGGACGGAGCCGAAACCGACCTCGACCTCGGACATTACGAAAGATTTATCGGCGAAAACCTGTCCAAAAGCTCCTCTCTTACGAGCGGAAAACTCTTTCAATCCGTCCTCAACAAAGAGCGCGCGGGCGAATACGGCGGAAAGACGGTGCAAATCATTCCCCACGTTACCAACGAAATCAAGGAGCATATTTTGCAAACCGCAAAAGAATCCGACGCGGACATTCTCATTACCGAAATCGGCGGAACGGTGGGAGATATAGAGAGCCAGCCCTACCTCGAAGCGTTGCGTCAATTCAGCCTCGACGTCGGCAGAGAAAACTGCGCTTTTATACACGTTTGTCTGCTGCTTTATATGTCTTGCTCCGACGAATTCAAATCGAAACCCGTGCAACACTCCGTGCGCGAACTTCAGCGTTTCGGCATATTCCCCGACGTCGTCGTAACGCGCTCGGACAAACAACCTCCCGAAGAAATCATCAAGAAAATCTCTCTGTTCTGTTCTATAGACGAGAACGCGGTCGTGCCGAGCACCACCGTCAAATGTCTGTACGACGCACCCGTTATGTTGTATAAAAACGGACTTTATACCGCTATAAGCAAGGCTTTAAGTCTCGATAACGATTGCAACCTCACGGAATGGAAAAAAACGGTCGCTTCGCTCAAAATCAAATCGGACAAGGTAAAAATCGCAATCGTAGGCAAATACGTTTCCTTGCGCGATTCCTATATTTCGCTTGTCGAAGCAATCAAACACGCAGGCGGCGCAAACGGCGTAGGCATAGACCTCAAATGGATAGACAGCGAAACGATAACCGAAAAAACCGTTGCGAAAGCACTCAAAGACGTCGACGGAATCATTATCCCGGGAGGCTTCGGAACAAGAGGCATTGAAGGAATGATAACGACTTGCAAATACGCTCGCGAGCATAAAATACCCTATCTCGGAATTTGCCTCGGAATGCAGGTTACCGTCATCGAATACGCAAGAAACGTCCTTAAAATCGACGACGCGACAAGCGGAGAATTTTCAGAGAGCGGCTCTCACGTCATAGATATTCTTCCCGACAAAAAGGGCAAAAAAATCGGCGGAACTATGAGGCTCGGCGCATATCCGTGCGTATTGAAAGACGGCACGGAAATCAAAAAAGCATACGCCGCAGACCAAATCGAAGAAAGACATCGCCACAGATACGAATTTAACAGCGACTATCTCGAAGCGTTTGAAAACGGAGGTCTCGTTATAAGCGGAAAATCTCCCGACGGTCGTATTGTCGAAACCGTGGAAGTAAAAGACCACCCGTTCTTCGTGGGCGTACAATTCCACCCCGAGTTTACTTCGAAGCCCGAAACTCCTAATCCCGTTTTTACGGCGTTCGTAAAAGCGGCAAAAGAAAACGAAAAACGCTGACGACATTCATAGCGCAAACGCATAAACGAGGCGCAGATTCGCACCGTAAGCAATAACGACCATAAAAGAGCGCATTGTGCGCTCTTTTGTTTTGCGTTTTGGGTGCGATAGAGCCGAATCGAACGTTTTTAGATTTGCTATCGTGAAAATGCAAATATATGTCGCAATCCGCTTTGCTTTGAGCGGTTTTTTGGATATAATTGAGGCATCAATCCCCACTAAGGAGCATTTATGAAAAACCAAACTATTCTCGTTATGGATTTCGGCGGTCAATACAAGGAACTTATCGCGCGCACGGTGCGCCGTATGCACGTTTATTCCGTCGTTGAACCTGCAAGCATTTCCGTTGAGAAAATCAAGGAAATGAGTCCTATCGGTATAATTTTTACGGGCGGTCCTAACAGCGTTTATCTCGACGATGCTCCCAAGTGCGACAACTCTTTGTTCGACCTCGGGATTCCCGTCCTCGGCATCTGCTACGGTATGCAATACGTCGCACACGCATTCGGCGGAAAGGTCGAAGCTGGCAAAGTGCGCGAATACGGCCCTACAAACGTTCATATCGGCAACTCCGCGCTTTTCAAAGGTCTTGACAAAGACGAAATTATGCTTATGAGCCACACCGACTTCGTGTCGCGCGTTCCCGACGGCTTTACCGTAACCGCAACGACGGACGATTGTCCCTGCGTTGCCATAGAAAACGCGCAAAAGCATATATACGGCGTGCAGTTCCACCCCGAAGTGGAACGCTCCGTCCACGGCGAAAAAGTGCTTGAAAACTTTGTCATCGGCGTATGCAAAGCCACTCGCGACTACTCTTTGGACGATTATATCGACACTCAAATTCAACTTATCCGCGAAAAAGTCGGAGACAAAAAAGTGTTGCTCGGTCTCTCGGGCGGCGTGGACAGTTCCGTCGTGGCGGCTCTCGTGAGCAAAGCAATCCCCGACCGACTTCTTTGCGTGTACGTCGACCACGGCTTTATGCGCAAAGACGAAACAAAACAAATAAAAGAGGCTTTCGCGCCCCTTCCGCTCAAACTTCAAGTTGTGGACGCAAGCGAAAACTTCTTGTCAAAAATCGCAGGCGTTACCGACCCCGAGCGCAAGAGAAAAATCATCGGAGAAGAATTTGTCAAGACGTTTGCCGAAGTCGCAAACTCGCAAAAAGGTTATGACTTCCTTGCGCAAGGCACGATTTATCCCGACGTTATCGAATCGGGCGCAAACAACTCCGCAAACATCAAAAGCCATCACAACGTGGGCGGTTTGCCAAAAGATTTGCCGTTTGTCGGACTTGTCGAACCGCTTCGCGGTCTTTTCAAAGACGAAGTGCGTATAATCGGCAAAAAACTCGGACTTCCCGACTATCTCGTCAATCGTCAACCCTTCCCGGGCCCGGGACTTGCAATCCGCACTATCGGCGAAATAACCAAAGAAAAACTCGACATTCTGCGTGATTCCGACGCCATTATGAGAGAAGAAATCGCAAAAGCAAACGTCAAAGCAGACCAATACTTCGCAGTCGTTACCGACACGAAATCAGTCGGCGTAATCGGCGATTATCGCAACTACGGCTACGTCGTCGTGCTTCGCGCGGTAACCACGTCGGACTTTATGACGGCAGAATACACTCGCGTACCCTACGACGTGTTGAGCAAGATTTCATCTCGTATCGTCAACGAGGTCAAAGGCGTGAGCAGAGTGTGCTATGATATTACAGGAAAACCCCCTGCGACCATCGAATGGGAATAAAATAATTGCGCCGAATGCTAAACACGCGTCACGTTGCTCAAACGGCATTGCGGCGATGACAACAAACGCATTTGTTGCCATAAGCCGCATTTGTTCTCGCAACTGCTACCGCGCAACCGATACACGCTATCAGTCGTAGAGGAATAAAAATTTCTGCCGCAGTTTCGCTATATCGGTTGCTTGGTGTATGCACTTTGTGCATAAGGTTTCGCAACCTTGAGGCGGCTCGGCGGTTGCTCAGACGGATAGTTGATGCTCACAACGACACTTCGTTAAGTTATAAACTACGGCTCAGCCTGTCTACGAGTGACGACAGGCGCGCATTGCACGCAAGGAATATTCCACAATTATTAATTAATAATTATTAATTATTAATTCAAAAATATCGTGCTTGTTATAAAATCAAATCAATAAAACGTAAAAGGCTAACTTATGATATAAATCGCTTCGCTCATTTTCGAATCCTCTTTACCGCTCGCAATTCGATATATCCCCTCTGTCCGCGAGGCTCTAATTGAATGCGCGGATTTTCGTCATCCCAACGATAGCCGATAACGGAAGGGTCATAACCGTCCATTGCCGCCTGTACGCTACGAATAGCCTCGCAATAATCTTCCTCTTTGAATGCAGGGCCTTGAAACATCAGGTACTCCGCTTCCGGCAGATGAATTGTATCGAACCCCTCGGGAATCATTCCCGTATAATCGTTTTCGACCTCCACGCCTTGAACGTATGTGGACGTATTCGGTTTTTTATACTTCTCGGGCAACCACATTGAGACAGGTTCTCCGCAGAGCGATTTCATACTCATAAGGATACCCCATACATCGCAGCTGACCTCCTCGCAATACGGGAAATAGTTTTCCGCCTTTTTGCCACGTTTAATAATGCACAGGCGTTCGGGCTTACGGACGACCTGTATAAAAATTGGTTGAATGTTTGACACGTCAATGTCCTCCTTTTTAAGTTCTCTGTATTTCACACCGTAAGGGATAAAGAATGTGATAGGAATAGGGTTTTTCATATAATCGCTCGGATTCAATCCGAATTCGCGGTAAAAAGCCCGTGTAAACGTGTCCAAGTTGCAGAATCCCGCGTCGAATGCCACGTCGCTTACTTTGACGTTGCCGCTTTTTAGTTGCTTCGCGGCTTGTGTAAGCCGATACTTGCGGATATACTCCGTAGGAGTCAATCCGAGACTGTCTCTAAAAAGCCGATACGAATACCACGGAGAAAATAACGATGCGCGCGCCAAATCCGTTAAACTGATTTCTTCCGTATTATTTTTTTCGATATAATCCTGCATTCGTTGGACAGCTAAAACCTGTTCTTTCATTTCTTATCTCCTTACGCTACCCATTATATCGCACGGCAAAAATAATTTCTCGACTTTCTTTGCCTTTTTATATACACAAAGCCGATACCTCGCTTCGCACGATTTAATTTTGAGGTTTTATAAATATATATCATATTTTTATTACTTTACAAAACTATCGTGATTGTTATAAAATCAAATCAATAAAACGTAAAAGGCTAACTTATGAACACCGTAACCGTAAAATTCAAAAAACTCAACCAAAACGCAATCGTTCCCAAATATGGCACGCCGTATGCGGCAGGAGCAGACCTGTATGCTTGCGAGGGCAAAGACGTTTTGGTCGAACCGCATCAAACGGTGTTTATCCATACGGGCATTGCGGTTGCGATTCCCGACGGTATGGTGGGATTGATATACGCGCGTAGCGGACTTGCAAGCAAACGCTCGCTCGCACCTGCAAACAAAGTCGGCGTTATCGACAGCGATTACAGGGGCGAAATTATCGTATCGCTTCACAATCACGGCGACGTCGCGCAAATCGTTGCCGACAAAGAACGCATTGCCCAACTCGTGATTGCGCCCTATTACACCGCCGATTTCGTTGAGGACGAACTTGACGACACCGCCCGCGGAGCAAACGGTTTCGGTAGCACGGGCAAATTGTAATAACTGACGTTTACGCAACAAAAAACAACTCGGAAAACCGAGTTGTTTTTATTTTACGCACGTTGCTTTTATTCGTTTTCTTTGAGAAACGCGACGGTACGCGTCATTGCTTCTTTTGAGATTTTGAGGAATTGCGCCACCGCAAATGCGTGGACAGCCCACTTTCCTTCCCCGTGATAATGTTCGAATTTTACTCCGAGACTGCGCAATTTATCAACAAAATCAAAGGTAAGCACCGCAAGTTTGTCGTTCTCTCCCGAGATAGCAAACGTCGGAGGGAAATTAGGCGTTATCCAGTTTATCGGAGAAATCTCTTTCTTAAATTCGTCGTCGCACTCCTCGACGGGTGTGCCGCCGCAATAGGACTGCGTGTAAATACCTATATTCTTAAAGCCCGTATGCACGGCTTTTTCCATATCGTACACGCCGCAGTTGAGCATAAGCGCGGAAATTTTTTGGTCTTTCGACACTTCGTCCAGATTGAACCTTGCGGCGTATTCGGGATTTGTCGAAATCGCACCTGCCATACTGCTGAGATGCGCGCCTGCAGACTCTCCGCCCACGAATATGCTGTCCATATCGATATTGTATTCTTCGGCGTGTTCTTTGAGCCACGCAAACGCTTTATAGACGTTTTCTATCATCTGCGGATGTTTGTAAAACGGTGCTTCCCCGTAATACAGACTTGCCACGAAATATCCCGTTTTTTCACAAAGTACGGTCGTATACGCCTCTCTCGTTTCGGGAAGTCCGCCTATCCAACCGCCACCGTGTATATATACGAAAACTTTGGCTTTTTTACTGCGGTCTCTGTCTTTTCTCTCGTAAAAATCGAGATATAACTTTTTGTCGTCGGGAGCGTATCTTACAAATCTCGTGGTTTTTACTTTGTGCGAACGACGAAAACTGAAAACCGTACACCAACCCAAAAACTCGTTCTTTGCGTGTCCGCCGGCAACGTACAGATACTTTGCGTCGTAAGCCGCTTTTTTTGCCTGTTTCTTTGCGTATCTGACCGCTTTCGACGACGCCTCTTTTATGTTTTCTTTGGCGTATAAGATTTTTGCTTCTCTTTCTTCTCGTCTGATTTTGCGCTCCAAATCGTCGCGTCTTTTCTCGAGTTCGTCCTTTTTGAGGTCGAACAGAGGTCTTTTACCGAATTCTTCGAGCGCGGTATTGTTAGATGTAAATATGTGTCTTTTCATACTCGTCTAATCTTGCGTTTTTCTTTTTGTTTTCGATATAAAAAAGGTTTATCTTTGCTTTTTGTGCGGATAAACCTTGTTTTTTGCGGTTATTTATCAGATTCTCTCTGCAAAAGAACCGTCTTTCGTGTCTTTTACGGTGTATCCGAGCGCGGTGATTTTAGCACGGATTTCGTCGGCTTTTGCCCAGTCTTTGTTTTGTTTCGCGACTTTTCTTTCCTCCACGAGGTCAAGCACTTCTTGGGGAATATCGCTCTCTTTTTGCGCTTGTTTCGCTTCGTAATACGCAATAAAATCTTGCGGTTTTTCTTTGAAAAGTCCTAGCAACGAATACGTCTTGACCACTTGATTTGCGTCTGCAACCGCATCGCTGTCGCCTGCTTTGAGTTTTGCTTTTATACCCTTGAAAATACCGAACAAATCCGCAAGTGCTTTCGCCGTATTGAAATCGTCGTCCATTGCGCGATTGAATCCGTCGTCAATCCATTTGCTCTCTTTGTCGCTCGTAAGTCCGCTCTTTTGCACCTCGTCAAGCACCTTGTAAAAGCCGTAAACGTGCTTGTCCGCTTCGGGGAACAAATCGTCCGTGATATTGATGTCGCCTCTGTAATTCGTCTGCAAAAGCGCGTATTTGATTGTGTCGGGCTTGTATTCTTTGAGCAAATCCGCAAGCAAGAGGCTGTTGCCGAGCGACTTGCTCATCTTTTGTCCGTTTACCTTGATAAGTCCGTTGTGAATCCAGTATTTTGCAAACTGCTTACCCGTGAGAGATTCGGTTTGCGCAATCTCGTTCTCGTGATGCGGGAAAATCAAATCTCTGCCGCCGCCGTGGACGTCGATTTGCTCTCCGAACGCCGCCATATTCATTGCCGAGCATTCGATATGCCAACCCGGTCTGCCTTTTCCCCACGGAGATTCCCAGTATATCTCGCCTTCTTTTGCGGATTTCCACAATGCGAAGTCAAGCGGATTGCGTTTGTTTTCCTCGTTTTCGATACGCACGCTCTCGTAGGCGTCCTCGAGCTTTCTTCCGCTCAATTTGCCGTATCCCGGGAAACTCTCGACGGAGAAATACACGTCTCCTCTTTCCGTCGCGTAAGCGTGACCTTTCTCGATAAGTTTGGAAACGAATGAGATGATATTGCCGATATTGTCGGTAGCCTTGAGCCAGATAGTCGGGTCGTCCACCTCGAACTCTCTCATAAGTCCGTCAATGCGTTCAATCATCATTTTTGCGTATTCGAGCGCGGGGATACCCGTCTCTTGAGACTTTGCGATAATCTTGTCGTCGACGTCGGTATAATTGCGGGCGTAGTTGACTTTATATCCGATTTTTTCGAAGTATTTGCGGATAATATCGTAAATCAACGCCTGATATGCGTGTCCGATATGAGCGTCTCCCGACACCGTTATGCCGCAAGCGTACATATTGACTTGTCCGTCGTGAAGCGGAACGAAGTCCTCTTTTTTTCTTGTAAGAGTGTTGTAAATTTTCATAGTCTTTTATTGCGGTTTATCCGCTTTTTCTTGTTGATTCTGTTCAAATTGCGACTCTATTTCTTCAACTTCGGCAGGCAACATATTGTCCTCGTCCAAAGTTATGGAATATCTGCAAGCGTGTACGTCCAACGCTTTTTCGAGTTGATACAAACGCTTGTTGAGCCGCTTAAATTCTTCCATAATCGGGTCGGGCAACAGAATTTGGTCCATATCCGCAACACGCTTTCCGCATTGCTTGACCACTCTGCCCGGAACGCCCACCACCGTCGAATAAGGCGGTACGTCTTTCAGCACCACGCTTCCCGCGCCGATTTTGCTGTGCGCACCTATATGCACGGGGCCGAGAACCTTTGCGCCTGCGCAAATCATAACGCCCTCCTCTATGGTCGGGTGGCGTTTGCCCACGTCCTTGCCCGTACCTCCAAGCGTAACTCCCTGATAAAGCACGCAGTCGTTTCCGATTTCCGTGGTCTCGCCTATGACAAGTCCTACGCCGTGGTCGATAAATATTCCCGAGCCGATGTTTGCGGCAGGATGTATATCGATACCCGTCGTGACTTTTGCCTTGTAAGATATGTATACGGCAAGGGTTCTAAGCCCCTTTTGCCAGCACCAATGCGCATAACGATAGGCGCACAGGGCTTTATAGCCCGTGTACGTCTTTTTTACCGACCGCTTGCTTATTGCGGCAGGGTCGCTTTGCAAAATCTTTTGCAAATCTCGTTTTTTTGCTTGGCGAATCGTCATACTACCTCGTTATTTGGTCTCGTCGGCAGGTTTGGTTTGTTCGCTCGTGTCGACAGGTTTTGTTTGTTCGGTTTTGACGGCGTCGATGCTCGTTTGATTGCCGTCGTCTGGTCTGTTGACTTTGGATGAGAACAAACTGTCGGCGTTGTCGTTTTTCTCTCCGAACAATGCGTCGATTTCGTCCTCGTAAATGGTCTCTTTTTCGTAAAGAGCCTTGACCATTGCGTCCATAACCGAACGATTTTCTTTCAGTATATTTATTGCTACCTGATATTGTTCGTCGATGATAGTCTTGACTTCCTCGTCAATCTTTGCCGCGACCTCCTCGCTGTAGTTGAGGTGCGTCTGATAATCTCTGCCGAGGAACACTTCTTCGCTTGAGCCGAGATACATATTGCCGATGGAACTCGACATACCCCATTCGGTAACCATCTTTCTTGCAAGTTGCGAAGCGCGTTGAATATCGTTGGACGCGCCCGTAGAGATGTCCTGAATGACGAGTTCTTCCGCCGCGCGACCGCCGAGCATCATTGCTATGTTGTCAAGCAATTTGCCTTTTGTCATATGGTTGTCGTCGTTTTCGGGCAACGTAATGGTGTAGCCTGCCGCCATTCCGCGCGGAATAATACTCACTTCGTGTACGTTGTCGCAATGTTTCATAAGTTTTGCGACGATTGCGTGTCCGCTCTCGTGATACGCCGTTATGCGCTTGTCGGACTCGGTTACGAGACGAGATTTCTTTGCGGGGCCTGCCATAACTTTGTTGATAGCCTCGCTGATGTCTTTCATACTGATGATTTTTCTGTCGTCTCTTGCCGCAAGAATTGCCGATTCGTTGAGAATGTTCTCGATGTCCGCGCCGGTAAAGCCTGCCGTGAGTCTTGCAAGACTCTTGAAGTTAATATCCGCGGCAAGCGGTTTGTTGCGAGCGTGTACTTTGAATATTTCTTCTCTGCCCTTGACGTCGGGTACGTTGACGTAGATTTGTCTGTCGAATCTGCCCGGACGCATAAGCGCGGGGTCGAGAATGTCCGCGCGGTTGGTTGCCGCCATAACGATAATCGAAGAACTTGCCTCGAAACCGTCCATTTGCACAAGCAACTGGTTGAGCGTCTGCTCTCTCTCGTCGTTTCCGCCGCCGAGACCTGCGCCTCTTTGACGACCTACCGCGTCGATTTCGTCAATGAAGATGATGCAAGGCATATTCTTTTGCGCTTGCTCGAACAAATCTCTTACGCGCGACGCGCCTACGCCGACGAACATCTCGACGAAGTCTGAACCGCTTATGGAGAAGAACGGCACGTTTGCCTCGCCTGCAACCGCCTTTGCAAACAACGTTTTACCCGTTCCCGGAGGGCCTACGAGAAGAACGCCTCTCGGAATTCGCGCGCCTATATCCGTGTATTTTTTGGGATGTTTGAGGAAGTCGACAATCTCTTGCAACTCTTGCTTTTCCTCGTCCGCGCCCGCAACGTCGTTAAAGCGAACCTTGATGTCGCGCACTTGATTTGCTTTGGTTTTGCCGAAGTTCATCGCCTGCGAATTTGCACCTGCACTCTTGCGAAGCACAATCATAAAGATTGCGAAAAGCGCGCCGTAAAGAATGAGCGGCACTACGATACTCGAAATGAGCGAACCGCTCGAGGGGTCGTCGAATCTAACCGTCGTACCGTCGAGATAATGGTTGTCTTGCCAGTCTTTCAAATCGTCGTAGAATTTCGTTCCTCTGATGTTAACGTAATAGTTGTAACCCTTTTCGCCTCTCTTTTGGATTTTTACGACGTAATTTCCTTCGATATAAAGCGATTCAACGGGCTTGTTTTCGGTGTCTTTAATCCAACTTTCGAGGCTGTTTTCCGAACCCGAATAAACCAATTCTTCGGGTCTTGTCAGCTCGTAAGCAATCACGAATGCTATGATTACAAGCAAAATCACACCGACTATAATTAACGTGCGTCTGGTTGATGTTTTCATCGTTCCTCCTGGAATGCGGTATATATATAACTAGATTTTTGCATCGATATGCTATATATATGTTCTACACATTATAAAAATTAAATACGAAAAAGTCAATGCAACTCGAACATTTAAGTCGATATTGCATTGCGATTCTCCGTCTATTATGTGAAAATCTTATCGATAAATTATTAAATCGATATTAAAAACGCAAGTTCGCATTTGCGAAATATTAGGTTTATTCCAGTATCTAAATATATTTTATATAAAAATATGAAATTTTTTTCATATTTTGATTGACATCTCGAAATCGGGTAAATACAATAAATGTGAAATAAATTTCATATTTGACAACGAGGTAATAGATATGACTGTCGCACAATTCAAAAACGTAACGAAAGTTTATAAAAGCGGAGAACACGAAATGCGTGCGCTCGACGGCGTGGATATGGAGTTGCCCGCAGGCAAATTCGTGGTTATTTTAGGACCGAGCGGAGCGGGAAAATCCACTCTTTTGAACTTGCTCGGAGGTCTGGACAGCCCCACGAGCGGACAAATCGTCGTTGACGGAAAGGACATTTCCACACTCACCAACAACGAGCTTGCGGATTACCGTGCGTCGCACGTCGGATTCGTATTTCAATTCTACAATCTTATCCCGACTTTGACGGTGCTTGAAAACGTCGCTCTCGTGAAAGAGATTGTCAAAGACGCTCTCGACCCTGCGCAAATACTCGAGGAAGTCGGACTTAAAGACCACCTGCACAACTTCCCATCCGAACTTTCGGGCGGAGAACAACAACGCGTTTCCATTGCTCGCGCGATTGCGAAAAATCCGAAAATTTTGCTTTGCGACGAGCCGACGGGCGCGCTCGACTCGGCAACGGGCGTGCTTGTGCTCAAACTGCTACTTAATATGGCGAAAAATTACAACAAAACTATCGTTATCGTCACGCACAACCAAAATATCGCAAAAATGGCGGACGTCGTGGTTAAGGTCAAAAACGGAAAAATTCATTCGTACGAAGAACAAGCCGCACCGTTGAGCGCGGACGAGGTGGAGTGGTAATATGTTGTTCAAAAAACTTATCCGCACAACGTGGAAATACAAAGCGCAATTCATATCGATGATTATTATGGTGGCTATCGGCATCGGAATGTTCGTCGGTTTCAATATGGAATGGTACAGCATAGTGCGCGACACCGACGACTTCTTTGAAAAAACCGCCCTTTCCGACTACGTAATCGTTGACGAAACGGGATTTTCAAAAGAAAGCGTCGAGAAAATCAAAAATATCGAGGGCGTGGATTTTGCAACCCGCTTTCTCAACATAAACGTCGCCGTCAAAGAAAAGAACAATCGCCTCGCGCTCAACGTTGCCGAGGAATACGGCAACGTGTCGAGGTTTATGCTCATATCGGGAAGCGACTACGACAAAGACAGCGAAAACGGAATTTGGCTTTCCGACCAGTTTGCGGCGGCAAACGACGTTAAAGTGGGCGACGAACTCACACTAACCTACTCGACGTTGCAACTTAAAGGCGTCGTGAAAGGTCTCGTCAAAGCGGGCGAATTTCTCGTGTGCGTTCCCGACAGCAATCAACTTATGCCCGACTTCAAAACATACGGTTTTGCGTTCATAACGCCCGTAATGCTCAAATCCGCTATGGGACGCGAGTTCTACACCCAAATCAACGTCAAATCCGACCTTGACAAAACGGATATGGAACGCCTCGTAAAAAACGCTTTGGGAAAGACTTCCCTCGTGCTTTCGCGCGACGAAAACAATGCGTACGCGAGCGCGCAAGGCGAAGTTCAGGAAGGCAAAACTATGGGCGCGATTCTGCCCGTAATGTTCTTGCTCATCGGCATACTCACAATGGTGACCACTATGCACAGAGTCACCATAAACGAAAAACGTCAGATAGGCACGCTCAAAGCACTCGGTTTCAGAGACGGAAAAATTCTTTGGCACTACACCTCGTACGGTCTGTTTATCGGCGTCGTGGGCGCAATACTCGGAATTGCGCTCGGCTATGCGGTGGCGTACATCATCATCAGCCCGAACGGCACGATGGGAACGTACTTCGACTTGCCCTCTTGGAAACTGTTTTTGCCTTGGTACTGCTGGCTCATAGTCGCGCTTATCGTGGGATTGCTTACTCTTATAAGTTTCCTCTCCGTAAAGCAAATGCTCAAAGGAACCGCCGCCGACGCGCTTCGTCCGTATACCCCCAAGAAAATGCACAAAACGGTGTTTGAAAAGACGAAAGTGTGGGATAAACTGCCGTTTGGGACAAAATGGAACACGAGAGACGTGTTGCGCCATAAAAACCGCTCGTTTATGACCCTTTTCGGCATAATCGGTTGTATGATTTTGCTCGTCGACGGTCTGGGTATGAAAGACACTATGGACGTGTATATGGACTCGCTGACGAACGAAGTTTGCAACTACACCACTCGCATAAACGTGTCGCAAACCGCAACCAACGAAAACGCTATAGAAGTAGCAAACAAATATCTTGGCGACTACGTTGCAAGTCAGTCGGTTAAACTAAACGACAAAACCGTGAGCCTCGACATATACAACGTCACTCGCGACAAAATCAGATTTTTGGACGAGGACAACGACACGGTAAATCTCGGCGATGAGGGCGCGTACATTTGTCTGCGCATTGCCGACAGAGGCGTAAAAGTGGGCGATTACATCGAATTTTCGCCGTTCGGAAGCGAAAACACCTACAAAGTCAAGGTCGCGGGTATTTTGCGTTCGCTCACGAGCGAGAGCATTACGATGACGGAAAAATGCGCGCAAAACGCGGGTATTCCCTATAAAATCACCTCGATATACACCGACGAAACAGAAATCGCCGCTTCAGACTACATCTCTGGCACGCAATCCAAAAAAGTCATCGTCGATTCCTACTCCACCCTTATGGAACTTACAAACACTATGGTTTGGGTGTTCGTTGCCGCCGCCGTGCTGTTGGGAACGATAGTTTTGTACAACCTCGGCACGATGAGTTACGTCGAAAGAAGCCGTGAGCTTGCAACGCTAAAAGTGGTAGGTTTCAGAGACTTGCACATAGCACGATTGCTCGTCGGGCAGAATATGGCGCTCACGATTCTCGGTATAATAATAGGATTGCCCGCAGGATACGGACTTTTCGTAGTCATTTGCAAATATCTCGCTTCCGAGTTTGAATTGAAAGTATCTTTCGGCGCGCTTACCTACTGCGTGAGCATATTGCTTACGTTCTGCGTGTCGCTGGTCGTAAGTTTGTTCATCGCGCGCAAAAACAAAAAAATCGATATGGTCGAAGCTCTCAAAGGCACAGAATAAAAATGCGGAATGCAAAAGGCAGACGAGCGAATCGTCTGCCTTATTTTTTTACGTTTTTTCTCTTTTTTTATTTGCGAAAATTAAATGTTTTTCAAGTATTTTCAGCCGATTTTAACGATTTTTTCGATATATACCGAAGCATTGTATAAGATATGCACACATTTATACGCTTTTGTCTATTATTCGGGCGTTTTTGATTGTATTTCTATCGAATTTTGTCGAAAAACACAATTAGATGTCGCAATTAAGGTTATTTTAAGTATTTATAATATAAACTATTAAGGTTGACATAATACAATTTGTCAAGTAAAATACAACAACTGCGTTACCTGCGCGCGCATCGCACACATTATTACACATACGCGCATAAGAAGTCTGGGAGTTATGGAAAGAATTTATACAACCGAGCCGTCTTTGAATATCGAACATCTGACAAAACAATATCCGTCGGCGAAAAACGTCGCTCTCGACGATTTTTCCGTATGCTGTTATCCCGGAGAGATAGTCGGTCTGCTCGGTCATAACGGCGCGGGAAAATCCACCACCCTCAAATGCGTTACGGGCATACTGCCGTACTCGAAAGGCAAAATCGTCATAAACGGATACGATATTTCAAAAGACCCCGTAAAAGCAAAAAGCACTTTCGGATTCGTGAGCGACAAGCACGACGTGTTTGTCAAATTTACGGGAATTCAATATATAGATTTTATGGCAAACGCATACGGCGTGAGCGTGGAGGACAGAAAAAAACGCCTCGAGATTCTGGAAGAAGTGTTCTGCCTCAAGGACAGACTCTTTGACACAATCAACGACTACTCGCACGGTATGCGCCAAAAAATCTGTATGATGGGCAGCCTTATCCACGAGCCGAAA
Source organism: Christensenella sp. UBA7588 (assembly GCA_002478945.1). Taxonomy (GTDB): domain Bacteria; phylum Bacillota; class Clostridia; order Christensenellales; family CAG-917; genus CAG-475. The sequence goes on from DLKM01000013.1 coordinate 50,731, forward strand.
CTTTGGATACTTGACGAACCTATGATAGGTCTCGACCCCGTAACGACCGCAAACGTATGCGACTTTATGAAACGCTACGCCGCGCAAGGCAACTGTATATTGTTTTCTTCGCACAACATCAACTCGGTGCAAAAACTGTGCGACAGAGCAGTCATCATTCACAACGGAATAAAAACGGACGACTTTTATTTTGACGACTTCAAAAAAGAACGTCCCGACGTTGATTTGGAAGAATATTTCCTCACTCGCACCACCAAAGAGACGGACAAATGAATCGTTACGCACTTCTTTTGAAAAAACAAGTGTACGACGCACTTCCCGTACGCTCTCGCAAAAAAACGCTCTCCGATTGGACGGGCGTAATCGTCGTATTTGCGCTGACGGCGGCAATGATTGCCGTTTTTGCGTTTGTTTTTTCTCGTTTTGCAAAAACGTATACCGCAATAAAAATCAATCGCGTTCTCGACGTCGCTTCGAGGCAATACGAGCTTATGTCGATAGGCTATTTCGCGCTTATCGTCGGCTTTGCGTTGTTCGGAATAACCTCTCTTTGCCACACTCTTTTCGAAAACAGCGATATTGAAATTCTCATCACGATGCCGTTTTCTTCGACGGAGATATTCCTGTCCAAAATCACGGCAATATATATCAAGCAGGCAATATTGTCCCTCGTTTGCGTGCCTGCGTTCAACTTTACGTTTTTCTGCGCTACGGACACGTTGAGCGTATACGGCGGAATAATGACTTTCGTCGTCGCTTTGACGCTCCCCGTAATTCCGCTTGCCGTGGCTTCGATGCTCGTGCTTCCTTTCTATTTCGTAAAGAAACTGATAAGTTCCCACTATGCAATCACTTTCGTTACCATAACGCTGATTGCAGGTTTATTCTGTTGGGGATATTCTTATATTTTCCGTATCGCGCAAGACTTGCTTACGAGCGGTCATATAACGACGCTTTTCAACGAAAAAGTAATGACGGGCATCGTGCGCTTTACAAGATTTAACTACCCCGCCAATCTGTACGCGTCGATAATGCTCGGCAGAGAAATCGGCAAAAACGTAGGTATCGCCGTTGCGATATTCGTCTGCTCCGCGGCACTGTGCCTTATAATCGTCAGGGCTATATTCATACAAGCGACGCATATCAACGTCGACGTGCGCATTCCTCATTCGACGAAGCACAAACTCGTTTTCACAAAAAACGGCAAACTCGGCTCGTTGCTTGCAAAAGAGTTCATTCTCGTTTTGCGCACTCCGAATTACGCATATATGTACTTTACCACCGCCGCCGTAATGCCCGTTATGGCGTATTACTCGGCAAGTATGGCGCAAAGTATGCTCGGCGGTCTTTTCGGAAACGTAAATCTCGGATTCGAGATATGCACGGTGGTAGTCATACTCTTTTCGACGCTTACAAACACTTTCTGTTCCACAAACATCAGCAGAGACGGATATATGTCTATGACTCAAAAAGTTTTGCCGTACACTCCCTCTCAGATACTCGGCTCGAAAATAATTTTCTGTGCGATAATCGCGGAATTGAGCGTTGCTTGCGCCTGTATCGTTTTCGGCTCTACGGGGCTTGAAAGCGCGCCCGACGCAATTCTTACGTTTTTATCGGCGTCGTTGTTTGCTTTTGCGCAGATAATCGGCGCGACCAAAAAAGACTTGCGCCACCCTCGTTTTTCTCGCTCGGAGGACGGAGAAATAAAGGAATCGAATTCCACCGTTTCCGCCGTGCTTGCAACGGGTCTGACGATGAGCCTCGTTATAGGCTTTGCGCTGTTGTTTGCACCGTTTGCACGTTTTGCAAAAGGAGACGAACTTTACGTAAACAAAGCGGCAAGTTACTCGCTCGCGGTATGTCTGCCGCTTGCGATGCTCGCTTCTTCGCTGGCTTATTATTTTGTAAATCTCAAAAAGGCGTACGCCGATTTGGACGCGGAGGAATGATATGAAAAAAATCGTAACTGCACTTATGATAGTCCTTCCGCTCGTATTTCTCATCGCGCTGTTTGCCGTCACGAGCGCGGCAAGCGTATCTGCGGACATCTCCGCAAACGCTTTGCGCATAGCAAACAAAGGAGAAAACGGCGTATTTTCTTTTGATATAGCAAACTATAAAAATCCGATGTACGAATCCGATTTGCAAATCGAAGTATTGCCCTACAAGGCAAAGAACAGAGCTTACACTCTCAAAATTACCGACGCATACACCGGAGAAGATACCGATATAGTCACGCTTGCCGAGGACGGCTCTTTTGCCCTTCACGACGTCGGCGTGGCAAAACTGACTTATACGAGCGTTGACGGCGGCTATACCGACAGCGTTGTGTTCAACGTAGGCTCGAGCGGCGTGCTTTCCTACTCTCCGCTTCTTACGGATTTGCAAGGCAACGCGTATACGTTGAACGAGACGACGGAGGGCAACTACTCCGCGACTATCCCCACAGGTACTTTCGTATTGAGCGGCAATTTCTATCCAAAGACGGTCTACCCCTCTCAATGCCGTTTCGAAAGCGAAAACTCCGAAGCAATCGCGATAAACGAAGTAAGCGGAAAACTGTATGCGAGATTCAACTGCGATACGAACGTAAAAATGCACGTCACGGACGCATTCGGAAATACCGTAACGAAAACAGTATCGCTTAACGTGCGAAAACTCGGAGACGTAACCGTCAACGGCAACGTAGTCCCTGCGGACTCTGCCGCTTCGCAACCGACGATAATCGCGCCTCTCAACAGCAAATCTTTCACTCTTTACGTCGACTGCGACGGAGTCGAGGATAATAAAATCTCTCTTTCGGGAGTCAGAAACGCCTCTTACACGGTGCGCAAACTCGAAAAAGCGGGTTCGAGCGCATACGCGATAGACGTCGTATTGACAAATCCCGTAACTACGCCCGTTTCGGGAATGAGATGCGTCCTCAAAATCAACGGTAAAGACGATAGCGCGCGATATTTCAAACTTTCGTTTGCGCAAAACGATTTTTCTGTAAACTCGTACGGCAATCCCGACGGAAAAGACGATTTGGTGCTTCTTGACGGCTCTGCGGTCAAATTTACCGTATCGGTCGAACCCGAAAGCGAACTGCAATATCAATGGAGAATACTCAACGAGAACGTCGCGAAAATTCTCTCTCAATCGGGAGAATACTGCTATGTTCAAGCAGTCGCAAACGGCGAAACGACTCTCGAAATAGAGTGGCAACGCATAAAAGACGGCTCCGTGGAGGAAAGCGGAATTATCACGAGAAAACTGGTGGTAACCGACGCTCACTCCTCCCTTATGTTCAACGAATCGACCACGGCGTACGGTCTTGGCAAACTCGCAATCGCAAATCGTCGCTTTGACGGTATGAACGTCATAAATGCCGACTATACGACGACCTTATACGACAACGTAATCGGAAAAGATACGGCGCAGATTGCCGTAACGGATTTTGAAAACATAAAATTGACGTCGTCGGACGACTCAATCGCAACCGCGGTCGTTACCGACGGAAAAGTGCGTCTCTCAATCAAAAAGACGGGAACCGTTACTATTTTCGCAAAATGGAAATATGCGGACAGCTTCAACGTGCAATCCGCCGCCCTTACGTTTAACGCGGTGGACGGAATATACGTTTCGAACTACGCTCAACTCGTCGAAGCAGGAAAAAGAAACGAGCAAATAGTGCTTGAAAACGACGTATATCTCGGAGAAAACCTGTTTGACGAAAACGGAAAAGCGATATACGACGACGTTACGATGGGCGTAAAGTTGAGAGAGTATACGCAAGAGTTGCCCTCGACGTCGGATTGCAGATATTACGAAAACCTCGGCGGCGGACATCCCAACGTGAGATACTGCTACGAGTTTACCAACAGCGTTTACGGCAACGGACATTTCATAAGCGCGGAATATATCACTAATATGCTCGACAGCACGGGCGTTTTGCGCGATTACGCGGTGTTCAGAGGTCCTCTCGATTTCGTTGCCGCAACGATGAGCGGAACTAAAATCGCGTCGGTAAAAGGACAGGACAACATATCCTTCCTCGTGCGCAAAAACGGAATAAAACTCGATAATATCGTGCTTAGCGGTTGCGACGACGAGTCCTTGTATGACGGAGAGCAAATGGAACTCAACCTGCTCAACAACGTCGGCACTACTCTGGAAATAATGGCGGACGCATCCGTAAAAGATTGCCGTATAAAGAACGGTCGCACCTGCGTGAGAATATTCGGACGAGAAATCGACAAGCAAAGCGCGGTCAACGTTCAGGCGGAAAGAATCAAAGTTACCATTGACGGTTGCAGAATGCAAACCGCCCGCGAATTCGTACTCAAAATAGGCACGAACCGTTATATGCAAGGCACGGAAGGAAACAAGGACACTCTTTCTCCGTCCTTCTACGACGAGAACGGCAACGAATATAAAGGTTACAATTCCTCCGCTTGCGACAACCTCGCAAACGACGATTTCTTTGTGAACAACTACGTTCTTACGGACGTTACGCTCAAAGACAGCACTCTGTCAAAGAGCGGATTGTTTACCGTCGCTATGGAAAGTCACTTTGCCGGAATATACCTCGACAAAGGCGCAGACATTATGACCGGCGCGCTCGACGGGTGGAAAGGACTTGCCGCAACGAGTTATTCGGCAATTCTGCACCTGAAAGGCAACGTGGTGCTGGAAGACTGGAAAGAACTTGACAAAGTCGACAGTTCCACGCTCATAGAAACGAATCTCAACAGCGACACGCAACGCTTTGCGTTCCTCTCGCTCAACATAAAAGAAATGTTGCGCGCGATGAAAGATATGGACGAAAACTGCAAGAACCTAGTCAAAACCGTCAACGGCAAAGACTATGTACACGGCGGAATCGCTTTCTACGGCGGCGGAAAGAATTATCACATTCTGGATATGAACGGATACACCTTTGCGCCGATGAAACAATATAACGTAAATATCGACATACTCAAAAATTCTGCGGACGAAACGTTGCAGTTGCAAGGCTCTGCGCTTCCCAACGCCGCAGGTGCGGAAGATTTCCGCTTCGTTATGTTCGACGCAACGAGCGAATATTCGCCCTCATAAAACAAAAATAACCGACAATATATCCGCAATCTCTTTTTCGCAACGAAAAATATCGGGGAGAGGTAGATTGAAACGGGAGAACAGAAATGAATAAGCAACAAAAACTGAACAGACTGTTTGCAATAGCGTTGGCTCTTGCATTGATAGTGTCCTGCGTGGCAACGCTCGTTGCCTGCAACGACGAAAACGGTCAGACCGCAACGATAACCGTATCGTTCGACTTAAACGACGGCGTTTCGCAACCGTTGCAAAAGACGTTTAACTCGAAAGAGGAAGTAGACTTCACTCCGCCGACTCGCGAGGAATACGATTTTGTGAAATGGACGCTCGATAAAGAGGGTACGCAAGACTACGTCAAGGGCAACATTCAATCGGGCGCAACGCTTTACGCACAATGGAAGATAAAGACGTTCGCCGTGTATTTCTTCGTCTCAGACGTCGATACGCCCGTATACGTCCAAACCGTAGAATACGGCAAAGCGGCAACCGCGCCTTCCGACGAATTGATTGCGCAAAATCTCGCAGAGGGAGACGTATTTGTAGGTTGGAGCGAAACTTTCGACTGCGTTAAAAGCGAACTTTACGTTTACGCCGTAACCGCAAAAGCAAATTGCACGGTCATATTCAAAAACGGAGACGAAGTTATATCCGAAGTTCAGGGCAAATACGGACAACTCGTGGACGTACCCGACGGCAACGCTTTGAGCGCGCCTTTCGGTTACGAATTCGATAGTTGGCAAGACGCCGACGGCAACGTCGCGGTAAACGGACAAACCGTATTCAAATCGGACGCGGTATATTCTGCGCATTGGGTTTTGACCTCCCCGTCGATGCCGACCGTTAAAGGAAATCTCAACGTCGTATACGGTCAGAGCGTAGAGCTAAGCGCGGACGTAGACGATAAAATCGACGGCGTCGATTATACTTACGAATGGTACGTCTCGGGCAAAAAAGTTGCGGACGGCAAAGACGTATCCATAAGCAATCTCGCTTGCGGAACGTACTACGTCAGATGCTCCGCTTATGCGACGAAAGGAACCGACAAGAGTTATCCCGCAAACAAAACCGTTACGGTTTTTGTGCAAAAAGCCACTTTATCCGTCACAATCTCAACAATAAACGTCAAATACGGCGATTCGTTGCCGTCTTATGCGTTTGAATATTCGGGATTCGTCTACGATGACGACGAAAGCGTCGTGGACGATACGAACGTAATCGTAAGCACTCCTTACGAGCAATTCTCTCCCGTCGGAGAATACGAAATCGAAGCAAGCGGTTTTGCTTCCGACAACTACGATATAGTATTTACGACGAGCAAAATAGTAGTAAACAAAAAAGAAGTCTCGGCAAAAGCTCCGTTCGTTTTCGGCAAAAACTACGACGGACAAACATTGTCGCAAACTTTTGCAACGGCTAGTTTCGAAGGTGTATGCGAAGGTCACGTTTTGTCGCTTGTCCTCACTACAAATTCGAGCGTCGTGGGACAATACGACTATGCAGACGGCAATATTACGAGCGTTCTCAAAATCTCGGACGCCGACGGACAAAACGTCACGAGCAACTATTCCGTTTCGTATTCGGCTGTCGCGACAATCTCTCTTGCAACTATTGACGATAGCGACTACACCGTCCCGACTGCCGAAGAAAATACTTTCGTTTATGACGCACACGCGCACGGAGAACCCGTAAGAAGCGACGAATTTTATGTTACTTACTCCGCAACGTCGGACGGCGAATATACCTCAGAGCAACTGCATTTCGTCGACGCGGGCGTATACACGGTATATTATAAGGTATCGCACGAAAATTATCTCACGGTAAACGGAAGCTACGTCGTGACAATCAACAAAGCCAAACTCGACGTCACTATAAAGAATCAATCCACGGTGTACGGCGCGGATTTCGAATTTGACCAAACTTTGTTCAGCGTAAGCGGAAACGACTATCATACTCTGTCGTACGCTATATCCTGCGCGTACGAAGTAGGAAACGACGCAGGCGCGTATCCTATCGAACTTATAATCGACGACGCGCGCGGAACCGCTTCTCGCAACTTTGACATAACCGTCAACGACGCGGTTCTTACCGTGGAAAAAGCACCGCTAAACGTCACGCTCAATCCCGTTTCCGTCACTTACGGAGACGCTCTCGTCCTCGACGTAGAAAAACTTGCGACGGCAAGCGGGCTTTATAAGACGGACGTACTTGCAAACGTCGTTACGCTTGCCACCGACTATGCGGCGGACAAAAACCACGGCGTAAACGGCGAATACTATGTTTACTGCTCTCTTAACGACGAAAACGGCAATTATACTTTGTCTGCCGAAAAAGCAAAAGTCACGGTTGTCAAACGTCAACTTCGAGTAAGACTCAACGATATGAGCGTAATGTACGGCGAAAGCATAGGAAAGTACGACTTCACTATTGTGGACGGCACTTTGGCGGAGGAAGACGACGCATACTCCGTCGTAAACTGCCAAAGCGACTACGTTGCGGAATTCAACAATTACACTCCCGCAGGCAACGTCGTGATAACGGCAACCTCGGGTAACGTCAACTACGAACTAACCGTAGAAAACAACGCTATTCTCGAAGTAACAAAGAGACCCGTTACAATACGTTTAATTCCGTCGGCGGATTTGTACTACGGCAGAGACGCATCTAATATTATCAACCCTCTCAATCTCAGCATAACGGTCACTTCGGACATTGCGGAAGCAGGCGGAGAATATATCAGATACAGTAGTTATTACTCCTTCACTCTCGTTCGCGGACAATACGGCACGGATTCCGACGAGGAATACGTTATCGGTATGACAGGCAGTTTCGAATTGCGCGCTACGCCGACGGACAACAGCGTCACTCGAAACTACGATATAACCGTCACTTCCGACGAAATAAAAGTCGCGCCGACGACTTATATCCTCGAAATGCAAAAGACGTTTGCCTACAACAAGGGTAACGTCGCAACTTTCAACATTGCGGACGCACTTAAAAACGTCGTATGCGAGGGAGACGAAATCAAAGGCACGATAAGCACCAAATCGGGCGAAATCGGCGTATACGAATTTGTCAAAAACTACAAAGAACAAGACTTCCTGAATATGTTTGACGTCAACGGCTTCAAGGTAATCAACTCGGACGGAGACGACGTGACGGCATACTACGAGATGGATTATTACTCCTTCGACATCAAACTCGAGATTGTGGACATAAGCATTGCGCACAACGTGCAGAGTCTGACGAAATACGAATACGACGGCTACGATTTCAACGTCGAAGTGGACGTCCTCGAGGATAACGTAACGCTCGAATACAGCATCGACAACGAGAATTGGACAACCGTAGTTCCCTCTTTCAAAGACGTTCTCCGCGACGAATCTTATCAGATACAAGCATATACTGTATATTACAGACTTTCAAAATATATTGACGGCATAGACGAGCCTGTCGTATTCGAAAGCAGTTACAAAGTGCAAATCGAGCCGAGAAAAGCGTATATAAAAGCTCTCGACCAGTACGTGACGTACGGAGACACGTTCACTATCGACCAAACCGCATACGAGTACGAAAACATCGTTGCAGACGACGTGCAATACTTGAAAACTTCGATTATAACGTACGGTTACAAAGACGGCGCGGACGTAGGTAAATACACTCTCCGCATAAGCGCAAACATCAACGACAACTATCTCACGGAATCGACAAACGGCACCCTTTACGTCACGGCAAGGAGCGTTAAACTTGTCCAAAACACCGACTACGAAGTCGTATACGGCGAACAAGCGGGAGTGTTTACCGATTTCAGAATCATTGACGACGATGAAAACGCATACGAGGACGCAAGACAGTATATAACCGTAACGCCCGTATATAAAGTCGGCGACGTCGTAGGCGTTTATAGCGTGACTGCAACCTGCTCGAGCAGAAACTACGAGGTAAGGAGCGACATATATATCGACCTCGAAGTTATACCGAGAAATATTACCGTCAAGACAAACGATGCGCGTTTCGTTTACGGACAAAATATCGTACTCGATTATACGATTACCGAAGGCACTTTATACGGAGACGACAAGCTCGAAATAACCTTCGATTTTGCCGAGAAAAACGTCGGAAAATACGAGGTTATGCCTCGCTTCGACAGCAATACCGGTGCGAACGCAAATTACGACATATCAACGTATGACGGGGTTATAACTATCGAAAAAGCCACTTTAACCGTCGCTTTGAGCAAAACGCAAACCATAACCTACGGAGACGATATGCCGAATTACGACGTTACGTACACGGGTTTTGCATACGATGAAACGACCTCCGTTCTTAAAGGAATGTTCGCGATACTTTGCGATTACCACGGCGCAAAACGCGCAGGTACGTTTGACGTGATAATCGGCTCGCTTACGGCGGACAACTATAACGTCGTATATGTAAACTCCACTCTTATCGTAAAGAAAGCGGCTCTCACTATAACGGCAAAACCGCACGAGGCAATCGTCTACGGCGACGACGTACCCAACGATTTCGAGTACGAAGCGACGGGCTTTGTAAACGGCGACGACGAGAATTTGCTCGCGGGCAAAGTTTCATTCTCCACCCTCTACTTCAAGGGCGCGGACGCAAGCTCTGCGAAGTACACTTTTAACATGGTTTGCTCCGAACTCGAAAACTATATCGTCAACGTCGGTTCCTCTCAAACGCTCGTAGTAAACAAAGCGGACTACACCAAAGCGCAAGTGGAAGAAGCTCTTGCGAAGGTATCCTTTGCAAGCACTTATAAATACGGCGAAACTCTCGGCGCATACTCGTTGACGGGTACGGGCTTCGATTGGATAAACCACAACGAACTCGTAACTTGCGATATGAACGAAACGGGTTATCGCGTGAATTACTGCAAAGACAAGGTAAACTACAACGTATTCGACGACGGCGCGACGTATATAAAAATCAATCTTGCAAAAGCCGACGCTTCGTTTGAATTCGACGGAGAATTCGGCGCGAGATGGACGGGAAAACCCATTGACTTCGCGTCGATTATGAGCGGCACGACCTGCCCCGACGGCACAGTATCCGCAAGTCTTTTGGCTCACGTTGCAGGCTGGAATCCGACTTTCACTTATTCTATCGTCGAACCGTCGGGCATAACGCAAATGATTGACGGCGGCATTTACAAAGTCAGAGTGAGCGCAAGCGAAACCGCAAACTACAATGCAGCGTATATCGACGTCACGTTCAACGTATTTGCGGCGCAACTCGGCAACGTATATATGACAGTAGAAAACGCTCTCGAAAAAGCAAAATCAGGCGATACGGTTTATCTCGTAGGCAATGCGTTCTTGTCAAAGAACGTTACCGTGCAAAACGGCGTAACGCTTATCCTCGGTCTCAAAACCGCAAATTACACCCACACTCTCGGTAAAGTCGATACTTCCGCGGAATACGCGGCGGACGGACTTGCCGATTATGCGTGGAAAACCCTCGCTCCCGACTACACTCTCACGATTCGCAACGGCGCGACGCTCACGTTGACAAACGGCAACGTTCTCGTCGCAGGATTGCTCGGCCACGCAGGTACGAGTTTCGAGGGACACACATCGGGCGCGTACAGCAAGATAATCAACGACGGCGCAATCGTCGTAAACGGCGGAATCTTCGATATAAGAGGTTTGGTAACGGGAAGCGGAAACATCGTTTTCAACGGCGGCAACGTATATTGTCCGTTTGTTGTCAGAGATTTCAAAGGCGGAGATTACACCGTAAATAAATGCTGGTCTCTCGTATCGTCGACGAAAATCGCTCCGTTCAGCGAATACGAGATGCCCAACATTCAATGCACAAGCAGATACTACTCGGGAGCGACTCTTTCGGGATATGCCGATTTGTACGCAAACAAACAACACAATATCACAACGATAAAAGCCATTTCGGCAAACGGTATTTTGCGCATATCCGAGGGCGGATACGTCGAAAAATCGTACGATTCGACAACGGGCGTTACGACGCTCACTCTCGTAGGCAACGTTACGCTCGGTTCTCTCGAATTGAAAGTGACGTATTTGCTTGCGACGAAAACCGTCAAAATGAGCGACACTTTCTTCCCGATTCCTTGGACGTATAACGTAAATATCGGCAACGGCTCTGACGCAACCGCGGTAACCGCTCCGCACGATTACAAAGTTATGCCGAGCGGCAAAATAACCGTAAACGCAAACGCAAAACTCACGACGACGGGCAACGTAATCGTATATAGCAATTTCGTGGACCAAAAAGTCGGCAAAGTGAACGGATTGATTTATCCCGAAAGCAAAGGCAAAGCAGGCTTCCTCGTTCTTAACGGAGGAGAATACGAAGCGAACGCTTTCGGCGGCATAGTATCCGTAACCCAAGCGGGCGGCAATGTAAAAATCAACAAAACCACTTCCGTCACGGCTTACGAACATTCCTACGACGATAAATTCTCGTTTACGGAAGACGCGAGACTCGAAAACGGCACAATACTTGAAAAAGGCACGCTTTACACGCTTTGATAAAGCGATGAAATTTGCAAAAAATATAGAAAAACGGCTTTCGCTCGAAAGTCGTTTTTCTATTTGTCGTTTCTTAACACTCCCCGTCTTTGCTTCGTCGTCCGCTTTGCGCAAAGGCTCGGAGCGAGCAAACTTTACGCCGATTGCAATTTGAGTTTTATCGGACTCGTTTCAAAGCAAATGACGGTTGCGCGGTTTGAAAAACAAAAATCCGACGAACTTTTTGCAAACCGCCTGTTCGGTTATTTGCATAAACTCATCGGAGATTTTTGTCGTTATTCGATTTGAAGTTTCTTCATCTTTGCAAAATAGTTTATCTCGCCCACTACAAAAAGCAAGCCTGCAACCACGAACATCGTGATGCCGATTGCGTAGCCCACCGTGCCGGGGACGAGGAAGAAGAACGCCAAACCGATGGACAGAGCAAGAAACGCAACGAGAATAAAGAGTACCATTACGTTCATATTGCTCAATTCCGCAACTTTTCTGACAAGATTCTTATCTTCCATAGCATACCTCCTTTGAGATTGTGTATAGCGTGTGCAAATACGCCCGTATTATGCAAGAACACGCTTTTCCGCCGCCGTCGTTCAAAATAAAACGCATTGCAATTATGCTTCGTCGAGTATATAATAACTGTAAATAAACGACGGGGATAACTATATGTTGAGCGAGGATAGAAAGTATTTTAACGGAATCAGGTTTTTCGCGCTTTTCGCATTGCTTTGCACAATCGTGCTTTGGCTCGCGCTGTGGGGCGCGTCCGCTACGCCGGGGGAAATAAGCGGCGCGGACACCGACGCGCTTACCGACAGACTTGACTCCAAATACGACGTTTCCTCAAAATTCGATTCGAAAGACTCGACGCAGAACTTCGTTCTCGGCAAGTTGAAAGATGCGACGTTCATAGGGGACAAAGAAAAATGTTCCGTCACGTTCTATCCCGACGGCGCAACGGACAGGGAACTCGTATACGAATCCGCAAACGAAAAAATCGCGACCGTCGATGAAAACGGCGTCGTTACGCTCGTAGGTTCGGGCGAAACGAAAATAACCGCAAGGCTGAAAAGCAATCCTTCGATATACAACTACTGCCACGCGCTTTGCCTCGGAGTAAGCCCCAAAGATTGCAATCCTCCGACAATGACGGTAAACCCCGTGATAAAAGAAGGTCAATCCGCTTCCGTAAAACTTAACGACGGAAAAACGTCCTCCGACGCAGTAACTTTTACGTCGTCCGACGAGAGCGTGGCTATTGCGCAAGCAGAAATCATCAGCGGTCGCAAACAAGGCTCTGCGACTATTACCGCTCGCTACAAAGACGGTACGGAAGTATCTTGCGATATTACCGTCGTTGCCGACGAAAACTACGTCAAACCCTCCGAGATAACGTTGAAAACGTTGTCCGTTTCGCAAGGACAAGTAAGAAACATTTACGATTTTTTGGACAGCGTCGAGCCTAAAAACGCACCCAACGGTTGCATAGCGGTATCGTCCGACACATCCGTCGCAAGCCTTAGAGGCGAAAACCTGCACTTTTTGAACCACGGTACGGTAACTCTTACCTACACTTCTCGTTTCGTCGAGTCCGTGTCGGCAAGCGTAACGCTCGTCGTAAACAAGATTAAACCCACCGATTTCAGAGTGTCGGGACCGAGCGTCACGACGCCAAACGTCACTTGCACTTTCTCGGCGCAACATCTGCCATATCCTTACCGCAACGACGTAAAATGGGAAATCGTGAAAGGCAAACACGCTACGATAAACGAAAAAGGACAATTCAAAGCGACTTTCTTCGGCAAATACGTCGTTCGATGCACAAGCACTTTGGACTCGAGTCTGTGCGTCGAAAAAACTATCGAAGTCAAGCTCTTTTCGACGGCGTACGGTTTTGTCCGCAAGTTTATGGGACATATGGGGCTTTCGCTCGTCCTCGGATTCGGACTGTTTTATTCCTGTCTGTTTTTCTGCAAACGAAAGTGGAAATGCGCCGTTTATCCTCTCGTCTTATCCCTCGTCCACGCTCTCGTATCGGAAGGCATACAGTATTTCACTCCGTCGAGATTCTGCACTTTTGCGGACGTTATTACCGACTTTGTGGGCGGAATTTTCGGAATACTGTTCGGCGCGGTTCTTTTGGGCTTGATTTTGCTCGTATGGAGACTGATAAGCAAAAAGAGTTTTGAAAAAATCACGCATTCGATAAAAATACTCTGCTTCAAAAACTGCCTTAAAAAGACCTACAAATTCGACGCCGAATACCAAAGAGACCTAAACGCCGAATAGATAAACGCGTCTTTTTGCGTGTGTATAAAACCCGTAAAATCGGGCAAAAATCACGCTATGGAAAACGAACGCGAAATTCTCAATTCAATACGAAACCTGTCAAAACAGAGCGACGCCGTTGACGACGTCGCTCCTTTCGTAAGCCTGCTTTTCGACCACGTCGCAAACAGAGGCGAGCGCGAAGTCGTCATCGTGTGTTTCGGCACGACGGCAATATCGGGAGACGCGTTAGGCCCTATGGTCGGCTCTCTGCTTACGCAAAAATACGATATTCCGGCATTTGTCTACGGCACGGAGGAAAGCAACGTAAACGGCAAAAATATGTCGCAATGGCTCGATTTTATAAAGACCGTACACAAAGACGCTCTGTTCGTCGCGGTGGACGCAAGCCTCGGAAAACAAGACAAAATCGGGCAAATAGTCGTCAGAGACGACGGAGTTTGTCCGTCGGGCGTGACGGGTAAATCGGCTCGTTTCGGAGACGTCGGCATACTCGGCGTGGTTGCCGTGAATCGCGGAGACGCACTTATGCAACTAATGTGCGTATCGCCCGTTGAAGTGTCGAAATTAGCAGATAAAATATCGATTCTGCTAAATTGCGCGATTTGCAAAAATCGATATTCGGCATAATTCAACGCCGCCGCGCCCTTGCATTTTCGCAAAAAATCACGACTTTTCCGAAGTTGTGATTTTGTCGTTTTAAGTCGCTTTAGCGACTTTTTGTCGTATTGCAAATCAAAAAGTATTGCATAATAAAACTTTTTTGAGTATAATGTATTTATCTATACGCATATAGCCGCACGCATATATTTGCGCGCATAGGAGAAAAGATGTTTTTGCAAGTCTTATCCGCAGACGGAGCATACGCCGACATAGCGTTTTTCGTGATACTCGCTTTGGGGCTGGTGCTTGGTATCCTCAGAGGTTTTTCAAAATCTTTTAAGGGGATATTTTTGACGTTGGGCATCTTGCTTATATCTCTCCTCATTCTTTCGCCCGTCTTTACGCAGGTCCGCACTATCGACTCTTTCCAAAAAATGGAGCAGTCTATAACGCAATCTTTCGAGAGTAAATCGGAACTTCTCGCAAAGCCTATCTTCCTCGAAACCGACGAAAACGGTAAAACCGTTTATCTCGTTGAGAAAACAAACGACGACGGCACCACCCAACTCGTAGACCTCAACAAGTGCATCGAAGAAGGCGACCTTAAAGGCGCGATGAAAGCGAAAACCACGCTTTGGCTCGCTCAAAAATTTATCAAGGAAAGCGGCACTTCGGTAGGCTCCGTCGCGGGAGTGTTTATCACGGATATTATCGTTGCCGCGATAACGTACGTTATTATCTGCGTCGTTTTGGGGCTTATATGCTGGTTGCTACGCAAGATATTCAAGTCTATGCGAGAATCCGAAAGTTCGACGCTCAAAACGATTGACCGCGTGTTCGGTGCCGTTGTATCGACTGCGTTTGCGCTCATTTTCATTTTCCTCGTACTTGCGATACTGTATACGCTGCGAGAGAAAACGGGAAGCGTGGACGCTGCTTTGAGAGATTCGACGGTATGCGGTTATTTCTACGAACACAACCCTGTGTCAAAACTTTTTGCCGAAATATTCGGTTAACGACGTCGTGTCTTTTTTAAGGCACGCGTTTTTATAAAACGGAGTAGTATTATGAGAGTATTACGAGGCACGTTAACGTTCATTCTCGGTATGATTATCGGTATCATACTTTTCGTCATTGCCATAGGCGGCGCGGTTTATTTGGTCGGCACGTCCATAACCGTCGGAGAATTGCAACAAAAATTCACAGACCAAGAAATAATTTCATCCGAGTCGGAGTTATACGACAAGTCCGTATGGGACACCCTCGTAAAAGCCGCCGGCGATATGAAGAATTTCAACAATCTTACGTTGCAATCGCTTTACGAAAGCTACGGCATAAAACTTCTCAACGGTATCGGAGACGTGGATTTCACATCCAAAGAATTTTATACGATGCCTCTCGGAGATTTGTTCAAAGATATGTCCGTCGTTATCGATTCGTTCACGCTCGGAGACGTAAGTTCTTTGGCGAAATTCGAATTGCCCGACCTGCCCATATTTACCGATAACACCGACGTCGGCGTAAAAACCGCATTGTCGAACATTATGGGTTCCATCAACGGAGACCTCAGCATTCGCGACGTCAAAAACAACTTCGGAATCGATATGGGCGTTGACAAAAACAAAGTTTTGGCGGCTATGCAAGACGCAAAACTCTCCTCTTTCGGAGATATGCTCAACGTATTGCGCCTCAACTCGTTTATCGACGTCGACTCCGATTCGTTCGTTAAATCTGGAAGAAACGACGTTTACGTCAAGCTCGGAGACGAAGGCGTTTACGAAGAAGTAAGCAAAGACGACCTCGCTCTCAAGAAAAGCCACGTCGCTAAAACGGGCGTGGAAACCTTCTATTCCGCCGCGCTCGACACCGACAACGACAGCAAAGCGAACACTATGTCGGAGAACGAAATTCGCTACGTCTTAAAGACAAAGACCGACGCCGAAACGGGCGAGTCGACTTCGTCGTACGTCGTCGACAATTCCTGCTACGATAACGATTTTGACGCGGAAAACAACGAAAAGACTTTCTACCGTCACGTCGAATACGCAATTAACGACGGCACTTATACGGCGGAAAATCCGTCCTACTTCGTGCTGTCTTACGCAAACAAAATCGATATTTACACCGACGAAACCTACACTCTCGTTCAAAAGGACTTCTTCCCTCTCAACGATATTAAGGTTCTTTCCGACGGTAATTTCGTAACGGCGTCGACTATCGCGGCAACGAGCGCGACAATCGACATTCAAGCCGTCGTATATTCTGCCGAGGAAAAACTTGCCGAACGTTTCTACGTTTCCGACAGACCGATAACGAAAGACAGCCGCCTTACAAAACGCGAAACTCCGCAAGTCGGAGATTACATCATCGTTCACGACGGCACGTCCTCGAGCGTTATGCAACTCGTTGCGTTTATGACCGTTTCGGAACTTCAAAACTCCGACGATTTGCTCGATTCTCTCACGATAGGAGACGTTGTAGATACGGAAGCAGCCGATACCGCAAAAATACTTAAAGCACTCTCCGACTGCAAACTGAGCGAAGTCGGCTCCAAAATCGACACTCTCACGCTTGCGGAGATGATTGATATTAACTTCGATACCTATACTGCCACGACGGGCGAAAAAGGCTCTTACGTCCTCGTTGAAGAAAAGGATTCGGACGGCAATTTCGTTTACGTCAAATTCGACGACGGCAATCCAAATAGCGATTTGTTCGCAAGATACTCTTACGACGGAGAAAATTACGTTGCGAGTTCCACGGGCAAGTATATGCGCTCTTGCTACTTCACGCTTTACAATCCCGCCGTTCACGACGTCGAACACGTTGCTCCTACGACGTATTCGAAAACATCTCAACCCGACGCTTCGTCAAAAGCGTTGCAACGCCTCGCATATTCTTCTCTCGACGGATTCTCCGATTCGTTCGGCAAACTCACGCTCGGCGACGTTATGGATATAGACGCCGATTCCTACGAATACGACGAAAGCAACACCCACGGAAGCACGTTCTATTATGACGCTCAATCTTCGCTTTATATGCGCGTTACCGAGGCAAATAAAGACGAACATCTTTCCGACGACAAGTTCTTCGTCGCAAAAGAAGGCTCGAGTACTTCCGTGCTTAAACGCCTTGCGTTCGTCAAAGTGGACGACCTCTCCGACGCAATGGAGAAAGTGATGAAAGATATGATGCTTTCCGAACTCGTGGACGTATACAACGAATACGCGGTTGAAGAAAAAGCGTCTTTCGACATCTCTCAATACAACAAAGAAACTGATAGATTCTTCCTCGAAGATACCGACGGAGACGGATTTGTCTTTGCATACGACGACCACGGCAAATACGTTCATTCGCAATGGGTTATGGTCGAATATACCGCGGACGAACTTGCGGCAATAGCAAACTCTACCACCGCATACTCATATAAAGAAGTTACGAATCAGGCGGAAGGCACGGTGGCGGTGCTTGAAAACAACGTTTTCTACAGGTATGAAAAGGACGGCGTAGTTTACTACGAAAACAACGTACCGCTCTGCACTTACCTTATCAACAAAACTCCGATGCCGACAGGTAAGATTTACACCCGCATAAGCGGAACGAGCGGAGAAAATCCCCAAACGAACGCACCCGTTTACGGAGCAAGCGAAAACGTCTACGTACTCTTAAACGGCACTTACGTTAAATACGATTCCTCCAAACTTGCGCATCTCGACCAAACTCGCTACTATAAACAAGTCGCGGGAGATTGCTACGCAAGACAAAGTCAGGCAGGCATACTCAACGGAACGGACGTAACGTTCGGACAAGACAGCGCATACAAACTTACCAAACACGTTGCCGAGGACGTATACTTCAGAACGACCGACGAAACGAACGCTTACGTTTATATCGGCAAACAATACGTTCCTTACGATAAGAACGTTCACGGCGAAAACGTGGAATTGTTCCAAAAGAAACGCGGATACGTCGCGTCGCTTGTCGAGGTGTATATTTTCAGCGACGTCAAAAACCTCGTAGTTATCGAAAGCTCCAAGCTCGACTATACCCCCGTTACCCTCATAAGAGAAAAGAGTCAGGCGGTACTGCGTATGCTCGCAAGCAAAGAAACCACAATCGACAATATCAACGACGCCGTTGAAAACGCAACGCTCAAAGATATTATGGACGTAGACGAGGACAGCTTGTTCTACCGCTTCAAAGACGCAAACGTCAACAAACTCAGCACGGAAGTGGAATCGTCGCTCAAAGAAATGAGTGTCGGCGAATTGCTCGATTACATCAACATCACGACGGTAAACCCCGTTGTCAAAGCCGCATTGAAAGACGTTACGATGACCAACTTCTTCAACAGCCTCTCTTATGACGTCACGACGGGAATGATTTACGTCGATATGGAAAAAGCCTGCGGTTATTGATAAAATCCACACGAAGAAAAAGCACCGTTTGCAATTAGCAATCGGTGCTTTTATTTTTTAGCGTTTATCGCAAATCTTAACTTTATACTTACTTAAACAGCACTTAAACTTATGTTTTTGCGCAATTATTCCATATCCGACAACTGCAACCATTCTTCTTCGAGAGGCGCGAGTTTTTCTTTCAACTCGTCTATGCGCGCCTGAATAGATTGTATTTGGGTATAGTCGCTATACACGCTTTCGTCGTTGTGCATTTTATCGTCAAGAGCGGTTATCTCCTCTTGAAGTACGCTCATTTTCTCCTCGAGAAAACTCATTCTATGCGCCCTGCGGGCAAGCTCTTTGCTCAATGATACAGGTTTTTCTTTCTTTTTTACCACGCTCTGCTCGAAAGACGAAACGGATTCGTCCCGTGCTTCTCTGCTCTTTTCGTAGTCGCCGTATTTGCCGTCAAACAGCGTAACGTTACCGTCCTCGAACACTATCAGCCTGTCGCATACTTTGTTGATAAAATATCTGTCGTGAGACACGGTAAGCACCGTTCCCGTATAAGACGTAAGCAGGTTTTCTAGCGTCTCTTTTCCGACGATGTCCATATGATTTGTAGGTTCGTCGAGAATAAGAATATTCGGTTTTTTCCTCAATATTTTGCAAAGCGCGAGACGCACTTTTTCTCCGCCCGAAAGGTCGCATATCCGCTTGAAAACGTCGTCTCCGCAAAACTGGAATGCGCCGAGCGCGCTCCTTGCCTGCGTGTTGTCGAGCATCGGAAATTCGTTTTGAAAATCTTCGAGTACCGTAAGCGTTGAAAAACTTTGCGTGAGCGTTTGGTCAAAATACCCCACTTGCGCGTGCAATCCGAACGTTGCCGTTCCCCCCAACGCTTTTATTATATGCATTACGGTTTTCAGCATTGTGGATTTTCCGCATCCGTTATTTCCCACAACGCCGACTTTTTGCCCTCTCTTGATTACGGTGCTTATTTTCCCGAGCGGTTTGTCGTATCCGAAAGTCAAATCGTCAAGCACAATCGCCTTTTCGACCGTTTCTCTTTCGGGTTGGAAATTCGCGTGGAACGTAGCCAAATTAAATTGCGACGGCGCGGACGGGTCTCCCAATCTTTCGATTTGTTTGATTTTGGCTTGCGCCATTGCCGCTTTTGACGCTTTGTAACGGAATCTCTCCACGAGTGCGCTCAATCTTTCGATTTCCTTTTTGCGCATCATAGAATCTTTGAGAGCCTTGTCGTACGCTTGCTGCTTTTGCGCCACGAATGCCGTGTAATTGCCTGAATAACGCTTCGTTTCTCCGTATTCTATCTCGTATACCACACTCACGATTTTATCGAGAAACATACGGTCGTGCGACACTATCACGCAAGATTTTTTGTAAGATACGAGATACTTTTCAAGCCATTCGATAGCCTCGAGGTCGAGGTGGTTGGTCGGCTCGTCCAAAAGCAGTACGTCGGGTTTTGAAAGCAACAATTTGAGCAATGCGATTTTTGTGCGTTGTCCGCCTGAAAATGTATTGAGCGGTTTGTTTAAGTCGTCGTCCGAAAAACCGAATTTGCGCACGGCGGTTTTATATTCTTTTTGATAGACGTAACCGCCCTCTTTTTCAAATCTTTCGCAAAGCGACGAATACGTCTTTACGTTTTGCTCGCAAGCGTCGTTTTGCAGTCTTTTGAGCGCGTCGTCCGCTTTTTTCTCAATATCGAGCAAATCTTTGTACGCCTCGAGTATCTCGTCAAGCATCGTTTTTCCGCTTTCGTCGTTGTTGGTTTGTTTGAGAAAACCTATCTGCGGATTTCCGTTTTCAAACACTCCGCTCGGCTCGTCTCCGTCTCCTTTTTGATACTCGAGTTCTCCCGAAAGCACTTTCAGCAGCGTCGTTTTTCCGCATCCGTTGCGCCCTACGAGCGCGATTTTCTCTTTTTCGTGTACGACAAAATTTGCCTCTGTCAACACAGGCACTCCGTCATATTCAACAGCGATGTTAGAAACGTTGATTTGCATACTTTGATTTTATCTTATTTTAACGATTTAGTCCACAAAATAGCTCAATCCTGTTAAAAACCTTCCTATTCGGAAGAAGTGTCGTGGCACTATGTGCCACCGCACTATAGTGCGGCAGGGGTTCGATGTCGAAACAAGCACAAAAAAAGGAACACTTT
>DLKM01000013.1:71904-72054 GCA_002478945.1 Christensenella sp. UBA7588
TCGGACTCCCGAAAAATAGCGGTGCGTGTAAACTTGTTTACATCGACACAACGCGTCCAATTCGGAAGAAGTGTCGTGGCACTATGTGCCGCCGCACTATAGTGCGGCAGGGGTTCGATGTCGAAACAGGCACAAAAAAAGGAACACTTT
>DLKM01000013.1:72129-89566 GCA_002478945.1 Christensenella sp. UBA7588
TCGGACTCCCGAAAAATAGCGTTGTGTGTAAACTCTTTTACATCAACACAACGCGTCCAATTCGGAAGAAGTGTCGTGGCACTATGTGCCGCCGCACAATAGTGCGGCAGGGGTACGATGTCGAAACAGGCACAAAAAAAGGAACACTTTTGTGTTCCTTTTTGGCGCGCCTTTGGATAAAATGGACGAATAGTTTTGAGTAAAAGAAAAAGCAGATTCGCTCTGCTTTTCTATTTCGATAGTTGCTTTTGCATCGATGGCAACTGTTTCCGTCGGCGGTGCAAAATTGTATGTGATAATCAATTTATCTTCAAAGAAAACTATTTCTCGAATGAAAGTATTGACTACCATTTTCCTAAATTGCAAATCGGTTGAGTTAGCACTGAATTTCGACGATATGTAGTCTTTGATTTGTTCACGTGAGAGATATTGCTGCGTTTTTTGTTTTTCTTTATCAATCTCAAAATCATATTGATTGATTTGCATCTCAAGTTCTTTCAATCTTGTTTTTGTTTGTTCGGTAATAATGCCTTCTTCTATCGCTTTGATGATATTGCTTGCGGATTTTTGTGCTTGCGCTTTTTTGTTTTCAAGCAATTTGAGCGAAGAATTGTCTTTTGCTTCTTTTTCAAGAACTGTGTACACCGAATTTGCGATTCTCGTAACAGTTTCATCGTCAGATAAAAATGCCATAGTCGAATTTATAACCAAATCTTCTATGTAATCTTTTTGTACCGAAGTTGTCGTGCATTTTTCGCCCTTTTTATGCGAATTGCAAACATAGTAATAATGCACACGTTTTGCTTTGCTAGAACCGCTTGCGCCACTCATTTTCTTTTTACAAACACCGCATACCAACTTGCCTGTGAGTATATACTCATAAACTGCCTTTTTACTGCTTGGTGCAATTTTATTTTGTTGATGTATCATTTCAACTTTTTGCCACAATTCGTCTGATATTATTTGCGGATATACTTTGTCATATACAATTCCGCCGTGTTCGACCTTGCCAGTGTATTTGAGTTTATGCAACAACTTGAAAATCGTCCGATTGCTCAAATACTTTTCGTCGTGATATTTGATTCCGCGCTCTTGCAATGATTTTGCGATTTCTTCTGCCGTATATCCTTGCGAATATTTAGTAAATATCTCTAAAATCGTGGCAGCCTCCTTTTCGTTTATTACGTATTTTTGATTGTCTACGTCATATCCAAATACTTTTCTTCCGCCCGTTGCATTGCCTTTTAGCCAACTTTCATTGAGTCCGCGTCTGACTTTTTGCATAAGTTCTTCGGAAAAGTATTGATTCATACCTTCGAGAAAACATTCCATCATACGTCCTTCTGGCGTGTCTGTAAGGTTTTCCATTGCCGACATCAATTTAACGTTGTTGTCTTGCAGTCGCTTTTTGTTGATAACCGATTCATATTTGTTTCTTGCAAATCTGTCTAATTTGTACACGATGACATAATCCCAATGCTGTTTTTCACTATCGCGTATCATTTTTTGAAATGCAGGTCGATTGTCGTTTGTACCTGTCATCGCTCTATCAATGTATGCATCCAGTATTACCGTGTCGTGTTGTTTTGCATATTCATGACACACTCTCAATTGTCCTTCGATTGATTGCTCCGTTTGGCTGTCGCTCGAATACCTCGCGTATATAACTGCCGTTTTCATTTTGTTTTACCTCCTTTGATTTGTCTTTCGACGGGGAACGAAAACATCGGAAAATCCGCAGTCGGTCAAGGAAACAAGAAAAAGAATGTGCATAATCTTTTTGTTAAATGGTTTTTACATTGTTTTTCTCCTTTACCGCAAGGGGTTTCCGATACACTTTCCCGAAGAAAGAAAATCGTATTTTGTGTTTGATGAAATGATGTTATCAACAATTTTCATTTTATAAAACCACATATACGCAAACTTTTTGTTTCGCCAGTGAAGCGCAAAAAATATTCGATAAATACTAAATGTGATGTCTATGTGATAAGAATGTTTTTCTTGTCTTTTTGTCGTTGACAATGTTTTATGCACATCGTATAATGGCATCACAACAGAACACGGTGATACGGATCTGATAGTAGAAATAAGACCTAATAAAAAATGAGATTGTTGTGGTTTAAGAGTGACGATGCAAATCGCACCACCACGACCTAAAAAACAAAGGTTGACCGTGGCTATCAGGCAAAGTTTCGAGAGAATCGAAATTTTCCTGGTTAGCCACGGTTTTTATATTCTCGATTCCTTCGGAACAAAAAATACATTCCAAGGAGGTAGAATATGATGACGATTCAAGCTGTACGAAAGGATTTGAATGAAATCCGTTATTATTTCGCGCGCAAAAAACGACTTGATGACGTTTCTGAACTTGTCGGCAATAACAAAGTTGTCGATATGGTTGAACGCTACAATATCGCAATGCAAAATGCGCCCATAAGACTTTACGATTTATATACGTCTTTGTTTGTCGAAAACAATACTCAAGAAAGTCTTTCAAACAAGTGGTGCTATTCAAGAGAGCATATAACGCGCTTGACAAAAATGCTGTATCAATATTTGGCGGCTACACTTTGATGATTTTGCGACTTCTCGAAGGAGGTGATGTTGATGGAGAATTGCAAAACTCCGAACTGTAGAACGAAACCAAAATTAACGATACTCACAACAGGTGCTCCGTCTATAAAAAATATGCGAAAACAAGACTACGATATATTTATCAATAATATGGTTTTCTTTGCTCGTGAGCACCTCAACGAAAAACAATCCCCTTTAACAGCAAAGGATGGTGATGCCAATGATTGAACGTGCAAAAATATATAGTGACGGCAATCATTTTATCGCCATTCCGGAAACAAAATCTGATAATAAAAAGCGCAAATCGGTTGTGCCAAAACAATACACGAATGAGGAAAGAAAAGCCCTTGATAAACGCAATTTGCTCATACGGAAAATCCGCTTTGTACGCAAAGCATATTTAAACAGATTCAATTATTTTGCAACGTTTACGTATGACAATGCAAAGCACACAGAGCATACTTTCAAGAAAGGATTGTCGTCTTCGCTAGCAAAATTGCACAGTCGTAAAGGATGGAAATATATGGGAGTTTGGGAAAGAAGCAAAAAGGATAGATTGCATTTTCACGCACTGATATTTGTACCGCAAAATGCAATGGTCGGCGAGTTATTTGAAAAGCGCGATTATGACACAAGAAGTAAAAGAATGCGTTTAACGATACAAAACACATATTTTAACCAGTGTTTCGGAAGAAGCGACTTTGAGAGCATAGACCAATCTATAAAGCAACTATACAACGGCATCCTGCAATATCTATTGAAATATTTAGCGAAATCTGGTGAGAAAATCACCTATTCGCGAGGTTTACCATCTTACATAACCGCAGATATTGCGGATGACGACGTCGTAACCGAAATGGGGCTATGGTCACAAAAGTTGCTTCTGTTTGATAATGCAACATTGTACAACGAAGGTGAGATTCTCGGCACGCTCGACGACGATGCGTTGATACAAAGGCTCACGCAAAAGGCAATAAAAAAATAAAAGGCGCAACAATTTTTCGATGAGCAAAGAACGGTATGAGAAAGGGGCTGCTTCGCCAAGCGGTTTAGCGCGAACAGCCCCTCTCCGTTTGCCTCGAAAAGTTCGCCTGTTTTGTTTGTTTTGCGTGTCCTTGTCTGGCACGCGTCAGCGTGCCACTTGTTCAAGACAAGGACACGGCTAATGGACAAATATAACAAATTAAGTTTTTTTTCTACAATACTTGTGACATAATCGATTGAATTTTAACGCTTTCACAATATAAAGTATTATTGCCGTAAAATTTTTACGGCGGTGCTTGACATGGTTCCTAGGAGGTGTTATTATGAACTTGCCGCAATTTTCTTACGGACAAAAAAACAAAGGAAAACTTAATATGCTTAAGAAGTTTATTGTTGAAAATTATAAGGGCTTTGAAGAAAGACTGGTTTTTGACTTATCAAATATTCACGACTATAGATTTCACACTGAAGCTATTGAAAATGGAATTACAAAAAAAGCATTAATTTTCGGGCGCAATGGTTCTGGTAAATCAAATCTTGGTTATGCAATTATGGATTTAACACGTCATTTGACGGATAAATTGTGGAATCAGGAACTAGGCCCCTTTAGGAATATGAATCGCCTTAATAAATCAGCTCTTTTTTCATATACATTTCAATTTGGAGATGACGAAGTTGTTTATACTTACGAAAAAGACGCTCCTATGCTTTTAAAGTATGAGAAGTTGTTTGTCAATAATGAATTATGGCTTTATATTGATTATTCCAATCAAAACAGTATAAAGATAAACATCCCTGGTTCGGAAAGCTTGGATTTATCAAAATACAAAGGACAAATGTCCATAACTAAATTCATATATTCGCGAGATGCATATGATGCAAATAGTGTTTTCCATACATTTATGGAATTTGTAGATAATATGTTGAGTTTTAGATGTCTTCGTTCAAACGAATTTCAAGGTTTCAAAGAAACAGGAGAATTTTTTGCTGATATAATAATTGGTCACGGAAAAGATGAATCGTTAAAGAGACTCGAAAAATATCTCGCATTAAATGGATTGCATTATAATCTTGAAATAGGATTAGATCAAGAACGTAACCACAATGAGATTTTTGCAAAATTTGGTTCAAATCGTATTCCTTTGAAATCTATTTGGTCAAATGGAACACAAGCTCTTGTGTTATTCTTTTGTTGGTCGCTTGAGTTTAATAATATAAGTTTTCTATTTCTCGACGAATTTGATGCTTTTTATCATTATGAGCTCTCTGAAAAAGTTTTGCAATTGGTTAACAGCAATCCTTCTTTTCAATCTATAGTTACAACTCATAATTGCGCATTAATGTCAAATTCGTTAACCAGGCCGGATTGTTGTTTTATAATCAGTGATAATAAAACAATCAACAATCTGACACAGTGTACATCTAGAGAAATAAGAGAAGCTCATAATTTGGAGAATCTTTATAAAAATGGTGCATTCGAAGAATAATGTATTAATTATCACGGAAGGAGGCGATACGGAGGTCGGTTTTTTAAATCGGTTTATTTCCGTTTTTAAAAAAGAAGACATCCATATCGTACCTTTCCGTCAAAACATTAAGGCTTTGTTCGATTTAATCAGCGCTTATACAATCAAAGGCATATTACCAACTAGCATTATCCCCATATTAAAGGCGCAACCTACTATTTTGCCAAGTGATAAACTTCTGTTAGATATGAAATATACAGATGTGTTTTTGATTTTCGATTTGGATATTCAAAACTCAAATCAATGCTCCTCTATGCAAAATTATTTAAACTATGTTGAACAACTAATAGAGGTTTTCAACGATTCTACTTCTAGAGGTCAAATCCTTATAAATTATCCAATGATGGAATCATTTAGGCATATGGATAATAATAAAGATCCCAAATATAAATCTTTAAAAATACCTGCTGATTGCGAATTTTCAAAAAAGTATTGTAATTTTCTCCATAATAATAAATTGGATAGGGATTATAATTCATTAACAAGGCATGATTTCAATCTGCTTGCAGCAACCAATTTAAAAAAAGCCAATTATGTTGTTGTAGGGACATATACACAACCATCAAAATATGACTATGAGGATAATTTAACACAAAGACATATATTTGAAAAACAAAAAGATTTAATTATAAATCACAACTCTATGTTTGTACTAAATACTGCACTATTCTTTTATGTTGATTTATTTGGTAGAGAACTGTTTTTCAATCCAAAAAAAGATTATTTATACTAAATATGAAGATGTATAAGGATTTCTTTAATATAATACAAGATTCGGATGCGCATACCGAATATATAAAACCAATTAATGATTTTATTATTGATTTTTATCAAAATATAGGTGCAGACTTTGACTATCAAACTCGATTAATACAGAAGACTAATCTCCCCACGCCTAGGTTTTGTTCTACTATAGATAATCCTCAAAATACACAAGACAGGATCCTTCTTTCTGTTGATAATTGCCTAGATTGGTGCAAAGTAATCTATCAACTTTCTCATGAATTAACTCATTGTTATATATTTTGCCACAACAAACATAAATCACAAGAAATCAATTGGATAGAGGAAACTATTTGTGAGGCGTTATCTCTCTTCTTCTTGAAATACTTTTTTATAAATTGGAAGAATGTAGAATTATCGAAAATTAATTCTGGTTTTTCAAAACATATCGCTTCTTATCTAGATGATATTTTCAAAGAACCATGGCGAAAAGCGATAGCAAATATAAAAACACAGAGAGATTTACAAGAGTTTAATGATAACTGCCAGGATGATCGTGTAAACAGGCGTCGCGAAATGATTTGTCTTTATAAGAAAATAACTAAAGCTTGTATTTTGGGCTTGCTAGCGTATAGAGATTATGTTATTGAAGGCACTTTAATATTGGATACACAAAAGTATCGAGATGCTTTTCCTGAGAATGACGCAGTGGACTATATTTGTTCATTGCAAGACGGAATTATGGCAAATATAAACTCTAATGCAGCATAGTTTATTTTCCCAAACTTGCGATAAAATCCATTAAAAGTTGTTTTGAATCTTCGGGAAGTGTGTTGACGGTGTGCAATGTTGCAATGTCGTCTTTTGATAGCACTTCCTGAATTTTTATATACCCCTCATCATCCGAATTACCAATCAAATAATCTACGGAAACACTAAAAAATCTAGCAAGTTCTATGAGTTGCTCGATGGACGGTTGGGTGTTTCCTTGTTCCCAATTATTATATGTCCCTTGCGACACGTTGAAGGTTTCCGCCATCTGTCGCTGGGATATATTTTTTTCTTTTCTTAAATCATATAATCTAATCATTTCCGTTCCACCTTTACCAAATAATATTAGAAAATCTAATATCTTGCTTGAAATATTAGATAATCTAATCTATAATTATGCTAAATGATTAGATTTTCTAATCATCGTCAACTTTTCAAAGAGGACTCAAGTGGAAAACAAAGCACAAATAAAATCCAAGCAGCGCGTGCAGGAGCGGGGTGAAGTGTTCACAAACAAGCGCGAAGTTAAGGCGATGTGCGATCTTGTCAAGGATGAAACCGAACGTATCGAAAGCAGGTTTTTGGAGCCTGCGTGCGGAGACGGCAACTTCCTTGCGGAAATCGTCACTCGCAAACTTGCCGTTGTAAACAAAAGATACGGAAAAAGCGAAACGGATTGGGAAAAGTATTCCGTGCTTGCAATGAGCAGCGTGTATGGCGTGGACATTATGACGGACAATGCTGCGGAGTGTCGCGAACGTCTTTTCAAAATATGGGAAAAGTCATACAAACGCAAATGCAAAACCATATTGAGCGAAGAATGCAAAAACGCCGTGCGCTTTATTCTCTCTCGCAACGTGCTTTGCGGAGACGCGCTCACAATGCTGGACAATGATGACAACCCCATCGTTTTTTCGGAATGGTCGCTTATCGGCAACAATATGAAACGCCGAGATTACACCCTCGCCAACTTGCTTGAAACCCAATCATATTACGATCTACCGCTCTTTGAAGACATCGAAGACATCAAAGTGCCAAAGCCCGTCAAGGAATTTGACCTAATACATTATAGGAGAGTGCAAGAAAATGCCTGACGTATTCACCACGCTATACAAGCCCGACGTTTTGAGTTGTCTTGCGGATTTGAGCAACGACGAAGTGTTCACTCCGCCGTCTGTGGTCAACGATATGCTGGATATGTTGCCGCAAGAGTTGTTTGAAAGCCCAGACACCACGTTTTTAGACCCAGTGTGCAAAAGTGGCGTATTCTTGCGCGAAATAGCAAAACGCCTTATCAAAGGTTTGGAAGATAAAATCCCTGACCTTCAAGAGCGCATAGACCACATATTTCAAAAACAGCTATACGGCATTGCTATCACTGAACTCACATCCTTACTCTCTCGCAGAAGTGTGTATTGCTCAAAGTATCCAAACAGCAAATATTCCGTATCGCAATTTACTGACGTTCAAGGCAATATACGCTACAAAAATACCGCACACGAATGGGTGAAAGGCAAATGTTGTTTTTGCGGAGCAACTGAAAGCGAATACGGCACACAAAAGCGTGAAGGAATGGAATCCCACGCCTACGAATTTATCCACACCACCAAACCACAGGAGATATACAATATGAAATTTGACGTGATCATCGGCAACCCGCCCTATCAATTGAGTACTGCGGGAAAGGAGAATGGTGCTCAGGCTATACCTTTGTATCATAAGTTTATTATTCAATCAATAAAACTAAGGCCGAGATTTCTTGTTATGATTACGCCTTCAAGATGGTTTACCGGTGGATTTGGCCTTAATAATTTCAGAGATACAATGTTGCACGATAGGCATATTCGTGAAATTCACGACTATTTAGATGCATCGGATTGTTTTCCTGGCGTAGAAATAAAAGGTGGAGTTAATTATTTTTTATGGGATTCGACGTATAACGGAGATACAAAAATAACCACATATGAAGATGGTAAACCAATTTCTACCGCAATAAGACCATTATTGGAAAATGGAAGTGATATATTCGTGCGTTACAATGAGGCGGTTTCTATTCTACACAAAGTACAAACATTTAACGAAACGTCTTTTGCAACAATAGTTAGTAAACAAAGGCCGTTTAATATTCCTACAAATTTTACAAATTATGCCACAACAGAGATAAAAGACGGATATAAAATATATGGTAATAAATTTATCGGATATTTATCCCCATTTTATAATATAACAAAAGGTAGCGAGTATATCGGGAAGTATAAATTATTTACCCCGAAAGCAGTTGGTAGCGGCGATGGAAAAAGCGATTTGATAAAGCCAATTATCGGAGAGCCGAATGCTATATGTACAGAAACTTATGTTGTGGCAGGTACTTACTCAACAAAAAAAGAGGCGGAAAACGCCAAAACATATATAAATACAAAATTTTTCCATTTTTTGCTTACACTGAGAAAGAATACACAAGATTGTTTAGGAAAAGTATTCACTTATATCCCTATGCAAGATTTTTCAAAACCCTGGACAGATGCGGAATTGTATGCTAAATATAAGTTAACAAGGGAGGAGATTGATTTTATTGAATCTATGATCCGACCTATGGAGTAACTTTAGTCTAGAGTTCACAAATATTTAATTAAATGGAGAATGTTTTAATATATGAATATCAACGACATTAATAACCGTTTAGATAATATCACAAAAAATATATCGACATTTTTAAAGCAACTTTCTTTGCTCAATATTGATGATAATAGAAAAAATTTATTAATCAACAACGCAAATATATGGTGTGATTATGGGTGGACAATGAATAGAATTCCTAATGATAAAATATTAGATCCTCCTAATAGTTTTGATTCAGCAGATGCAATAATGCTTGAGACTCTGTCTGCAGAAGAAATAGATTCCGTATTCACTAGTCTATGTGTAAAAATAAAATTACACAGCGATGACATAACTGATGCACAGTTTGCTTATAACAATAACAAATACAAACTTTGCTGTATGGCATTGTTTGCGATTATTGATGATTATTGCGCAAAAAGATTTTTAAGAAAAAATACTACACTTAAATATGATAATATAAACACTTTATTTACGCGTAACAAAAAAGCAAATACCAACGCATTTTTTAATACATTAAGAAACCAAACGTTTCTTAATATGCTAAAAAAGTATTACTCGACAGACCTGCGCGATGATTCTTTCAAACCACTTGCAAATAGAAATATATTATTGCATGGAAAAAGCAAAAGGCCGTATAGTCAGGCGGACTGCATAAAATTATTATTATTACTTGAAACAGCAACAAAAGTAAAAGGTTTAACAGAGTCAAAGATAACAGTTGAACTTACTCCTATAAATAATTAACACTATGAACTTCTTTCCACAAAGACCTGAAACAAATCCAATGATATATGCCTATCAAGACACCAATCCGCAATATGCGGGATTGCTCAAGGTGGGCTACACTTCCGTTGACGTTGAAAAGCGCGTGGCGGAGCAGTATCCGACAAAGCGGCCGGACGGTTCTGTGCCGTATCGCATAGTTTTTGCCGAGAGCGCAATGTATCCCGACGGCACTTCTTTCACGGATCACGACGTGCATCGTATGCTCACGACAAAAGGCATTCAATGTGTCGGCGGAGAATGGTTCCGTTGCGACGTGCAAGACGTAAAAGCGGCGGTTATTGCCGTGCGCAATCGCACCGTCAATATTGAAAACCGTACGAGAGATTTTGCAATGCGCCCCGAACAACAAGCGGCGGTGGACAAAACAATTGCGTATTTCGATTCGCTCAAAACGGGCGAATTCCCGCGTTTTCTCTGGAATGCGAAAATGCGCTTCGGCAAAACGTTTGCGACGTATCAACTTGCAAAGAAAAAAGGATTCAAGCGCGTGCTTATTCTCACGTTCAAACCTGCGGTGCAGAGCGCGTGGGAAGAAGACTTGAACACGCACGTTGATTTTGAAGGTTGGCAATTCATTTGTCGTCCGCACGAAAGCGGTGCGCCGAATATTGCCGAGCAATACGAAAAAGCGGATAAAGACCGCCCTATCGTGTGTTTTGGTTCTTTCCAAGACTTTTTAGGGCTTGACAAAACCACGGGGTGCATAAAACCACATCTGAAATGGGTTAAAGAAACACAATGGGATTTGGTAGTATTTGACGAATACCATTTTGGTGCGTGGCGCGACAATGCGAAAAAAATGTTTGAATCCAAAGATGATGAAGATTCTTATGATACATTCGATGCGGAAGAATATACCGAAAAAGAATTAAACGATGCAATCAACGAAACGTGGTTGCATATTACGGCAAAGTTTTATCTTTACCTTTCGGGAACACCGTTCCGCGCGCTAAACAACGGCGAGTTTGTGGAAGACCAAATATACAGTTGGACTTACACCGACGAGCAACGCGCAAAAGAGAATTATCAAGGGGAAAATAATCCGTACGCCGCACTTCCGCGTATGGTTATGATGACGTACAAAATCCCCGACAGTATAACCGAAATTGCAAAACAAGGCGAGTTTGACGAGTTTGATCTCAACGTGTTTTTCTCGGCGGAAGGCACGGGAAAAGACGCTGTTTTCAAATATAAAGATTATGTGCAAAAGTGGCTGGATCTTATCCGTGGCGCATATCTCGGCACAACGACGGACGAGTTGAAACTCGGCGCACGCAAGCCCGATATGCCGTACGGAAACGCTGTGCTTTTATCCATACTCACCCATACACTTTGGTTGCTGCCAAACGTTGCGTCTTGCCACGCTATGGCAAATTTGCTTGCCGAAAAACAAAACGTTTTTTATCACGATTACAAAGTTATCGTGTGCGCAGGCGCAAGCGCGGGTATCGGTGTTGAGGCTTTGAAACCTGTGTATAAGGCAATGGGCGATCCGCTCAAAACAAAGACCATCACTCTCTCTTGCGGAAAACTTACAACTGGCGTCACTATTCGTCCGTGGACGGGTATATTTATGCTCCGCAATTTAAAGAGTCCCGAAACGTATTTTCAAGCAGCGTTCAGAGTGCAATCTCCGTGGGAAATTGACGTCGATTCCACACACAAAGAGATACTTAAGCAAGAGTGCTATATTTTCGACTTTGCGCTGAATCGGGCGTTAATGCAGATAAAAGAGTATGCTAAAGGCTTGAATGTGAATGGTGAGAGCCTTGAAACCAACGTCGCGGAATTTACGAGTTTCTTACCTGTGCTTGCTTATGACGGCAGTGCAATGAAACAAATCAACGCCGCGGAAATCCTTGACATCACTATGGCAGGAACGTCCGCAACGTTGCTTGCTCGCCGTTGGCAAAGCGCACTTTTGGTCAATGTCACCGACGATATTTTGAAGCGTCTTTTAGGCAATAAAGAAGCACTCGAAGCACTTATGAAAATCGAAGGTTTCCGTACGCTTAATAAAGATATTGAAACGATTATAATCAAATCCGAACACGTCAAAGAGGCAAAGAAAGACGATAAGCCAAAAACAGATAAAGAAAAGAAGATTCTTTCGGACGAAGAAAAAGAATATAAATCAAAGCGCAAAGAGATTCAAGAAAAACTTATCAAGTTTGCAACGCGCGTGCCGATCTTTATGTATCTCACGGACTATCGCGAGCAATGCCTTAAAGACGTAATCACGCAACTCGAACCGGGACTTTTCAAAAAGGTCACGGGGCTTGATGTTAAGGATTTCAATTTACTTGTTTCGCTCGGCGTTTTCAACGGGCCTGTAATGAATGATGCGGTGTGGAATTTCCGCCGCTATGAAGATTCGAGTTTGAGTTATACGGGCATCGACCGTCACGCGCAAGAAAACGTCGGCCTTTGGGATACGTCGCTCGGATATTACGAGTCTATGGCAAAACTTCTCGGAGAGTCCGAAATTGCCGCCAAACGCGATGTAAACGACCGTCCAGAGATTTTATACCGTGAATATTCTGGTGATGATGAACAAGGCGAACCTACGCTTATAGTCAAGCGCACAATACCAACCGAACATAAAGTGCCAACCGCACAAACGACAACCGTCGGTGATTTCAAAAAGTCTATTGCGGCAGACAATATCGACAATAATATTTCTACTGCACTACATCAATCTTTCGACGGCGCAATGCAACAAAATTCTAATACTTCAAAGCAAATGCCCAAAGCGGCGGAAGAAAAGAAAACGAAAGATATCGATTTATCACCCGTAGTTGTCGGTGCAACCGTAATACATAAAGCATTCGGCAAAGGCGCTATTATTTCGCTTACAGATAATTACGTCAATGTTGCGTTCGGTGATCTTCGCAAAGCCTTTCAATATCCAAACGCATTTATTCAAGGCTTTTTATCCGTTGATATGTGAAAACGGTGGGGTGTGCCCGATTTTAATACCGAAATAGTTTTTGTTAATAAAAAAACGAACATCTTTTAACAAGGTGTTCGTTTTTGCTATTGGCTCTACGAAACGGGACTCATCAACAGGCGATAAAACAAAACGAACACTTTGATTAGTGTTCGTTTTATTCCCTAATGGCGCCTGTTGAGGGACTCGGACCCCCGACACTTCGGTTAACAGCCGAATGCTCTACCGACTGAGCTAAACAGGCATTTGTTTCTTGATGCTTGTTTATAATAATCTTTATCACGCTGTTTGTCAAGAATTTTTAGCAAACTGTCTTTGCAAAAATTGAATATTGTTTTTAGTGATAAGTTTATACCTTCCGTTCTGTTTGTTTTTCTTTAATACTTATTTAACACTTGTATGTTTTTATATTCAAAACTCTTAAATAGGGGGAAAACTATGGAAAAAGAGAAAGATATTAAATACGTTCCGAATATCGAAACACGGCTGAGACACAACATTTTGAAAATGCCCGATTGCATCAGAAAGTCAAGCGGAATCGTTATATACGGTCGGCGCATAAAGAGCATCGTGTTTACAACAGACCTTGCGATTATCCGCAACTGCGACGCGGACGCGGTGTTTGCGGTGTATCCGTTCACTCCCCAACAAGTGATAAGCGACGCAATAATAAAAGCGTCCTATATTCCCGTATTCTGCGGTGTGGGCGGAGGCACGACCAAAGGCTTGCGCACGGTGGCTATCGCAAAGGACGTGGAATCACAGGGCGCAATGGGCGTTGTGCTTAACGCCCCTATTTCGGATTTGAATCTTACGGCAGTTGCGCTCGGAGTCGATATTCCCGTTATCATAACCGTGGCAAAGGAGGATACCGATATACAAGCAAGGCTTGACGCAGGAGCAACGATTATAAACGTTGCCTGCGGTCAGGACACTCCCCGCGTCGTAAAGAAAATTCGCGACGATTTTCCGAATATACCGATTATCGCATCCGGCGGAAAAACGGAAGAAAGCATTCTCGAAACTATCGAAGCGGGCGCAAACGCGATAACCTATACACCGCCGTCGACACAAGAACTGTTTAAGGAAATGATGAGCAAGTATAGAGAATAGTTTTTAATAAAAACAAACGTTTATATATTCAAATAGTCGATATAAACTATGTTTTGTGATAAAATACGATAAATTTACCTTATAAATTAACGGCGCAGGAAGTAAAAAATCTTGCGCTTTTATGTTGTAAATAATATTGTATTTTGTATATATAGTGCTATAATAGTATAGGTATGAGCGAAGTAATTTTAGATGCGTTTTTGGATAGTTTGAAGATACTTGCGGTGGTTGTCGTATTTCAATTTATCATCGCTTTTATCGAGCCGAAACTGTCCGACAAAATAAAACTAAAAGGTAATCTCGCGCCTCTTATAGGCGTGAGTATTTCCCTGTTGCCTCAATGCGGATTCAGTATAGTTGCGACGGATTTATATCAGAAACGACATCTTACTCTCGGCACGTTGGTAGGCGTTTATCTTGCCACGAGCGACGAGGCTTTGCCTATATTTCTCGGCACGCCCGAAAAGGCGTTGCACGTTCTTCCGCTTATTGCGCTCAAATTTGCGTTGGGACTTATTTTCGGTTATTTGATAGACCTCGTTATGTTTGAAAGTCGCAAAAAAGTCGAACATCACGTCGAACATTGCGACGAGCAATATAAGATAAGACTTACCGATTGCACGAGTGCCGAAGTCGTTGATAAAAAAGATGCAGAATGCACCGAAAAATGCGATTGCAAAGATTGCAAGGAATGCGAACGCTTTGAAGAAGAAAGTATAAACGAGCAGAAAAAAGAGGAAGAAAAACAAACCAAGCAAAAAACCGAAAAAGAACAGAAACTCGATAGATTTTTGTTCCACCCTCTCAAGCACTCGCTGGAGATATTCGGTTACGTTTTCGTCGTAAACGTCATACTCGGTATAATTATTTACAAAGTGGGACAAGACAAACTCGTAGATTTTTTGACGGCAAACAAATATCTTGCTCCGCTTTTGTCCGTAGTCGTCGGCGCAATACCCAACTGCGCTTCTTCGGTTGTAATAAGCGAACTTTATATTATGGGCGGTTTGGGATTCGGAGCAACGCTCGGCGGACTTTGTATGAACGCAGGACTCGGATTCGTATATCTTTTCAAAGACGTTAAGCATACGAAACGCAATATCGCGGTATTCTTTTTGATGTTTGCGATAAGCGTAGTTATATCTTATGCGTTTTCCGCGATATTCTCGTTCGGAACGCTCAATTTTTAAGAGGTAGAATTTATGGATTTCAAGCAAGCGATAAACGAAAGACACTCGGTTAGGCAATATATAGACAAGCCTATATCCGACGATATAAAAGCAAAACTGACCGAATACGTTGCAGAGCAAAACGAAGAAAGCGGACTTCGTATTCAAGTTTTATTTGACGAACCGCAAGCGTTTAATTGCTTTATGGCAGATTACGGTTCTTTCAAAAACGTGACGAATTATATTGCATTGGTCGGCAAAAAAGCCGACGACCTCGACGAAAAATGCGGATATTACGGCGAAAAAATCGTTTTGTTTGCTCAAACGCTCGGGCTTAATACCTGTTGGGTTGGTATGTCGTATTCAAAGTCTAAAGCGAGATTCGATATATCGAAAGGCGAAAAATTGTGTCTTATGATTGCGCTCGGATACGGAGAAAATCAAGGGAAACCTCATAAAAGTAAATCTTATGACGATGTAGTAAAATCCACACTCCCCGCGCCCGATTGGTTCAAGAAAGGCGTAAACGCGGCACTGCTTGCGCCGACGGCTATAAATCAACAAAAATTCACGTTTTTCTACGATGGAAAATGCGTTTCGGCAAAAGCAGGTCTCGGCTTTTTCTCAAAGGTTGATTTAGGAATAGCCAAAGCTCATTTCGAGATAGGAGCAGGCAAAGAAAACGTCGTTTGGAAAGCGTAAAACTGCGTTTTTATCTTAGTTGTTGACAACTTTGAAAAGTTGTTGACAATATGTTGATTGATACGCACTTTTTGTCAACAATAAAACGTTGTAAAAAGACAAGATGTTGCGATTAACGCTTGCGTAAATAAGCATACTTTGTGGTGGCGGTTGTATTTTCCACTTGTCAACATCGCTTATTTATGTTATCATTATTAAAAATAAAACAATAAAAAATATATAGGCGAATTATGAAACTTATTTGTCAAGGAAACGAATTGAGCGACGCTCTCGCAAAAGTTGTAAAAGCACTTCCCGTAAAGCGCAACAATCCCATTTTGGACGGCGTAAAACTGACCGCTTTGGGAGATACTCTCACGATTTTTGCAACCGACCTCGAACTTGCCATTGAGAAAAAAATCAACGCACAAGTTCTTATCGAAGGCGAAATCGTCGTACCGGGCAAACTTTTTGCGGATTATGCAAAGAAAATCGAGGAAGAACAAATCGAACTCGACGGCACCGATTCCACAAAACTTATCATCAAATATCTCGACAGCGAATTGCAAATCAAGTGCATGAGCGCAGACGAGTACCCCGTATTCAAAGAGGTTGACACTCAAAACTCTTTCGTCATTCTCAAAAAGGAATTTAAGGATATAATCTCCAAGGTTATATTCAACGTTGCCGTTGACGAAGCAAGACCGTCGCTTAGAGGCGTATGCCTCAACGTAAAAGACGACGAGGTCGAAGCTGTTGCGTCAGACGGTTATCGTCTTGCTCTTGCCAGAGCGCAAATCAAAAACAACGGCATCGTGGATAAAATCGTCGTTCCGTCAAAGAGTATGAATGAACTTGCTCGTCTCATCGACGACGGCGAAGAAACGATTACCGTTTATGTCGAAAAGAATTATATTATGGTGGATTTGTTCCACACAAAGATTGTAACTCGTCTTATCGGAGAAGATTATATCAACTACGAAAAGATTATTCCGAGCGTGTTTACGACCGAAGTCACAATCGATAAAAAACTCTTTGAAAACGCAATCGACCGTGTATCTCTCATCAACCGCGCAGAGAAAAAATCGTATGTGAAGATGGAAATCAAAGAAGATACCATCTCTCTCAACGCACACAGCGAGGACGGCGAAATCAACGAGAAAGTTACAATCGGACTTAAAGGCAAAGACCTTACCATCGGTTTCAACTCAAAATACATTATCGACAGTATGCACGCAATCGACGAGCCGTTTGTAACACTCAACTTCACAACCTCCACCGCCCCCGGAATTATTAAGGGCGAGAGCGACCGTTGGTTGTATTTGATTCTTCCTCTCCGAGTTATAGGATAAAAGCCAACCAAACAGCGATTAACTTTGTCAGCACTCCGAGTTTTGTAAATCACGTACGATAGTACGTTGGGTTTACACTCCTCGGGGTGCTTTCGTGTTACTCATCTGTTTGGTTGGCTTTTATATAGTTTTTTTATAAATTCAGAGACGGAACTCGAGCCGCAAGGCGGCGAGCCTTTGAGTGCC
>DLKM01000015.1:0-3292 GCA_002478945.1 Christensenella sp. UBA7588
GTTACGGGCTTTTTCGCTACGGTTATCAGCGCG
Organism: Christensenella sp. UBA7588; assembly: GCA_002478945.1. GTDB lineage: Bacteria > Bacillota > Clostridia > Christensenellales > CAG-917 > CAG-475. Next base: position 34 of record DLKM01000015.1, read on the forward strand.
ATAGCACCTGCAATCAGAGCGTTCAAGGGCAGTATAAGAGACAATCAACTCGATTTGAAGCCACGCTCTAAAATCGCAAAAATACTTCCGTTCGTATTTATTGCGCTTACGGCAGTAAGCATCGTAATAGAATTTTGCGTCGAAAGCGCGACCGGTGCTTTCGGTATAGTGAGCATAGTGCTTGCAATGGTTACGCTCGGCGTATGCTCGTCTCCCGTTATGAGAGGCGGCGCGAAATTGTGCGGAAAATCCGTATCTCCGCAACTAAAAGTGGCAAGCCTCGATATGACGAGAGAAAAACGTTTTTCGAGGTCTGTAACATTGCTTACGTTGGGAATGACCATAGCGATGACGTTGTTTATGGCGTGGTCGGTCACGACGAGCGTGTTCGATTCCTACGTCGGTCAGTTTGCGGATATGGCGTTTATAACCAACGTACGAGAGGACGTCGACGTGGAAAAAATCAAGCAAACCGAAGGCGTTAAAGACGCAACGAAAATGGTTTGGGGGCAAGGCTCAATCGTCGTTGACGGAAAGAATAAGACGATGAATATTCTCGGCTCGAAAGACGTTCTCGATATGGTCGATTTCGGCTATGTTACGGCAAAAGACGAGGTTTATGCTCGCATATCCGAAGATAAACCATACGTTTTTGTCGATATTGCGCTCCAAAAGTTATACGGAATCAAGGAAGGCGACACGCTTGAAATGACTCTCGGAGATACGTCCGCGCAAGTAATCGTGGGCGGCGTGCTTAAGCACGAGTTGTTCAGCGGAAACTATATAGTCGTATCCAACGAAAATGTGGAAAGACTGTTCGGCAAAAAGACGGATACCGTTCTCGTCGTATCGAACGGGAACGTCGAGGGAGCCGTGAACTCGCTTCGCGAAAAATATGCCGTAAACAACTATTACGTCGTATCCGCTCTCGACGCGTATAAGTGGGATATGGAGAGTATGAACGCCGTATTCGATTTGATAGGCACGCTTGCGGTGGTCGTGACCGTGTTTATATTCGCAGTAACCGTGGCTACCGCTTTGATAGGCAGAGGAACCGTCAAAAAATCGAGAGTCGCGATACTCAACGCAGGTATGTCCAAAAACGCTTTGCTCGGAACGGAAATCGCGGAGCAGTCGCTCGTCGCGCTCGTCGCTTTCGTGTTGTCGTTCGTTGCGTCGGTGTTGCTCGCGTCTTGCCTGATACACGCGTTGCGTTTGTTCGGATTGTACTTTGAATTTATGTTCGAGGCTTGGGTTGTGGCTGTCGTAGGTCTTGCAATGGCCGTAGGTTACGCGCTCGTGCCTCTTGCGTTAGGCTTCAAAAAAGGATATACTGTCAAAAAGGACTGATTATGAAAAACAGAGTGAAAATTGTCTCTATATGTCTTTCGACGCTCCTCGTGTTGAGCGCGCTTTGCGCTTGCCTTGCGGGATGCCATAAAAATAAAAGCAATCCCGAAAAAGACAGAGCGGAAATCGTCGATTCCGTCGAAAACGCATTTTTGAGCGGAGTCGGAGAAGGGTGGACGAACAACCTCGACCAAGCCGCTCTGTCCGAAAGACAGGACAGCGGAGATTATCTCGTCGCACTCGGCTGGACAAAGATGATTTGTGCCGTCGTCAAAAGGTCGGATTTGCAAACGGAGAAGATTCGTTCGCTTGCAACCGCTTTGTCCTCTCAAAACGGAAAAACGTTGCTCGGCGATTTCGAAAAAAACGCGGAGTTGCTCATTCCGTTACTCAAAGAGGTCGGCTTTACACCCGTTGACATTTCCTCGTTGGTGTACGAACTTATGTGCGCTATGGCGTCCGAGGGCGCAAGCACTATCGAGCAAATATACGCAAATTTGCAATCGCTCGAACTTTATATGAGACAAAAGGGCGTGAGCGGAGAATCGCTTGACAACGTCCTTAAAAACAGAGTCGCAATCAATTTGGCAAAAGTCTCTTTCTCTCCGACGGAGGAAGAAAAGGCGCAAATGCTTGCCGCTTTTGCCGCCGCAAAGAATGCTATGAGCAAACTCGTATCGTTTGCCTATAATATGTCCGTCAACGCAATCACGGACGACTTATACGGCAAACTTTTCGACCAAGACGGCGCACTCGGTTCGATAACCGAAAGCGAAATCGCAACGCTCGTAGATACGCTTCTTGCAAACGTAAGAGACCTCAAATCCGCTTTGACCGACGTCGAAATCGCAAAACTCAACTCCGCGCTCAATCTCGTAATAGCCAAGTTTGACAAGGACACCGTTTCGTCGGAGATTTACGCGCAAATCGTCAAGTATGCAAAATACGCCTATATGGTTGCCGACATCATACCGACTATATGCGACGCGGTTACGGGAAGCGGCAATCTGCTTTCCGATTCGGAGTTTATAAAAGACTTCCTTGCCGTCAGTCAGAACGGAAAAGAACTCGATACTGCAACGAACAGAATCAATCAATCCATACTCGTTTCGCGCGCCATTATCAATCTCACGGACAATTCGTCCGAGACGGCATTCGGCAAAGAAGGGCTTTATGCTCTTATCGACGATATTGCCGCTCAAGGCGCAAGCGAGTATCAAAAAGCGGTGCCGCTTTTCACGCTCGATTTGATGCTCAACTTCTCGTCGTTGTACGATTCGATTTGGGACGACAATCAGGACAAATGGTTGGTCAAGCACTCCGACGTTATGACGCAAGACGCGCTTTCGATTCAGCTTGCGCTTGCGTTCTCCTTCAACAACAACTTTGACAAATTCAAGGAAACGTATTTCAGATACAGCAAAGGCGAGGTCGGACAGGCGCAACTCGTGAACGTGTTCAACGCTTGTAAATTCGGAAAGTTTATCGACAACGAAAAATTGTTCCCGATTGACCAACGATATACGAAAGAATGGTACGAATATTACGTTACCGTGGGAGTGTCTGCCGTCAACGAGAAAGTGGCAAAATGTATGAAAGACAACGTCGTTGCCGACCTCAAAGCGTTTGTCGACGATTATTTCGCTCAAGGTTCCGATATGAAAGAGGCAATAAAAGAGATTGCCGCTATGTCGATAGTGAACGAAAATATCGACGAAAACGTCATAAAAGAAAAGTATATTCCGCTGCTTTCGAGGAGTTGCGTTTTGGGTGCTACGATACTGTTTATGTTTTGACGACGGACAGATTGACAAAACGTAAGGAAAGATATACAATATATTTGAAATCAGAAACGATGTGATTGCGTTTTTATCGGAGTGGCGGTGCTACCAAAACGATGAGCAAACGG
>DLKM01000015.1:3502-21635 GCA_002478945.1 Christensenella sp. UBA7588
CTTAAAGGCGACAAAACGGTAGCGTTGGAAATGCAGAAAGTTTTGAGCGATTTTGCAGATATTATCGTGGGAAGAATGGGCGTTCCGAGAAAAGAGGCAAACGCAATCGCTTTGATTGTCGAAGGCTCGCAGGAGCGTATATCCGCTCTTACGGGAAAGTTGGGCAGATTTGAAAATTTGTCCGTGAAATCTGCGATAACGGCTTTTGAACTTGCCGAATGACGCAATTTGACGAAAATAAAACTTTTTGAGGTATATATGAAAAAAAATAAGATTATCGCTTTGGTGGCAATAATCGCAATCGCTATGATTGCGTGCGTTTCTTTGGCCGCGTGCAACGACAATTCTGTTCCCGAAGAATCGGCAAAAAAAGTGACTGTCAGATACGTCGCGGACGGAACGTCGGCGGCAACGCTTTTGGCAGCCGGACAAGTTGATTTTATGGTTGTCGGCGAACCTGCAGCAAGTGCGCAGACAAAGAGACTTTCGCTCAATGCCGAAATGAATTTGCAAAGTGCGTATAAAGACGCAAGTGGCGCAACAAATTATCCGCAGGCAGGAATATTCGTGCAGTCATCCCTTACAGGAGATGAAGAATTTTTGAATGCGCTTTTTGACGAACTTGCTGCAAACAAAGTTTGGATTGCGCAAAACAAAGCCAACGTGACAACGGAAGCGAAAAAGGTGTACGAAAGCGCAAATTTCCCCGCGATTGCAATAGACCGTTGTGCGGTCAACGGCGAGAGATTGACGGATAATAGCAAAAACGACATTCTTTCTTTCCTCGCAAACGTTATGCCGTCCGACGGCAAAGGCAATACAATCGACTGGAATGCACAAAAATCAAAACTGTTCGATATCCCGGTATCGGAAAAGACAAGCGACAAAATTAGATTTTCTGCGCCGGAGGGGACGCCTGCGCTCGCTATGCTTACCCTTGCAAGCAATCAAAAGCAAATAGGTGCGCACGAAGTCGAATATGCGGTTGTCAATCCTGCAAATATCGCATCCGAAATGGCGGCAAATAAGAGCCAAGTTGTCATCATGCCTGTCAACGCGGGCGCGAAATTGATAAGCAACGGTGCCGATTACAAACTTGTGAGCATTGCGGTGGACGGAAGCCTTTATATGGTCGGCAACACTGAAAAGGGCGGTCAGATTACCTTTGACGATATTGTCGGTAAAAAGATTGCGTGTATAGGGCAAACGGGTGTTCCCGGACTCATTTTCCGCTACGTTATGCAGAAAAACGGAATCGAAATCGTGACTGAATGAAAAAGATAAACGTTGACAAAAAAGTGGCAAAGCGGATAATTGAAAACGTCGTATATCCGCTTATCGCGCTCGGAATAATGCTCGCCGTCTGGGCTATAGCGGCAAAGGTAAAGGACAATCCTCTCGTATTGCCTATGCCCGACGTGGTGTTTGAAAGATTTTTCACGCTCGGAGCAGAGGAAGGATTTTGGCTGAGCGTGGGGAGAACGCTTTCGCGTACGTCGATTTGCTTCGTTTTGTCGTTCGGTTTTGCGATGATATTTGCGATATTAGGAGGATTGTATAACCCCATTCACAGAATAATGTCGCCCATCGTTTCCGTTATGCGCAGTGCGCCGACGGTGGCGGTTATACTCATACTTTACGCTTTTTTGAGCAGCAGTTCGATGGCGGTGGTCGTCGGATTTCTGATTGCTTTCCCGATTATGTATTCGTCGTTTTATTCGGCAATAGTCGGAGTGGACGAGGAGTTGATAGAGATGTCAAAAGTTTATAAAGTGCGCTCTGTCGACAAAATCAGATACGTCTACGTTCCGCTTGTCGCGCCGAGCGTTTTCGATACGAGCAAATCCACGCTTTCGCTCACGCTTAAAGTCGTCGTTGCGGCGGAGATACTTGCCAACGTAACGAACAGCATCGGCGGAAAAATACAGGTTGCCAACGCCTCGTTCGAGATTGCGTATTTGCTTGCGTATACTCTGGTGGCAATCGTTTTCAGCTTCGCACTCGAGGGTGTTGTCGCACTCTCAAAGAAGATTTGGGAGGTGGCAAGATGAGTGACATCGTTATAAAAAATCTCGTCTGCGGTTATGCGGAAAAAAAGATATTCGACGGCTTCGACATCACTTTCGACGAGAACAAAATCAACGTCGTTCTCGGCGGAAGCGGAGTGGGGAAAACGACGCTTCTCAATGCGATTGCTTCGTTGAAAGAGTATGACGGACGCATAGAAGGAATAGACGGCGGAGTCAGTTATATTTTTCAAAAAGACAGGTTAATCCCTACGATTTCGGTATATAAAAACCTTGATTTGGTATTGAGAGCCGTTTATAAGGATAAATCGGTTCGTAAAAAAACGATTGAAGATATGGCAAAACTCGTCGAAATCGAGGACGTTTTGCAAAACCGTGCAAACGAGATTAGCGGCGGTCAGGCGCAACGAGCGGCAATGGCAAGAGCCTTTTTGTATCCGAGCAAAATACTGCTGCTCGACGAGCCGTTCAAAGCACTCGATATCGCTTTGAAATCGAGGCTTATATCCAAGCTCGTGCAACTCAACGAAATGCAACCGAGAACGATTGTGTTCGTCACGCATTCGGTGGACGAGTGCGTTTTGTGCGCAGACAATTACGTCGTGCTTGAAGGCAATCCCGTGTCCGTTGCGTGCGAGGGAAGAATAGATATTCCTCAAAGCGACAGAGAAGTGCAGGATATAAGGCTCGAGAACGAGAGATGCAAACTGCTCAAAACGCTTACCGAACAAAATACGGAACAAAATAATGCAAATTGACGGCAGTATTGCTTGACAATTTGTTACCGTAAATATATAATAAAGAAACTTTATGTCATATACGCGTAACGAATTGGCGCGTGTGGGTATAAAAAAACGAGTTAGGAGAATCAAAATGAAAGAAGGAATCCATCCTCAATACCACGACGTAACGGTCGTGTGTGCGTGCGGAAACACATTCCAAACGGGTACGACCAAAAACGTCAACGAACTTAGAGTTGAAATTTGCTCCAAATGCCATCCGTATTTCACGGGCAAACAAAAACTTGTTGACACCGGCGGACGCGTTGACAAATTCAAAAAGAGATACAATCTCGACTAACACACGAAGAAAATGCAGGCACTTGGGATATTTATTACGTCACCTTACGCCTGCATTTTTTCTTTAATCGCAATATTGAGCGAATAACTGCGTCAGATGCATTTGCCCGTCAACTCATTTACGCATAGTAAATTAGGGTTGCCGTGCAAACGCATCTTCCTTGTTCTTCATCTCAATATTGCGATTAAAACTAACTTCGCGTTAGAATAAAAATAGCTTTACGCTTTTACCTAAAAAGATAAAAATCAAACCATTTATAAGAGTGGAAATGAAAGAAAAAAACAAAAAAAATAAAGAACCCAAAGAGCCGAAAGTCAAGAACGTCATTGACAAGACGTCAAAGGCGGTGCGTCGTACAAACATCGGCGGTCAAGCCGTGCTTGAGGGCGTTATGATGAAAGGCGAACATTCTATCGCTACTGCGGTGCGCGCGGCGGACGGTAGTATTACCGTCGAAAGCAAATACGTCAAAAGCGCAAAAGAGCGCAACGTATTTTTCCGCTTGCCGTTTATAAGAGGCGTTGTCAATCTGTTTACGCAACTTTTCCAAGGTACGGGCATAATGATGCGTTCTGCGGAGGTATACGGAGATTACGCAGAGCCGTCCAAATTCGAAAAGTGGATGGCGGACAAGCTCAAAATCAATCCGATGAACGTACTTATGGCGTTCTCGGTGGTGCTGGGCGTGCTTCTTGCGGTCGGACTTTTCGTATTCTTGCCCAACGTTATCGCAGGTGCTATTTGCGACAATATCCAAGCGATAAACGCTTCCTCGCTCAAGAGCCTTTGGTACAGCCTCATAGAGGGCGGAGTTATGTTGCTCATTTTCATAAGCTACATACTTTTGGTAACGCTTATGAAAGACGTGCGCAGAGTGTTTATGTATCACGGCGCGGAACACAAGGTCATAACTTGCTACGAACACGGACTCGATTTGACGGTGGAAAACGCAAAGAAAATGCGCAGAGAGCATTCTCGTTGCGGAACTACGTTTTTGTTTTTCGTAATTGCGGTAAGCATAATGGTATTCGTCCTCGTAAACTTTATGATTACGAAATGCGGACTTGTCGTTTCAAGCGACGTCGGCGGATACAAAGTGCTTAACGCGCTTATAAAACTTGGCTTCAAACTGCTGTTTTTACCCGTGGTGGCAGGCATATCTTACGAACTGTTGAAACTGCTTGCAAAGAGCGATTGTTTGTTTGTGCGCATATTGCGCGCCCCGGGTATGCTTCTTCAGAAACTCACGACGAAAGAGCCTACCGACGATATGCTCGAAGTGTCCATAACCGCATTCAAGACGGTTTTGGAAATGGACGCAAATCCGAATCTCGAAGAAAGAAAATTTGACGTAAAAGTGCCGTACGGCATTGCCAGAGACCGCATAAAGAACATTGCGAAAGGTGCGGACGAAGCGGATATAGATTGGTTGCTCGTTGAGGTTACGGGCGTAAAGAGAAGCGAGCTTTCCGCGCTCAAAACGCTCACGAAAGCGCAATACGACAGCGCGGAATCCATAGCGAAGCGTATGCAGGACGGCACGCCGTTGCAATATGCGCTCGGATACGCCGATTTTTACGGAATAAAGATGTCCGTCAATCAAAACGTGCTTATTCCTCGTCCCGAAACGGAGGAATTGGCTCAAAAAGCCATCGAGGAGATAAAACGCAGAGGCGCAAACGTTTCCGTACTCGATTTATGCACGGGAAGCGGCGCGCTTGCCGTTGCAATCGCAAAGAATACGAACGCAACCGTGAAAGCGACTGATATAAGCGGACAAGCACTCGACGTGGCAAAAGCCAACGCTCTCAACGCAGGCGTTAAAATCGATTTCGCGTGCGGAGATATGTGGAACGCGTGCGCCGACGAACGGTTTGACGTCATAGTGTCCAACCCTCCGTACATACCGAGTGCGGACATAGAAAAACTTGACGAAAAAGTGAGAAAATTCGAGCCTGTTCTCGCTCTTGACGGAGACAAAGACGGTTTGAAATACTATAGAACGATATGCAAAGGGCTTGATTCCAAACTCAACGAGGGCGGAGTGCTGATGCTTGAATTCGGCATAGGACAGGCGCAGAGCATAACGGAAATTTTTGCGGACTACGACGTCGTTATCGAAAAGGACATCGAAGGCGTGGAGCGCATTGCAATCGTGAGAAGAAAATGAAAATCAGCGAAGGACTTATTCAAAGACTTGAAAAAATACAGGCCCGATACGACGAAGTCGGACATCTTTTGTCAAAGCCCGAAGTGATTGCGGAGCAAACGCAATTTAAGGCTCTTTCCAAAGAGCATTCCGACCTTATGCCGATAGTCGAGACGTATTCGACTTATCTTAAGCACAAGAAAGATTTTGACGATTGCGAACAGATGATTGCTCTCGAAAGCGACGCGGAGATGAAGGCTCTCGCAAAGCAGGAACTCGACGATTTGAGAGCCGCTTTGGACAAAGACGCGGAAGATATAAAGATTTCCTTGCTTCCAAAAGACCCCAACGAGGACAACAACGTCATTATGGAGATACGCGCGGGCGCAGGCGGAGACGAAGCCGCGCTTTTCGGCACGGAACTTATGCGTATGTACCGCCATTACGCCGAGAACAATCGTTGGAAGATAGAAGAAGTCAATATGAATTACACCGAACTCGGCGGCGCAAAAGAACTCGTGTTTATGATTACGGGCAAAGGCGTGTGGGGCAAGCTCAAATTCGAGAGCGGAGTGCATAGAGTGCAACGCGTTCCCGAGACGGAATCGCAAGGCAGAGTGCATACGTCCACGGTTACCGTCGCGGTGCTTCCCGAGGCGCAGGACGTCGAGGTCACGCTCAACGAAAACGACATAAAAGTAGACACTTATCGAAGCGGCGGCGCAGGCGGACAGCACGTCAACAAGACGGAAAGCGCGATAAGAATGACGCATATTCCCACGGGTATCGTGGTTGAATGTCAAGACGAGAGAAGTCAGATAAAAAATCGCGAAAAGGCACTTAAAGTGCTCAAATCGAGAGTTTACGACTATTATCAGTCGCAAGCGCAGAAAGAATATGCGGAAAACCGCCGCGCTCAAGTCGGCACGGGAGACAGAAGCGAGCGTATAAGAACGTACAATTTTCCGCAGGGCAGAGTTACCGACCATCGCATCGGACTTACGCTTTATTCGCTTGACAAATTTATGCTCGGAGATATGGACGAGATGATTTCCGCACTTCAGATTGCGGTGCAAAATAAGATGCTCGAAAACATCGAGTGACGGAGGCAAGACAATGATAGTCGAGTATAACAAACGCAACCATTTGCTCGAAGAACACAACTACAAGCCGTCCCTTCAGGACGTTGATAACCCCAACCTCCACAGACAGGTTTTCACTTACGGCAAAATCCCCAAAACCGCATTCAATATGCGTCACGTTCCTATGGAATGCCCCAAGGATTTGTACATAAGCGATACCACATTCAGAGACGGTCAACAAGCGATGCAACCGTTTGAGGTCAAGGACATAGTGGAACTTTACAAGAAGTTGCACAGGCTCGGCGGCAAAAACGGTATGATTCGCCAAAGCGAGTTTTTCCTTTACAGCGACAAAGACAAAGAAGCCGTCAAAAAGTGCCTCGAGCTCGGATACGAGTTTCCCGAAGTTACGAGTTGGATACGCGCGAGCGAAAAAGACTTCGAGCTTGTCAAAGAATTCGGTATAAGAGAAACGGGTATTTTGGTAAGTTGCTCGGACTATCACATCTTCAAAAAAATGAATATGACTCGTCGTCAGGCAATGGACAAGTATCTCGGCATCGTTAAAATGGCACTCGACAGAGGTATCGTGCCTCGCTGTCACTTCGAGGACATCACGAGAGCGGATTATTTCGGATTCGTAGTGCCGTTTGCAATCGAGCTTATGAAACTCAGCAGAGAGAGCGGTATTCCCATCAAAATTCGCGCCTGCGACACTATGGGCTACGGCGTTACCTATCCCGGTACCGCAATGCCCCGAAGCGTACAGGGTATTATTTACGGTTTCCGTTACTATGCGGAAGTGCCGAGCGAGCAACTCGAATGGCACGGACATAACGATTTTTACAAGGCAGTTACCAACAGCGCGACGGCGTGGCTGTACGGTTGCTCGACGGTCAATACCACACTTTTGGGCATAGGCGAGCGCACGGGCAATACTCCGCTCGAAGCAATGGCAATCGAATATACCTCGCTCAGAGGCACGTCCAACGGCATGAACCTCGAAGTCATCAGCGAGATTGCCGACTATTTCGAGGACGAAATGGGGTATCACATTCCGCCGCAAACGCCGTTCGTGGGCAAAAACTTCAACGTTACCAAGGCAGGTATTCACGCCGACGGTATGCTCAAAAATCAGGAAATTTACAACATTTTCGACACCCAAAAGATTTTGGGCAGAGCGCCGAGAGTGGTGGTTGACGCATTCAGCGGACTTGCGGGCATAGCCTACTGGATAGACACCTATTACGAATTGCCCACCGAAGCCAAAGTGGACAAAAAAGACGAACTCGTCGAAAAGATGAAAGAACTCGTGGACAAACAATACGCAGAGGGGCGCACGACCGCTATAAGCGACAGAGAACTCGACGCTATGGTCAATCTGATTTCTCCTCAAAAGCACGCTTTGTTCTCCTCGTATCTTTCGTAAAATCGCAGAATCGATATTCTATCCGCTTGCATTTTGGCAATAACAAAAAAATACGTCAAAATGAAAATTGCGGGTTGAAATCGCGCGATATATTATATATAATATAAGCGGAGGTGCTTATGATTAAATTTATTACCGGAGCAAAAGGCACAGGCAAAACCAAAAATATCATCGATATGGCAAACGACAACATCGATACCGCAAAAGGCGACATCGTATTTGTGACCGATACGGACAGATATATGTATTCTTTGCGTTATCAAGTTAGAGTCGTCAACGCCAAACAACTCAAAAAAGGCGACGCACCCGTCAGCGAGGAAGCACTCATCGGCTTCATCAAAGGCTTGCTTGCGGGCAATCACGATATAGAAACGCTTTACATCGACGGCGCGCACAGAATGCTGGGCAAGACCGTACACGAGATGAAAGACTTTTTCGACGATATTCGCGAAGTGGCAAAAGACACGAATACGCAATTCGTCATTACTGTCAGCGAGGACGAGGACAATCTTCCGGACTTTGTTCGTTGACGAAGGAGTTTTATGAAATACACCTGCACCAGAAATTCCAAAATCGAAATTTCTGCAAGCGAGGCTATCGTAAAAGGAATATCGGATGACGGCGGACTTTTCGTTCCGTCGTCATTCCCGATTTTTAGCCTTGACGATATAAAGTCGCTTATCAATCTCGACTATACGAGCAGATACGCAAAAATAATGTCGTCGTTGCTTGACGAGTTTTCGTACGAGGAGCTTTTCGATTACGCAAATAAGGCTTATTCGCAATTCGACGGGGACGTTTGTCCGCTCGTTAAAGTCGAGGACGGTCTTTATATGGCGGAATTGTGGCACGGACCGACTTGCTCTTGCGAGGACGTGTCTTTGGCGACTTTCCCGTATTTGCTTCGCGCAAGTAAGAAAAAACTTTCGCGCGAGGACGGCTCTTTGGCGTTGATTGCCACGAGCGGAGACGACGGAGTTGCCGCAATGGAGAGTTTTCGGGACTTCGAGGGTGCAAGCGTAGCGGCGTTTTATCCGTCAGATTTGACGGGGATTCAACGCGGTCAGATTGTCACGCACGACGCTAAAAACGCATACGCGTACGGAGTGAGAGACGAGTACGACGGTATAAGGTCGAGACTCGAGCGAGTTCTTTGCGACGAGGACGTCGCAAAGGCTTTGAAAGAGCGCGGCTTGTCGGCGGCTGTCGCAAACAGCGCAAACTGGGGCGTGCTTGCCCCCAAAATCGTTTTTTATTTTTCATCCTATTGCGACCTTGTCGCAAGTGACGAGATAACTTTGGGAGACAAAGTGAACTTTGTTATCCCGACGGGCAGCTTCGCTACGGCGATTGCAGGATATTACGCTTATCGTATGGGATTGCCAGTAAACGAGTTTATCGTCGCAACGAACGCAAACAACATTCTCGTCGATTTTTTCAACGACGGAGAGTTTGACGTAAAGAGAGATTTATTCAAGACTTCGTCTCCTTCTATGGACGTTCTTATGCCGTGCGAACTGGAAAGGTACATTTTCGAGATTACGGACAGGGACGACGAGGAGATGACGAAAGTGCTGGAAAGTCTGAAAAAAGACGGCAGATTCGCTCTCGACAAAGACTCGGTGCGTGCAGACGTATTCGAGGCAGGTTGGGCGGACGAGGAGGACACGAAGAACGCAATCGAAACGTTCTTTGACCTTGACGACTACATTATGGACACGCATACCGCAGTTGCCGCAAGCGTATATAACGATTATTCTTGCGAAACCGACGACGAAACGCCCACGGTAGTTTTCTCCACGGCAAACCCGTACAAGTTCTCTCAAAGCGTTTTGAACGCGTTGGGAAGCAGAGAAAAGGACGTTTATAAGTCCGTTGTCAAACTTTACAACCTCACGGCGCTCGATTGCCCGCAATGCATCGTCGACGTCGAAGAAAACGACGAAATTCACACCGAAATCATCGAGCGGAACGAGATGAAAAAAGCAGTTCTCGATACCGCCGACGTTATAGAAAACAAAACGGAAAAATAAGTATGGAAAACAATAATACGAAAATAGTTTACAGCGCACTCAAGCCGACGGGAGATTTGCAACTCGGCAACTACATCGGCGCGCTCAAAAATATGGTCAAACTTCAGGACGAGCATAAGTGCATTTATACGGTTGCGGATATGCACGCAATCACGGTCGACAACGTTCCTGCGGACTTGCGCCGTCGCACTTACGATTTTATGGCAATATTCCTTGCAATCGGTCTCGACCCGCAAAAGAGCATTCTCTTTGTGCAATCGCAAGTGCCTCAACACGCCGAACTCGCGTGGGTTCTCAACTGCAACACTCAATTCGGAGAGGCAAGCAGAATGACTCAATTCAAGGAAAAGAGCCAAAAAGCACCCGAAAACGTCAATTTGGGATTGTTTACCTATCCCACGCTTATGGCGGCGGATATTTTGCTTTATCAGGCGGACCTCGTGCCGATAGGCAAGGACCAAAAACAGCATCTCGAGCTTGCAAGAGACATTGCGCAACGTTTCAATTCCAAGTATTCGCCGACTTTCGTAGTCCCCGACGGTATTTTCCCGACGGTAGGCGCAAAGATTTTCAATCTCCTCGACCCGACTACCAAAATGGGCAAGACGGACGACAATACCAACGGCGTTATTCATCTTTTGGACGACCCCGATACGATTATGCGCAAGTTCAAGAGGGCGGTTACGGACTGCGACGATAAAATCGTGCTTTCCGACGACAAACCCGGAATAAGCAACCTCATTACGATTTATTCCGTCATAACCGACACGCCCGTGGACAAGGTTCAAGACGTGTTTTCAGGTGCGTCTTATGCGGATTTCAAGACAAAAGTGGGCGAAGCGGTCGTCGAGTATCTGCGTCCTATCCAAGAAAAGCACGCATACTATATGCAACACAAAGACTATCTCGAGGACGTTATGAGAAACGGCGCGCAAGAAGCAATGCGCATCGCAAACAAAACGCTGTCCAAAGTCTATAGAAAAGTCGGCTTCGTGCAAGCGTGATTTTAACGAGGTTTTAATAATATCGCAATAAGATAATAATCGAGGCAATAATATGTTTGGATACGTCATACCCGATAAACAGAATATGTATATCAAAGATTTCAACGTATTTCAGGCGTTTTATTGCGGACTTTGCAAAACCCTCGGCGAGACAGGCTCGCAGATAACGAGGCTTTGCACCAACTACGACGTCACGTTCTACAACGTTCTTTTGCATTCGCTTGCAAAAAAAGAAGTAAAGTTTCAGCGCAAACTGTGCGTGTACAACGGCAAGAAAAAAGTGGTGGTAACCACTGACGAATTGTCTAAAAAAATGGCGGATATTGCCGTTTTGCTCGTCTACTATAATGCAGAGGACGACGTTACCGACGGCAAAAAATCGCGCATTCTTATAAAGTGGAGGCTTGCGCTCCGCAAGGCAAAAGCCGCCAAACGATTGCCCGAAATCGACAAGTTGATGAAGAACAGTTTTGCGTCTCTCAACGCGCTCGAAAAAGAAAAGTGCGACAGTATCGACAGGGTGGCGGACACGTTTGCCTCGCTTATGAGAGACATCACTCGCACGCTTATTAAAACGGACGATACGATTGACACGTTCACATACAATCTCGGCAGACTCGTGTATTTGCTCGACGCTGTCGACGACGTAGAGAAAGACCAAAAGAAAAAGAGATACAATCCTCTTTTGCTCAATTACGGCGAATGCGCAAATAAAGCGGATTATCTTGCCAAAAACGCAGATGAACTGTCTTTTTTGCTCAATTCTACTTACAATAAGATGGTTGCAAGCTACAACGATATGGATATAGAGTTGTATGAAGGCGTGCTTTCAAACACCGTATATCTGGGCATAAAAATGCAAATGGAGCGACTGCTCAAAGGAGAAGATAAATGCCGATTAACCCGTTTGTAATTCTCGGTATAGACCAAAACGCCTCTCAAAGCGAAATCCTCGAAGCGTACAAAGCAAAACGAGCCGAGTATCAACAGCACGTTTTCGACGAGGGCGAGGCAGGCGCGCAAGCCGCTCGTATGCTCGAGCAACTCGACAATGCTTACCAACAGGCAATGGAGACCGCTCAGGAATGCTCCGAAGTTTCGGGAGAAGGCGAGTCCGTATACGACGGCGTAAAGCAAGCCATTCGCAACAAGGACGTCGACACCGCTCAAAAGGAACTCGACAAAATGTCCTACAGAGGCGCGGAGTGGCACTATTATCAGTCCATAGTTTTTTATGAGAAGAATTGGCTCAACGACAGCAAGAAGCAACTCGAACTTGCTCTTGAAATGGAGCCTTCAAATCAAAAATACTCCCGTGCGCTTGAGAATCTGAAAAAGAAAATCGACGGTTCGCGTCCGTTTTCAAACGACGAATCCAAGACCTCGCGTTCTCAAAATTCCACGCATACACATCGCACCTATTCCCAACGCGACTCCGACGTTGCCGACGGAATGTGCGCCGCGTGTCAGGCACTTTGGTGTGCGGATTGTTGTTGTGAGTGTATGGGTGGAGACCTTATTCGCTGCTGCTGATTATTGCGCCGAATGCTAAACACGCGTCACTTATCTCTTTGAGATAACTTGACGCATATTTAGGCGCAAACGTCCTGCACAAAAGCAATCGGAGCATTGCTTTTGTGCGTAAGGTTTCGCAACCTTGAGGCGGCTCGGCGGTTGCTCAGACGGATAGTTGATGCTCACAACGACACTTCGTGGAGTTATAAACTACGGCTCCGCCTGTCTACGAGAGCCGTTTGGCGTGCATTGCACGCTACAATGGAATATTCCGCAATTATTAATTATTAACTATTAATTATTAATTTCAAAAATGAAGCACAAAATATCCAGACAAGAAACCATATATGCCGTTGCACTCGCAGGCATCAGCGCTGCGGTGGCTTTGCTTATGGTTTGGCTCGGCGTCGTCGTGCGTTTCAGCACGGTGGCGTTTTTTGTTGCCGCAAGCATTGCGATTATGGTTCCTGCTTCTCAAAAGTATTATGTTTCGTCGATTTTCGCATACGTCGTTTCGGCGGGGTTGTCGTTTTTGGTGGCGGGAGACGTTTTTTCGGTAATGGGTTACGTCGTGTATTTCGGACCTATGGGAATAATCACGGCGGTTTTGTTCAATCACAAGAACAAGGTCAAATGGTGGATTGCGTTGCTCGTCAAAGTCGCATATATCAACGGCGCGCTCGCTATTTTGTATTTTTTGTGTCACAACGTCGTTATTGACGAATCGATTGCGGACAAATTGCAGTATTGGATGATTGCGCTTGTCGGCACGGTCTTGCTCGTTGCCATAGATTACGTGCTGCAATTTGTGTATTCGAGGGCAGGTATATTGCTGTCCAAAGCACTTCGCAAAAAGGGAACAAGCGCAAAGACGGTTGCACAAGCAGACGACGAAGAAGATTCCGACGACGAACGCGGAGAAAGTCCGTTTGACGAGTTTGAACGCCAAAACGACGAAAAAGATTCGCAGAACGAAGCGAAAAACGCGGACGATTCTCAATCGGACGAATCGTCGGAACGTAACAGCGATTCGTCAAGCGACGACGATTCGCTCGGTTAAGAGCGGCAAGTATATGTCGAGGATATGGTTATGAAAAATAAGAAAGAAAATCCGTATAAAGTCGTAGGTTGGACGTGGTGGAACGATAGCGACTACAAGGACGCACCGCTTACCGACGACGTAATAGATGCCGTTGCGGACGAAATAAGAGAACACGACTATTCGTTCGGAGGAGATTCGCATCAAAACAAAAGCGGATGCGTACCCGTGCTTAATACCGCTCAAGCCGTGAGATGCAGTATGCGCGAGTGGGGCGGAATTATGGCAATCGCACATCTCGGAAAGTATCACGGCGTTCAAATGGGATATATGGGGTGGTATATGGATTGTTGCACCACGGTACATAATTATCCCGAAGAAAACGTAGACGAAAACTTGTTTACGCATCCTCATTATTTCAAAACCGGAACGACTCACAAAAGACACCAAGCCCTCTTGAACGAAGGCAAATGCATAGAAGTGCTTGCGACGTGGGACGAAGCGTCCAACCTTGGCGTAGGCGATTTCGGAGACTTGTTCGATTTCGAGGGAGGAAACGAATGGGTGCGCGTCGAGATAAAAAACCTCACTCGTTTCGACAATCCGAAGGAATTTATCGAGAGCGATATATTCAAAAAGACGGACATAGCAAACCTTACGGGGTACGAATTGATGACGGCAATAAACAGCGCGAGAGTCAACGTTCCGATACACGCCGACGAGGGCGTAACGTGTATTGAATACGAAAGAATCGAATAAAAATCAATAAAACATATTCAAATAAGAACGAGTGCGCCGAACACGGCGCACTCGTTCTCTTTTAGAAGGTATTTGCACAAAACAGACGTTAAACGCTTATTTTTGTAGATAAAAAACATCGTTCGTGATTATTCGACGGATAACTGCGTTTATAACAGATACGAGCGCGGCAATCGTAATCGTATCGACGTTCAACCTAAATACATTTGTTGTCAACGCATTTGCGTTAGGTAAAACGGAGATGCCGCAAGACGTGTTTGCCTCGTTCTCCGTCTCGTTATAAATCCAAAAAATCGACGCCTGCGAGAAGCACGTTTTCTATCTTTTTGTTTTTCAACGAATAGTAAATGATTTTCCCGTCGCGGCGTTGTTTTACGATGTCCGCCGCTCTTAAGAGTCGCAACTGATGCGAGCAAGTGGTTTGATTTATGCCGAGTATTCGGGATAAATCGCTCACGCACATTTCGCTTATGCACAGCGCGCAGATTATCTTCGCTCTCGTCGCGTCGCTGCAAGCCGAGAAAAATTCCGCAAGCGAGTGAAGTGTTGCGTTGCGAGGAATATAGTCTATTACGGTTTGTTCCGTTTCATAATCGAGTAGGTTTTCCATATCCCGATTATACGACTCGTGCGCTCGCAAAAATTCGGTAACTTTGATGAATCGTGGCGCATATTGTGGTAAAAAGTCAAAGGAGACGAAATATGTTTGACGACAACTGGTTTTTGTTTTTGCTCATCATAATGATTGTGTTCATATCGGACGGAGATTTCTCGCAGAGGGAGATTTGCGTTATGCTGGCAATACTTGCGGCTCTTGCGTTGACAAATTCCTCGTCGACGACCACGGCGAGTTCGACGGATACCGATTGCTATTGCAATCGCAGTATATAAAACGCAATTTGTCAATCGATTGAGATAGATTGAGATAGGCGTTGATTTTATCTCGTATTACTGCTAAAATATATATAATCAATCGCGCGGAGGCAGTAATATGAGCAAAAAAGCAAAGACGGCAGTTATCGCTATCGTGTGCGTCGTCGTATGCGTCGGCGTTATCGTAGGTACAATGGCAGGCGTTGCGCAAAAAGCCAAGGACGATACCGCCTGCACGTCTTTCTTGTCGTCGTGGATGGGCTTTATCAAAGACGACGTGCTTTTGACGAATACGGTTATTCCCGGGTCGCACGACGCAGGTTCCGTTTCTATGATGTGGGCTGCCGAAACGCAGGACAAGAGCGTCGGACAAATGCTCGAATGCGGAGTGCGTTATTTTGACGTCCGCGTCGAAAAAAAGAAAGATAAGCTCGTTATTTTTCACGGTCCGATAACGGGTGTGGAATTTGCGCCGATTATCGACGACGTTTCCGAATTTTTGACAAACAACCCGTCCGAGACGGTATTGCTCGATTTTCAGCATTTTAACGGCGACGGCGTTATGCAGGCGGTTTACGACGTTTTGTCGACAAAACTCGAGGGGAAAACGGTTGCCAACGATACGGAAGCCGACGATTTGACCTTTATAAAATCGTTGACGCTCGGCGACGTCAGAGGAAAAGCACTCGTGCTTTGGGGCAATTTTTTCGGAGATAATTCCGCTTGCGATTTCGTAAAAGAGCATAACGACGTTTTCCAACGTAACAACGACAGCGGAAACAGAGAGGGAAGCGTATTGCAATCTTATTACGAGGGCAAACTAAATAAGCAAACTTCAAAGAAGTATATAGAAACCGCAATTCCGAAATATGTCGAAAAATATAAAAACGGCAACGGCGGCTTGTTCGTTATGCAAATGCAACTGACAGACCCGATTGCTATCGTAGGTCCGAAATTTTTGGAAAGCACGCACGATAAAAACGCGTCCGAATTTGTCAAAAATCTTCCGAACGCAGATTATTTCGATTGCGTCAACATAATTATGAGAGACTATCTCGGCGCAAGAAAGAGCAAGGAGATAATTGCTCTCAACCTTGCGAAAAACAACGTCGAACAAACGCAAATCGCGCTGTTCGAGCAAGAAACCGCATAAAGCGACAGATAAGGACAAAACGCAAGAAAATGGTTGATTTCAAAGCAAAAATCAAAGATGTTCCCGACAATCCCGGCGTTTATATGATGTTGGACGACAGAGGGGAGATTATTTACGTCGGCAAAGCCAAAAACCTCAAAAACAGGCTTCGCTCGTACTTTTTCAATCTGTCCAATCGTCCGAAAAAAGTGTCGGCAATGCTCGAACACGTCGCTGATTTCCGCTATATTATTTGCGCAAGCGAAGTGGACGCTTTGCTTACCGAAAACAACCTTATCAAAAAGCATTCGCCGAGATACAACATTTTGCTTAAGGACGACAAGGCGTATCCGTTTTTGCGTATCGATATGCACGAGGCGTATCCGACGATACAACTCGTCAGAAAACTCAAAAACGACGGCGCAAAGTATTTCGGCCCGTATATGCAGTCCGTCAACATCAGGGATATATTCGATTTGATTCACACGGCGTTTTGCGTGAGAGATTGCAACAGAGATATGTCCAAGCCCTCGCGCCCGTGTCTCAATATGCATCTCGGACGTTGCCTTGCGCCTTGCACTCAAAAGGTCAGCAAGGAAGAATACAATGTCGAAATGCAAAAGGTAATCGACTTTTTGAGAGGCAACGACAGAGAGGTGGAAAGAGCCCTTACGCAAAAGATGCAAAAATTTGCCGAGGAAGAAAATTTCGAAGTCGCTCTCAATTACCGCAACAAACTCAGGCTTTTGGATAAGTTGGTGCGCAAGCAGGTCAGCGCGCTTCCGAAAGACTTTAATCTCGATATTTTCGCATTTGAAAGCAACGGAATGGTGTCCGCAATCAATATGCTCGTCGTGCGCGCGGGCAAACTCGTAGGCGGAGAAAACGTCGTTACGGACGGTGCGGACGAAGACATCGCAAGTTATATCTATCAATACTACAAAAACAATTCTCCGCTTTGCGACGAAATCGTAACCGATTGCGTGGCGGACGTACAAAGCCTCGAGAGCGCGATTGCGCCGCTTTGCGCACACGCCGTAAAAGTAATAGAACCGAAACAGGGCGCAAAAAAACAACTTCTCGAGCTTGCGCATTCCAACGCATACGACGCTATGACCAAACACGGAAGCCAAGAGGAACGCAAAATTTTGCGCACGCAAGGCGCAGTCAGGCAACTTGCCGATTTGCTTAATCTGCACACTTTGCCGAACCGTATGGAGTGCTACGATATATCGCATATCTCGGGTACGGACAAGGTTGCGAGTATGGTGGTTTTTGAGAGGGGAGAGCCGAGAAAAGCGCATTATCGCAAATTCAAAATCAAAACCGTAGAGGGCAACAACGACTTTGCGTGTATGAAAGAGGTGCTTATCCGCAGACTCAACGAACTCAAAACGAGCGAGGACGAAAGTTTTTCTTCACGCCCCGATTTGTTGGTTATAGACGGTGGAAAGGGACAACTCGGCTACGCAATGGAAGCGCAACGAGAAACGTGTTGCGAGGACATCGAAATTTTGTCTCTTGCAAAGAGGGAAGAAGAAGTGTTTCTCGGTAGCGCGCCTACCACGTCGATTATGTTGCCCAAAGACAGCCCCGCATTGCAACTGTTGCAACGAATAAGAGACGAAGCGCATAGGTTTGCAATCACGTTCCATAGAAATTTGCGCAGCAAACACCTCAGCGAAAGCGTGCTTCGCAGTATAGACGGCGTTGGCGAAAAGACTTGCGCAAAGCTCATAAAAGAGTTCGGCTCGGTGGAAGAAATCAAGAGAAAAAGCGTTGAAGATTTGACGAAAGTGGACGGAATATCAGTCTCTTTTGCGCAGAAAATTCTCAATGAACTGAACAGTAAATAGTAGTATCAAATAAAAAACAGCCATATCGCTAATTGTCGATATGGCTGTTTTTATATTACTGCGTCGTAACTCCTTAAATGCAACTTTCCCCCTTCCTCAGGTGTTTCCCCTATTCCGTTCCCCCTCTGCGCTGTGCTTGAGGGAACCCACGGAAC
>DLKM01000015.1:21741-61318 GCA_002478945.1 Christensenella sp. UBA7588
CGATTTGCTCGCCGCCTTGCGACTCGTGTTACGTCTTTGAAGTTACACATTCAGCGAATAAGATTTACATATAATAAATGATGGACTTAAAAAAATACATAGCATCAGAAACGAATTGCAAACTTTATCTTGCAGAGGCAAAGCATTTATCGACGTTTAAGGGCGGTGGAAAAGCGTGGGTTTTTCAGCCCAAAAACACGGAAAAATTGATTGAAATCGTGCGAGTTTTGAGCGCGGAAAAAATAGATTTCGGTATGCTCGGGAAAGGCTCGAATACGCTTATTTCCGACGGAATCTGCGATAGCGTTCTTATAAGTACGGCTATGCTTTGCGACATCGAAATCGAGGACGATTGCGTGCGTTGCGAGTGCGGAGCAAGCCTTGCAAGCATAATAAAAGAGGGCAGAAAACATAGCCTCGGAGGACTGGAATTTTTGAGCGGAGTTCCTTGTTCAATCGGCGGTGCGGTGCGCATGAATGCAGGTGCTTTTTCTGCGCAAACGGCAGATTATATATACAAAATGCGCATATTAAACATTGATTGTGAAAACAACAATGAAATATCGATAAACGAGGTCTGCGCCGACGATTTGCGTTTCGGATACAGAAAAGGCACGGACGGAATACTGCTTGACGTCGTGTTGAAACTCCGAGAGAAAAGCGAGGACGAATCGATAAAAGAGGCAAAGCGTTATATCTCGTATAGGCGCAAGCGGCAGCCGTCGTTGCCGTCGTTGGGCAGCGTTTTCAAAAACGGAAAAATACCGAGCGGAAAACTTATAGACGAGTGCGGTCTTAAGGGAAGAAAAATAGGCGGCGCGAAAGTGAGCGAAACGCACGCGAATTTTATCGTAAACGAGGGCGGAGCAAGCGCGAGCGATTATCTTGCTTTGGCGGCAGAATGCAAAAGAGTCGTTTTCGAAAAAACGGGAGAAACTTTGAAAGAGGAATTTGTTTTTGTAAAATGATTTTGAAAAATAACGCGGAGTTGTTGAAAAATTTGATAATTTAATATAGAATGTTTTAGAGTATGTTTATACGCATATGCGTGCGGACATACGCGAGAGATATGAAAGTTTGTTGCGATTATCATCTTCATACTTTTGCAAGCGACGGGCGATGCTCTATTCTTTCGCACGCAAAAAAAGCCGATTTGCTCGGACTTGAACAAATCGCAATAACCGACCACAGTTTTTCAAGCACGATTTTTCATCTTACCGAGCGCAAGTGGAAAACACAAAAGACGCAGATAAAAAATCTCGGTTGCAAAGCGAAAGTGTTGCACGGCGTGGAATCGAACCTCGTCAATACGAGCGGAGATATAGACGTGCCTTGCGACGTCATAAGAGACGCAGACGTGCTTATAGTCGGCTTTCACAGATATATAGGCTTTTGCGGAGAGCATAGGGGCGGTTACGCTCGCAAGTGGCTGTTCGAGAACGGATTTTGTTCGAAAAAGACGAGGCAAAAACTTGTCGAAGTCAATACGAGAGCATATCTCGAGGCAATGGACAAATTTCCGATTGACGTGATTGCGCATCTCAATCATCGCGCGCTCGTAGACGTAAAGAGAGTGTGCGACAAGGCAAAAGAGAGTGGCGTGTATATCGAACTCAACGAGAAGCACCTCGACGCGATAGAAGAATACGCCGACGATTTGGTGCAAAGCGGAGTGAATTTTGTCCTCGGAAGCGACGCGCACGACGCGAAGAAAACGGGAAAGTTTGAAAAGGCAACAGCGTTTATAAAGGCGCACGGCATACCGATTGAAAGAGTGTTCGGAATAGACGGACGGACGGCAACGTTCAAAGACAAGACTAAGTGGAGAGAAAACGAAAATGACATTTAAGGATAGCGCACACAATGAATTGCTCGGTGTATTGCCGCAATCGAGAGAGGAGATAACCGCTTTTTTGAGCGCACTTTCCAAAGCGTGCGGAAGCATAGAAATCGTCAAAAAAAGATTGAATCTTTGTTTGCAGTTGGACAGTTACGAAGAAGGCGTAAAAATGGTGGATTTGTTCAAGGAACTTTATCCCGCCGATTTCGAATTGTCTTTTGAAAAAGCCAAAAACGGCGTAAAACAAGGTGCGCAAGTGTGCGTGCTTCAAGTGCCGAGCGGATTCACGAAACAGGCGTTGCAAGATTTTGAATTGATGCAGATAAATTCCGACGAATTCGTCAACTTTATCGAAGGCGTTCCGCAAGACCTCGTTCGCACGGAAAAATGTAAAATCGCGTATTTCAAAGGCTTGTTTTTGGGGTGCGGCAGCGTATACGTTCCCTCGGGCGCGAATCAAACGGAAAAGAGAGACGGCTATCACTTTGAATTGCAACTTGACGACGACCTCTTTGCCGCAGACGTTATGGAACTTTTGAGCGACCTTCGTATAAACACTCGTATGAGCGAAAGAGGCGAACACAGACTGCTTTACGTCAAGGATAAAGACGAAATAGTCAAGATTCTTGCCAAACTCGACCTTGTCGATTGCGTGCTGAAACTTCAGTCGATTATCGACGAAAGGGAAACGGCAAACAGCCTCAATCGCGCGATAATTTGCGAGACGGCAAACCTCGACAAGACTTTTGCCGCCGCAAGCAAGCATTTGCTCGCTATCGGAGAACTGAAAAACAGAGACGAATTCGACACTCTCGCTCCGACACTCAAAGAAACGGCGGAAGCAAGGGCAGACCACCCCGAGGCGTCTTTGCAGGAACTTGCGGACATTCTCGGCGTTAGCAAAAGTTGCCTCAATCACAGATTGAGGAAAATAGTGGAACTATCGGGACTTGAGAATTAATAATTTTCTTTGCGCCGAATGCTAAACACGCGTCACTTATCTCTACGAGATAACTTGACGCATATTTAGGCGCAAACGTCCTGCACAAAAGCAATCGGAGCATTGCTTTTGTGCGTAATGGTTCGCAACCTTGAGGCGGCTCGGCGGTTGCTCAGTCGAATAGTTGATGCTCACAACGACACTTCGTCGAGTTATAAACTACGGCTCCGCCTGTCTACGAGTGACGTTAGGCGTGCATTGCACGCTAATGGAATAATCCAAAACTCGTTCAAAGCAATAAGCAATGTTGCGATAACAACAATATCACTCTCGCTTTGCGAGAATAGCAATATAAAAGGAACACAAATGACAGATTTCGTACATCTTCATCTACACACCGAATACAGTCTGTTGGACGGAGCGGTCAGGCTTTTGCAAGTCGCTCCCGACCCTTCCGACCCCAAAAAGACGATAAAAACGCACCCTCTTTGCGACGCGCTTAAAGCCAGAGGTATGGACGCCGTTGCGATAACCGACCACGGCAATATGTACGGCGTGCATACGTTCGTCTCCGTTCTTCGCGCAGACGGAATAAAGCCGATTATCGGAGAGGAGTTTTACGTTGCGGACGATATGTACGCAAAGACTGCGGACGTGCTTAAACAACGCTACCATCTCATTTTGCTCGCAAAAAATATGACGGGATACAAAAACCTTATGAAACTCTCGTCAATGGCGTTTGTGGACGGCTTTTATATGAAACCGCGTATAGACCTCAAACATCTCAAAGAGCATAGCGAGGGGCTTATATGTCTTTCGGCGTGTCTTGCGGGACAAATCCCGAGACTTATACTTGCAGGCGAGTACGAAAAAGCAAAGGCACTTGCGATAGAAATGAGAGATATGTTTGCTCCCGGGGATTTTTATATCGAACTTCAGGACCATCATCTCACAGAGGACAGAATCGTTATGAATCCGCTTTGCCAAATCGCAAAAGAGATAGGCGTCAAAGTGGTTGCGACCAACGACGTTCACTACATCGAAAAAGAGGACGCCGATACGCAGGATACGATGATGTGTATCACGCTCGGTTGCAAAAAAAGCGAGATAAACAACGCGCGTTTCGAGACGGAGGAATTTTATCTCAAAACGGGCGACGAAATGGCGGAACTTTTCAGTTGGTGTCCCGAGGCTATCGCGTCTACCAGAGAGATTGCGGACAAGGTTGACGGAGATTATTTTATAACCAAACACTCGTCGATAATCCCTAAATACACCAACGAGGAAATGGGAGACAGAGACGAGGCGCAATACCTTCGAGACCTTGCATACGAGGGCGTAAAAAGAAAATACGGATACATAGACGACACCATTCAAAAACGTTTGGAATACGAACTCGGCGTTATCCACAAGTGCGGCTTTGACGGTTACTTCCTCATAGTGTGGGACTACGTTCACGCGGCGCAACAAATGGGAATCCCCGTAGGCCCCGGCAGAGGCAGCGGTTGTGGTTCGATAGTTGCGTACGGCATAGGCATTACCGACATCGACCCTCTCAAATACAATCTGCTGTTTGAAAGATTTTTGAGCGAAGAAAGAGTTTCGATGCCCGACTTCGACGTGGACTTCTGCTTTGTGCGCCGTCCCGAAATCATCGATTATTGCATCAAAAAATACGGCAAAGACAACGTGTCGCAGATTATCGCGTATTCCACGATGAGCGCAAAGGCGGTCGTCAAGGACGTCGCGAGAGTATTTGACGTGCCGTACGGCGAGTCCGCAAACTGGGTTAAAGAAATCCCTGCTATGGGCAAGCCGCTTCTTCCGCAAGTGCTGACCGAGGGCAGCGATTTTTACAGCGAAGATTTCAAAAAACTGTACGACAACAATCCCACCGCAAAGATGGTCATAGACGTTGCGATGAAACTCGAAGGTATGCCGAGGCAGACCTCGATGCACGCCGCAGGCGTCGTTATCTGCGCCGACCCGATTGTGGAGCATTGCGCGCTTTCGAGAAACGGAGACGTCGTTACCACTCAATTCGACAAAGTTATCGTAGAGGAGTTGGGACTTCTCAAAATGGACTTTTTGGGGCTTAAAACGCTTACCGATATAGACGAGGCACTCAAACTTATAAAAGCGGACAAAGGCGTTGAACTCGACTTTCATAAACTCGGTTACGAGGACCCGAAAGTGTATGAACTGATAGCGTCGGGAGACTGCGAGGCGGTGTTCCAACTTGAAAGCGGCGGTATGAAAAAGTTTATGGCGCAACTGCAACCCGACTGCCTCGAGGACGTCGTTGCAGGTATATCGATGTATCGCCCCGGACCTATGCAGTTTATCGACCTGTTCTTGGAGGGCAAACGCAATCCCGACAAGGTGCAGTATGCGCATCCGCTTCTCAAAGATATACTCGAGAATACCTACGGTTGTATCGTCTATCAGGAGCAGGTTATGCAGATAGCGCAAAAAATCGCAGGATTCAGTTTCGGCGGAGCGGATATAATGAGACGTGCTATCGCAAAGAAGAAATTGTCCGTTCTCGAACAACAGAGAGACATCTTCCTGCACGGCGGAAAACTTGACGGAGACAAGACGGGCAAATACGTCCCGGGTGCCGTGGCAAACGGCGTTAGCGAGGAGATTGCAAACCACTTGTTCGACCAGATTCTGAAATTCGCAAGTTACGCATTCAACAAGTCGCACGCGGCGGCGTACACTTTCCTCACATATCAGACGGCATATCTCAAATGCTACTATCCGACGCACTTTATCGTGGCTGTGGTCAACAACCGTATCACGAACGCCGACGAAGTGAAGCACTATATGAACTACCTCAAGCGTATAGGCGTCAAGACGCTTTCGCCCGATATAAACCGTTCGCAAAAGAACTTCTCAATCGAGGGCGACAACGTGCGTTACGGACTTATGGGCATCAAAAACGTCGGCGAACAGGCTATGGAATACGTCCTTACGGAAAGAGCGCAAAACGGCGAGTTTAAGGATATACGAGACTTCCTCGACAGATGTGCGGGACAGGTCAACAAGCGTATGATAGAAAGCCTTATCAAGGGCGGAGCAATGGATTGCTTCGGCAAGACGAGAGCCACGCTTATGGCGTCGTACGAGCGCATTATGGACACCGTGCTTGCGGACAAAAAGAGCAAAATCTCGGGACAAATGTCGCTGTTCGACGAGCTTATCGAAGATACGGAGATAAAGTATACCGAGACTCCCGAATACGCAAAAGCCGATATTCTCAAATACGAAAAAGAGGTCCTCGGTATGTATCTTTCGGGACATCCTCTCGACGATTACAACGATGACAAGCACGAGTTTGACTTCGATACGGGACAACTTTTCGTGGAACAGGCGGACGAAAACGGCAACGTCGAAATGGCAGTTGACCAAAATCTTTCGGGAAAGAGCGTAAAATTCGGCTGTATAGTGTCCTCGTTCGAGAAAAAAGCCACGGCAAAACAGCAAAAATTCGCAGTCGGCAGAGTGGAGGACAGAATGGGGTCTATCTCGTTCTCGATGTATCCGCGCGCATACGAAAAATACGGCGAATTGCTCGGCGCGGACGTTCCTCTCAAAGTGTACGGCAGAATCGATTTGAGAGACGAAAGCGAACCGAAAATCAGCATCGAAAAAGCAGAGATATGGCACAACGAAAAGGCGGAAAAGATTGCAAACACCGTTCAACCCGAAAAGAACAAGGGCGTGCTTTACGTCTTGTTGCAAAATTCGATTGAAAAAGATATGGTCGTAGACGTGCTTGCGTTGCACCCGGGCGACACGCCTTGTCAGGCGCAAGTCAGACAAAACGGAACGTCGAGACTTATGCAGTTCTCTCAAAAGGTGGAAATCTGCGAAGATTTGCTTACGAGGCTTCAAGACGTGCTTGGTGCAAGCAGAGTGAAATACGTCGTGAAATAATTGCGCCGAAAGAGTGTGTCGTAACTCCTCTAAATACAATAGCCCCCTCTTTCCGGACACGCCGGTATTTCTCCCTCCACTCGTATAAGGGCAATTCTCTACAACGTTGTCCGTCGCTCGTGGGGGCGACACTCGGCACTCACATAGATAGGGATATTTCTCTCGTTATGCCACCGTCCTTTGTGTGACTGCTACGCAACAACACGTCACAGTCGGACGGTACAAAACGTCAAGTTCGGCGCTCACACGCTCGCCGCCGTTGCGGCTCGAAGCTCCGAACAAGCACATTCCGTTAATAAGTGCGCTTTGAATAAGCGTGCGTTTGGATGGCTTTACCATCCATAATAAAAAACAAACTTTTATATAAGAGGTTATAATATGGCAAAAAACAATTCCGACATCAAAAAAGTTGCGGTGCTTACAAGCGGCGGCGACGCCAGCGGTATGAATGCTTGCGTGCGTGCTTGCGTGCGCTACGCTCTCAGCCAAGGATACGAAGTCTACGGAGTCAAGCACGGCTACAAAGGTCTTGTCAACGATGAAATTTTCAAAATGGAGTATTCTTCCGTGTCCAACTGCGTACACGCGGGCGGTACGATTTTGCGTTCCTCCAGATGCCCCGAGTTTAAGGACAACGAAGTGATGCTCAAAGCGGTGGACAATCTTCTTTCAAAGGGAATAAACAATCTTATCGTTATCGGCGGAGACGGCTCGTTCAGAGGTATGGAAGCGATGCACGAAAACACGCCGCTCAACGTTATCGGTATTCCCGGCACCATTGACAACGATATGGGATATACGGATTCGACGATAGGTTTCGACACGGCTTGCAACACGGTTGTGGACGCTATTCTCAAATTGCGCGATACGATTACGTCTCACGACAGAATTATGATTTTGGAAGTTATGGGCAGAGAATGCGGAAACATCGCTCTCAACAGCGCGGTTGCAGGCGGCGCGGAATACGTCATCGTACCCGAAGTGCCTACCGACGTCGACGAAGTGGCGCAAACCATCAAGCAAGGCTTTGACAAGGGCAAATCTTCCTCTATTATCGTGCTTGCCGAGGGCAAGACGGAACTTACCGACGAGCTTACCCAAAAGATAAGCGACGCTACGGGCAGACGAGTAAATCATATGGCTCTCAAATGGATGCAAAGAGGCGGCATTCCGACCGTTGAGGACAGAGTGCTTGCCGCAAAAATGGCGTGCAGAGCGGTGGAACTCGTCGAGTGCGGACAAAGCGGCAGAGTTATCGGTATCAAGGGCGGAGAAATCTTCGATACTACGGTTATCGAAGCACTTGCGTGCAAGAAAGGTTTTGACGAAAAACTTTACGAACTCGCTCAAATCATCAGCAGATAAAATAAAAACATATATAATATCCGCTCAATGCGGAATCGCATAAGCGAAAAGGAGACAATATGAAAAATTTGAAAGGCGCGTGTATGTTCGGACAAAGCGGCGGTCCTACGTCCGTCATCAACAGTAGTGCCGCGGGCGTATTTACCGAGGCTCTCAAACAAGACAATATTACAGCCGTTTACGGTCTCGAACACGGCATCGTCGGACTTCTCAACGAAAAGTTTTTCGATATGTCCAAAGAGGACGCAAAAGAACTCGATTTGCTCAAATATACGCCGTCGTCGGCTCTCGGCTCGGTGCGCTACAAGCTCAAAGACGCATCCGTCGACGACACCGATTACAAGCGCATTCTCGAAGTGTTCAAAAAGTATAACGTGCGTTATTTCTTCTACAACGGCGGCAACGACAGTATGGACACTTGCAACAAAATAAGCAAGTATTTGCAATCCGTCGGATACGAATGCAACGTTATCGGCGTACCCAAAACCATCGATAACGACCTCTACGGCACCGACCATTGCCCGGGCTACGCAAGCGCGGCAAAATACATAGCGACCACTACTATGGAAGTCAACCTCGACGCGAAAGTGTACGACACGCCGATGGTGTGCGTCATCGAGGCTATGGGCAGACACGCAGGTTGGCTTACTGCGGCGGCGGCTTTGGCAGGTGTGAACGGACTCGGCGCAGACCTCATTTATTTGCCCGAAATCGACTTTGACGTGGACAAATTCGTCGAGGATGTCAAGGCGGTTTGCGCAAGAAACAACAACAAGTGCATCGCAGTCGTATCCGAGGGTATTCACGACAAGAACGGCACGCTTATTTGCGAAAGCGTAGGCGCGGCGGCGGCAAGAGACAGTTTCGGACACGCTCAACTCGGCGGCGTCGCTTCTATCCTCGCAAACCTCATCAAAGAGAAAACGGGATATAAGACGAGAGGTATCGAACTCAGCCTTATGCAAAGATGCGGAGCGCATCTTGCGTCCGAAAACGACGTGGAAGAAGCGTTCAACGCAGGTAAGTTTGCGGTCAAGAGCGCGTGCGATGGAGAGACTGACAAAATGGTTATCTTCAAGCGCGAAAGCGACGAGAACGGCAACTACGTTTGCAAAAACGTGCTTATGCCTCTCGAACTTGCGGCAAATACCGAAAAGAAAGTTCCGCTCGAATGGATTATTAACGACGGCACTTACGTCAGCGACGAGTTTGTGAAATACGCGCTTCCGCTCATTCAAGGCGACGCAAAAGCACCGCTCGAAAACGGACTTCCCAGATTTGCAAGACTCAAAAAAGTATACGCAGGCAAATAATCAGGGGTAAAAAATATAATGGTTTTATGGCTTTTGGCACGGCTTCGCAAATCGCATTGCCGCGCCGACAGCCGATTTTCGCACATAAGGAGGGAATATTATGGCGGAACAAAAAGACTTTTTCTCCGTGTGGTATCGCAGAGATAAAAAGAAGCTGAAAAGAGACTTTGTGAACGAAATGGTTGCCGTCGGCGACGACCAGAATCTGAGCGTTGCGGAGTACCGCTCCAAAGCGCACGACCTCAAAGCGAAATATTCGGCGGATAAAAGAGCGTTGAAATCGCTCGACAAAAGGCTTGAAAAGAAATTCAGAAAAGAATACGGAATGATGCGCCGTCCGTTTATGGCAGACGTTTTCGACGTTGTGGAAGAATCGAGAGCGTTGCCCAACGGAAGGACTCCGTTTAACGACGAAATCAAGGTTATCAAAGACGTCGTATATAAGAGTGCGGACGGAACGGATTTGCATATGGATATATATCTTCCTTCGCACCCGATAGCGCAAAAATCTCCTGCGATTATGGACATTCCCGGAGGCGGCTGGATGATTCATAATCGCAACAGACGAGACGGATACGCAAGATGCTTTGCCGTTTTGGGAGCGGTGGTTGCCGTTATCGACCACAGGCTTTGCCCCGAAGTGTTTTTCCCAAAAGACCTCGAGGATTGCGTGGACGCATACAATTTCCTTTGCGAACACGCTGACGAATACGGCATCGACGAAAACAATATCACGCTCACGGGAGACTCGTCGGGCGGACATTTGGCAATGTGCCTCGGATGCTGCGCTTCGAGCGAGGAATATCGCAACAATCTCGAATTGCCGTCGTTAAAGACCAAACCCGTCGCAATTATTACTATTAGCGGCGCGTTCAGCTTCGAGGTTATGTATCGCATTCCGTTTACGCATTTGTTTATGGTGCGTTACTTCTCGGGACAAAAATCGCGCAAAGCGTTCAGAGCGTGGAAGTATTATAAAGAAAGCGACCCGTACAACTGGCTCAATCCCGATTTTCCGCCGACGTACAACAACGGCGGTATGACGGACCCGCTTTGTTTCGGAGAAGCAAAAAGAATGTCCAAAGCACTTGACAAGGCAGGTGTGGAAAACGAGTACAGAGTGGGCAAAAATCTGTTTCAATCAGCCCATTGCTACGTTTTGAGATTCCCGTTTGCGCCTGCGCGCAATGATATGCTTGCGCTTTACGGCTGGTACGTTAAAAAACAAGCCGAAAGAGGCGTGGATATGAGCGTCGGCTATAAGAGAGTCGACAAATTTATGAACAATTACAAAAAGGCTTTGAAAGGTAAAGTAGAGTGCTGAGAGTGCAGGAAGGCGACGTTATAGAAGGCGAAGTGGTGGACTTTGCGAGCGACGGCGAAGGAATCGTGAAAATCGACTCCTACGCTGTTTTCGTGCCGTTTGCAATCAAAGGCGAAACCGTCAGAGCGAGAGTGCGCCACGCAAAGAAAGATTATGCGTTTGCGGAACTAATCGAGGTTTTATCGGTATCAAACGATAGGATAAAACCCAAATGCACGTATTTCGGCCGTTGCGGCGGATGCGACTTGCAACACCTGTCGAGAGAAAGTCAGTTGCTTTTGAAAAAGACTACTGTGCAAAACGCATTGCGCAAAATCGCAGGACTCGACGTGACCGTGGACGACGTAGTGCGGCTCAACGATTGGGAGTATCGCAACAAGATTGCGCTTCCGTTCGGATACAAAAGCAAGAGCGGCAGAGTCACGCTCGGATTCTTTGAAAAACGCTCGCATAGCGTCGTGCCTATGAAATGGTGTCCGCTACACGGAGAGTGGGCGGCTACGCTTATCGCGGACGTGACCGATTGGGCAAATTCACACTCGGTGTCCGTATACGACGAAAACACTCGAAAAGGACTTTTGCGTCACGTTGTCGCAAGAAAACTCGACACACTCACGGTTACGCTCGTGGTAAACGGAAAAGGCGTGCCGTATCTCGACGATTTGTGTTCGAGGCTCGAAAAAGACTTTTCGGGAGTGTGCGTGTTTATAAGCGAAAACACCAAAAACACCAACGCCATTTTCGGAGACGAAGCGAAACTCGTTTACGGAAAAGTGAAAAAGCAAAATCTCGGAGCGTTCTCGGCGGTAGTATCTCCTATGAGTTTTTTGCAAGTCAACGACGAAGTGCGTGACGCGATATACGACGACGTATGTCAATGCCTCAAAGATTTTGACGGCAACATCGTTGAATTGTATTCGGGAGTCGGTTTGCTTACGGCGCAACTCGCGTCGAGATTGAAAGACTCAAAGATTACCGCAGTCGAAATCGCTCCCGACGCCACCGAAAACGCAAACGCTCTTATGAAGTCGCTTGCGCTCGATAAAAACGTGACGAACGTGTGCGCCGACGCTCTCGATTTTATGAAAACGCTACAAATCGACGACGCGTCGCAAGACGATTCGCTTCCCGACGAAATTACGCAATCTCCGTATTATCTCGGAGAGAAAAAAGCGGCGCGCAAGCCTCTTGCGCTCGTTCTCGACCCTCCGAGAAAAGGGTGCGACAAAGAAGTGCTGGAAGCCGCGAAAAAAGCGAATTTCGACATCGTTACCTACGTTTCTTGCAATCCGCAAACTCTCGCGAGAGATTTGAAGATTTTGTCCGACGTATATTCCGTCGTGCGGGTTACTCCTTACGATATGTTCCCCCAGACGAGCAACGTCGAGACTCTGTGTTTGTTGCGCAGAAGATAAATCGCATCAAAGATGCAAAAGCGGTGTGATATGAAAAAAATCGTTGTATCTATACTGTTAATCGCGCTTATCGCGACGTGCGCGTTTGCGCTTATCGCGTGCGACGATAATGAACCGCCGAAAACGCCTCAGACCGTAGAGGACGACGGCGGAAAAAACGACGTCGACGACGAGGATAAAATCGAAACGGATTTGAGCGTCGATTTGCAAAGCGAAGTCGGGCTGTATTTTCTTGACGAAAACGCTTCGTACGTCAGATACTCCAAAGACCTCGATTCGCGTTATTTCGACAAAAACAAACCGACTATCGTGTATTTCCACGGTTGGTTGCCGAGCGGCGTATCGAAGGGGGAAATTGCGTTTTCGTCGGAATCCGTGTGCAGAGGTTGGACGGAGCAAGGATACAACGTCTGCGTGCTTGACTACGCAAGATACGCAAAGGACCTCGAAACGCTGTTTGAAAAAATTTGGATAGAGTTTGAGGGAAGCCATTCCGTAGGTTGCCGTTTTGCAAAAGAATTTATAGATTGTTTTGCCGATTACGAAAAAGAAATCAGATTCGTGTCGCACAGTTTCGGAGCGCATTCCGCGCTTGCCACGGCGTACATAACCGCAAGAATGTACGAAAAAGGCGTGATAAAGAGCAATATCGTACCAACTCGTATGACTTTTGCCGACCCGTATCTCGGAGACCTGTTTTATCAACTCTCGGGTAATTCGGCAGGAGAAATACTCGA
This sequence comes from Christensenella sp. UBA7588, assembly GCA_002478945.1. Lineage (GTDB taxonomy): Bacteria > Bacillota > Clostridia > Christensenellales > CAG-917 > CAG-475. Next base: position 34,618 of record DLKM01000015.1, read on the forward strand.
CGGCGTAGGAGAAAAAGTGAACGGCAGGTCCACTACGGAAGTGTTTGCCGATTGTATGCAATATCTTGCCGACAAGGGCGTGGCGATGGACGTGTACGCAGGTATGCCCGTCGCTTACGACCAATTTCTCGAAGAAGAACCGCAAAGAAGAACCGCTTGCAAGAAAAAACTTTACGACAGCGCGGTTTGGACCGTTCTCGTGGGGATGCAAGACAAATACGGCAGAGTGGGAGATATACACAATCTCACGCTGGACTGGGTATTCGAATCTTTCTTCGCGACGGTAAAAGAGGACGACGACGGTTTTTATCCGACCGCCGCTCTCGATAACGACAGAATCAAAGAGTTGAAAGGGAAACTTTTCAACAGCACGCTCGAAGGACTCGACGTGGAAAACGACGTGCTTATTGAAGTAAAAAGAAACGACGAGGTGTAAATATGAGAGCATATCTTAAAGATAAGACGCAAAGCGGAATAGAAACTTACGCAATAGAAAACGACAACGGTATGAAAGTGGAACTTATTACTTTCGGCGCGCGTATTTCTCGTCTTTTCGTCAAGGACGGAAGCGGAAAAGAGATTGACGTCGTGGCAGGATTCGGTACGCCCGACGGATTTCGACAGGAAAATCCGTATTTCAACGCGGTTATCGGCAGAGTCGGCAACCGTATAGGCGGCGCAAAATTTACGCTCGACGGAAAAGAATACGACCTCTACAAAAACGACGGCAACAACCATTTGCACGGCGGCAAGGTCGGTTTCGATTCGAGAGACTGGACGGCGCAAATCGTCGGAGACGACAGCGTGAAAATGACGAGGTTGTCTGCGGACGGGGAAGAAGGGTATCCTGCAAACTTGAAAGTGAGCGTGACTTATACGCTTACAAACGACAATGCTCTCGAACTTCGCTACGAGGCGGAAAGCGACGCAAAGACGTTGTGTTCACTTACAAATCACGCCTATTTCAATCTTGACGGAGACTTTGAAAGCATACTCGAACATATAGTGTTTATCGACTCTGACAAACTTACGGTCGTAGACGACGAGCTTATTCCGACGGGCGAACTGGCGGATATAAAAGGCACCGCTTTCGACTTTTCTACGCCGAAGAAAATCGGTAAAGATATAGGCGCAAACGAGCGTTTGCTCAAGGTTGCAGGCGGATACGATTTCAACTACGTTCTGAACGGCAAAGGCGTGAGAAAGGTTGCAAGCGCATATTCGCAAAAGAGCGGAATCGAGATGAGCGTGTACACGGACAGAGCGTGTATGCAGTTTTATACAGGCAATTTCCTCGACGGTTTGCAAGGCAAGAAAAACTACGGACATCAAAGCGCGTTCTGTATGGAAACGCAAGGTTATCCCAACGCTTGCAACGTGCCGTCTTTTGAGAGCATAACTCTCGATAAAGGACAAAAATATACGGCGTATACCAAATACGTTTTTCAAACGAAATGACAAAAACAGCGTTTTAACGCATCAAAAATTAAGGATAAAGTGCAAAATGAGTGTTATCGATACCAAATTGCAGCAAATTAAAGACCTCGTAGACGAGGGTATGAACGCAAAAAACACCGTCGAAGCTCTTAAAATTATAGGCATCGACGGATATGACGAGGACACCGTAAAATCTTTCAGACTGTGGGGAGATTATATGCCTCTTTCGGATGAGAATCCTTATACGGAGGAGCAACGCAATCTTCATATTTTGTGGGAGAGCGTGGACAGAGTGCCGCTCGGAATCAACTGCGCTTTTGCCGTGCCGTTCAGACAAATCATCGCAAAAAAACTTTTCAAAAAATGCGGAGAGGGATTCGTTGCGAACGAGGGATGCAGATTTAACTACGCGCATCAAATCGAAATCGGAGACAACGTGTCGTGGAACGCAGGTTGCTATATCGATTCCAAGGGCGGAGTGAAATTCGGAGATTTTGCGATGCTTACGGAGTACGTCAAGATTTTCTCGCATTCGCATAGCGAACACGACCATATGCAAAGAGAATACAACGGCGTGGAAATCGGAGCTTACGCAAAAGTGTACACAAATGCAACCATACTCCCGGGTGTGAAACTCGGTACGGGAGCGGTTGTGGCTACGGGTGCAATCGTCACGAAAAGCGTGGACGATTTTACGCTCGTATCGGGTATTCCCGCAAGAGTGCAACGTATGCGCAAGTTTGACGGAAAAGACCTCAAAGAAATGAATCAGTATATGATGAAAGACAGGCTTTTCCAAACCTACGACAAGGAATAATTTACAAATTAATAATTAATAGTTAATAATTAATAATTTCGGGTGGGACACCCACACCCGAATAAAACTTGTTGTCACGCACACATACTTACTATACGCATTGCCAAATAACTACATAATCAAAAACAAGTGTTGATATGAAATATAAACTATACATCTTTGACCTTGACGGAACGATTCTCGATACGCTGACGGACTTGTGGCGTGCGGTAAATTTCACTATGCGTAAATACGGTTATCCCACGCTTGAAAAGAACGAAGTTGCGGATAGGACAGGCAACGGCATTGCAAGGCTTGTAAGTTTGAGTTTGCCGAGCGGCGCGGACGAGGATATTCAAAGACGCGCGCTTGCCACGTTCAAAGAGTATTACGTCGAACATTGTGCCGACAATACAAAGCCGTACGAGCATATAAAAGAAGTTATCCTTTCTCTCAAAAACGGCGGAGCAAAATGCGCCGTAATATCCAACAAAGCGGACGAGGCGGTGCAGAAACTTGCAAAAGATTATTTTGACGGCTTGTTCGACGCGGTTGTCGGTCAAAAAGACGGCGTGCGCCAAAAGCCGTATCCCGACGAAGTGGGAAGCGTGCTTGACGAACTCGGTGTACAAAAGCAAGACGCGGTGTATATCGGCGATAGCGAAGTGGACGTGCAGACCGCAAATAACGCAGGACTCGACCTCATTGCCGTGAGCTGGGGATTCCGCGGCAGAGCGCGCCTTTTAGAGAGCGGAGCAAAAGTGATTGTCGATACGCCCGAACAGATACTCGAGCATTGAGAGTACGAAAACGAAACGTGACACGATATAAATGAAATACCGATACGGAATATAAAAACGAGCGAAGTTTGTTTCGCTCGTTTTCGTTATGACGTGGATTTTGTCGATTCAATTTTTTGCAAAAGTGAGTTGAATTTATTCGATTGTCGATTGCGTCGTTTCGGATTGAATATCCGTGACGATAGGAGTTGTCTGGACGTCCGCCGCTACGAATTGCGCCTCTTGCACGTTGGTATCTACGTCGACTTGAGAGGGAAAGTCGTTGTCGTGCAGATGCTCGGACGGAATAAAGTCGGACATATCGATTTTTTCGATTTCGTTCTTTCTCAAAAGTCTGCCGCCTGCAAAGCCTTTGCCTGCGACTTCCGCCGCTTGCGTGACGTACATAAACGCTTGAGGGTCGCACGCTTTTACGATGTCTTTGACGCGGTTGACTTGCTTTTTGGACGTGACGCAAAGAATCACGTTGTGTTCCCTGCCCGTGTAGTAACCGACGGATTTCGATACGGTTACGCCTCTATGCAGTTGCACGGAAAGTTCGTGCGCGATAGCGTCCGATTTGTCCGTGATTATTGTAAATACGAGCGAGGACATCAAACCCGATTCCACGATGTCGCAAACCTTGGATTGAGTGTACAAGGATATAAACGAGAAAAGAACGGGGGAAAGCAACGTGACCATAATCTGTGACGGGTCGGACATTCCTTTGACTTTAGGGATGCTCAAAAAGCCCGAAATGATTGCCACCACGCAGTCGCAGGCGGTTATCCACCATTGAGTGTGAGCCGCGGGATTATGAGCGTATATCATCTTGCCTATGATGTCCGTGCCGCCTATGCTGAGGTCTTGCCTGAACATAAAGCCCATAGATACGCCTGCGCAGGCACCGCCTGCAAGCGCAGCGATGAGCATAAGTCCGTAATTGCCGTTTACCATAAATTGAGGGCAACCGACCGCCGCAAACATATACATCAAACCTGAGAATATAAGCACGCAAATCGCGGTGGTTATGGCAAATCTCTTGTCAAGCACTCTGTATGCTATCAAGAAAAGGGGAATATTCATTATTATCGTGAAAATACCGGGGTCAAACAGGCTGTTTGAAAGCATACGCACTCCCTCGATGGGGCTGTCTACAGCGGCAAGGTGGATAAGTGCGGCAAGTCCGCCGATTCCGCCGGGGGCAAAGCCGTTCGGATTGATAAAAAGATATGCCGAAAACGACCTCAAAAACGAGAGCGAAACCATCAAGGCAAATATCTTGAGCCAGTACGTCGTTTGATTTTTGTCCAAAGTAAGTTTTTTCATATTCCCACCCACGCGGAAACTACGTTTCCGTGATGCATAAACAAGATTAAGAATTTCTATGATAAAAGTCAAGCGTTTTGACAATTTGGCGATTTACAAAAAAAATATTATACATTTGTACGATTTTTTAATACGTTTTTAATACACTTATGACCATTATAGGGAGAGGAGCGCGATTGACAAAAATCAAGTTTTATGTAATAATAATTGCTGAATTTAATTATTATTAACTAATAATTAGCAAACAAAGAAGGCAAAGCCTTATCCCCTCTCAAAATAATATGATGAAAGACGAATTGACCGCCACCTATAAACAAAACGAAAGCGCAAGTGAAAATCTTGCGGATTTCGACGTGCAAAACGGCGCGGCCGATGCGCCTTGCGAAAACGTCGATAGCGTCGTTTGCGGCGTAACAGCAGAGAGCGAAACGGCAAGCGAAAACGCGAATAACGACGTATTGTCCAAAGACGAGGCAAAAGAGTCCGTTGGCGTGACGGAAAGCGTTTCGGATTGCACAGACGTATCGAGCTTAAATGCAACCGACGACGTTAAAACGCCGTCTAAAGACGAAAAAGCACGAGAAAAAGCAAGAAAAAGAGAGGAAGCGCGTTCGCAAATCGCAAAAGACCTCATTCAGCAAAAGTCGCTTGCGAAAAACGTGGGCTTAAATTCGCTTGCCAAACTCAAAGAGTCGCTTTTTTCCGTATTGCCGGTTATGGTCATCGTGCTTATTTTTGCGCTGACTCCGATAACCGATTTTTCAACGAAAGAAATCGTTGCGTTCGTCGTATCGGCAATATTTTTGATTTTGGGTATCGCGCTTTTCAACGTAGGTGCGGATATGGCTATGACGCCTATGGGCGAATACGTCGGCGCAGGTTTGACGAAGTCCAAAAAACTTCCGCTGTTGCTCGGCGTAGGCTTTATTATGGGCTTGCTTATTACCGTTGCCGAACCCGATTTGTCCGTGCTTGCAGAGCAGGTTAGCGCGGTTATGGATAACGTCGTGCTTATTGCGACGGTCGGCGTGGGCGTGGGTATATTCCTCGTTATTTCCATTGCGAAAATCGTTTTCAGAAAAGATTTGTCGTCGTTGCTTTTGTTTTTCTATATGGTGTTGTTTGCGCTCTGCGCAATAATGATGGAAAACGGCAAGAGCATATTCGTTCCGCTTGCATTCGATTCGGGCGGCGTTACGACGGGTCCGATTACCGTGCCGTTTATTATGGCACTCGGCGTGGGCGTCGCGCTCAATACGGGCGGCCGCAACGCAAAAGAAAACAGCTTCGGTCTGATTGCGCTTTGCTCGATAGGTCCTATGCTGGCGGTTATGGCACTTTCGCTTGCGTCTAAAGGCGATTTGTCCTATACCTTGCCCGACTATTCGGTGGACGCAAACTTGGGCGCAAACTTCGGAGAGGCACTCGGCGGAGTCGCGCTCGAAGTGCTTATCGCGCTCGGACTTATAGTGGTGTTTTTCGTGATACTTCAATGCACGATTTTGAAATTGCCCAAACAGAAACTGGTGCAAATCGCAATAGGTATCGTGTTTACATACGTCGGACTTGTGGTGTTCCTCACGTCCGTAACCGTAGGCTTTATGCCTATCGGCTTTAAGCTCGGCGTAGAAATTGCGTCTTACAGCAAACCGTTGCTTATCGTGTTTGCGTTTGTCATAGGTTTTGTGGTGGTTCTTGCCGAGCCTGCAGTTCACGTTCTTAACAAGCAAGTTGAGGAGATTACCAACGGGGCCGTAAGCAAAAGGTCTATGTTGATTGCGCTGTCAATCGGCGTGGGCTTGTCAATCGGTCTTAGCGTTATCAGAATAATCTACGGATTCTCGTTGCTTTATTATCTGATACCCGGATATTTGCTCTCGCTGGGATTGTCTTTCTTCGTGCCGAAGATTTATACGGCAATCGCATTCGACTCGGGCGGCGTTGCTTCGGGTCCGCTTACGTCCAGCTTTATTTTGCCTCTCGCAATAGGAGCGTGCAGCGCGCTTTGGGGCGACGCAAGCGAAATTCTTAACCTTGCGTTCGGTATCGTGGCTATGGTTGCGATGACTCCGCTTATCACGATTCAGCTGCTCGGTTTCAGAGCTATCACGAGTGCGAAAGTCAAAGAAAAAATCGTTATGAAGCGTATTCTCGACGCCGACGACGAACAGATTATAGATTTCATGTGAGGAGGGGATTATGGCTGAAAGAAAAGTCGCAAAAGCCGTGAAAAAAACCGTTAAAAAAGCGGAAGCGCGCGCTCAAGAAATTAAAAAATCCTCTACCGCTCGCGCAAAAGTCAATTCCAACAAACTCGAAATGCTCGTGACCATAGTGCCGAGCAATAAGGCGGAATTCTATACCGATTTGTTGCAATCTATGTTCGAGGTCAACTTCCAGTTTACGTCGAGAGCAAGAGGCACGGCAAACGCGCAAATGCTTACTCTCGCAGGGTTTACCGACCAGAACAAAACCGTAATATTCAGCGTTATAAAACAAGAGAGAGTCAAAGAGGCTCTCGTGACGTTGGAAGATAAGTTCAACACGATAAAAAGAGGAAAGGGCGTTGCGTTTACGGTGCCGTTTTCGAGCGTCATAGGCGTTGCCGTATACGGATTTTTGAGCAACGATTTGAGGACTGTCAAGGAGGAAAAACAATGAGTAAATTTGACCATCAAGTGGTTATTTGCATAGTGAACAACGGCTTTGCCGACGAGGCAATGGACGCCGCGAGAGACGTCGGCGCAAGAGGCGGCACGGTGCTTTCGGCGCGCGGTACGGCAAATCTCGAAGCGGAAAAAGCGTTCCAAATCCAAATACAGCCCGAAAAAGAAATGATAATGATTTTGGTTGACGACCAAATCAAAGACGACGTGTTGCACGCGCTTTATAAAAACGTAGGAACGCATACTCCCGCGCACGGCATTGCTTTTGCGTTGCCCGTGGACAACGTGGTGGGAATTGCTCAACCCGATAAAAAATCAGAAGAAAAAAGCGAAGAAAAGTAAAATCGATTTTGTAAAAACAGGTATAAGAAAAGCCCTCGAAAACGAGGGCTTTTTTAATGTCGTTTTTTAGCGTCTGCCGTCGCGACGGTCGTAATCGTCGAAATCTCGTCCGTCTCTTTCGTAACCTCTGTCGTAAGGGCGGTCGTCTCTGCCTCTGTCGTAGCCTCTGTTTCCGTCGTCGTAGCCGTCGTACGCTCTGCGGTCGGAATCTCTGTCGTCGTAAGGACGGTCGTAAGTGCGGGAGGAATCGTAGTCGAATTCGTCCCTTCTGCGTGAACGACGAAGTCGGTTGTTACCTGCGGAACGGTCGTTTTTAGAGGGCTTGAAAAGCAATATCACGATGATAATCGCAGGCACGGCAATGCCGATTATAAGCACTATGCGCAATGCGAGAGAAGTGTTGGGGAGAATGTCGCCGCTCTTTGGTTCGGCAGGCTTTTTGCTTTCGAGAATACGCTCGCGCTCGGCTTGAGCAATCGGATGATAGGGAACGACGAAAGCGTTGAAAGAATCTTTTGCCGCAAAGCCGTATATCGTGTTGCCGTCATACGTTGCCATTACGAAAATCTGCGAATCGTCGGTAAGGTGGTATCCCAAAAACTTGATTGTGTAATCGTTGGTAACGGTTGTTCCGTTCAAAACCAAGTTTTCGCCGACAACGGTCAAAGCGACGTCGGGGTAGGGAGATACGTCGTCCGAGAAAGTGACTTTGGATACGGGCATATTCAGACTATTGTCGAAATAAAAGGTCTGTCCGCAATAATTTACGGTGTAAAGATTGCCGAAAGCCTGTTTTATGTCCGTAACGTAATAACTCTCGGGAATTGCAAATTCTCCGTCCGAGTTCTTCAAAACGATAGCGGATTTTATGGGATATGCGTTGCCTTCGAGATTGGACACCGTGGCAAGCACGGCTTCTTTTTCGCTCGAAGCGTAGGCTATGGAGCAAGGCAAAAGCACTCCTGCCAAAATCGCAAGAGCGAGCGCAACGCATAGCACTATCGATGAAATTAGCATAGCAACTTTTTTCATAGTTATAATGATACTATATTTGTTGCCAAAATAAAAGTCTTTAATTGCAATTTCGAGAGTTTTTTTGGCAAATAGAAAAAATTGACAGTCATAATTTTTTGCTTTTTTGAGATTTTCGGTCTTATGCTTTTGCTATGAAAGACAACAGCGCATTGATAAAACTTATCGAAATAGAAAACGAAATCAACCTTCGAAAGCGTGACGCATTGGCAAATTATAACAAGCAATTCGTGCATCAAAAACAGATGGCGTTTCACAAATGCGACAAGCGAAATCGTTGGGTTTTCGGCGGTAACCGCTCGGGAAAAACGGAGTGCGGAGCCGTCGAAAGCGTGTGGATGGCAAGGGGCATTCATCCTTTCAGACAGAACAGGCAGGACGTTTTCGGGTGGGTGGTAAGCCTCTCGCAACAGGTGCAAAGAGACGTTGCGCAAGCAAAGATTCTCAAATACTTGTCGCCGCGATACATCGTCGACGTCGTGATGCAGGAGGGCAAGCGCACTTCTCCCGAATACGGAATAATCGACTATATCGTCGTCAAAAACGATTTGGGCGGAACGAGCAAAATCGGATTCAAATCCTGCGACCAAGGGAGAGAAAAGTTTCAGGGCGCGTCGCTCGATTTCGTATGGTTTGACGAAGAACCGCCGAGGGATATATACGAGGAATGCCGAATGAGAGTGTTCGACAAAAAAGGGGATATTTTCGGCACGATGACTCCGCTGAAAGGACTTACTTGGGTGTACGACGAAATCGAACTCAATCAAAGCGGAGACCCGCAAGTGTGGTGCGAGTATATGCAATGGGAGGATAACCCGTATCTCGACAAGGCGGAAATCGAGGCTATGTGCAAGTCCGTATCCAAAGAGGACCAACTTTCGAGAAGGTTCGGAAAGTTCTCGAGCGGACAAGGACTCGTATATCCCGAATTTGACCAGAGCGTACACGTCATAGAGCCGTTCGACGTGCCGCACGAGTGGCAAAACAACATTTCGATAGACCCCGGACTTACGAATGCGACGTGTTGTCTGTTCTTTGCTCTTGACCACGACGGAGTGATATACGTCGTCGGAGAGCATTTCGAGGCAGGGGTAAGTATCGATACGCACGTTGCGAAAATCTTTAAGCTCGCCGACGAATTGGGGTGGGAAAAAGACGAGAGAGGCAGGCTCAGAGCGCTTATCGACAGCGCGGCAAATCAGCACACTCTGGCAAGCCAAAAGAGCGTGGCGGAATTGTTCTATGAAAAAGGAATTATCGTCAATACCAACGTAAACAAGGATTTATATACGGGTATTCAACGCATAAAGTCCTTATTCGAGCAAAAACCGCCGAGAATCTATATCTTCAAAACGTGCGTGAATCTAATACGAGAACTCAAGGGTTACTGGTGGGGTTCGAACGACAGACCGAAAAAAGAGGACGACCACGCGCTTGACGCGTTGAGGTATTTCGTGATGTCGTTGCCGAAGCCTGCAAAGCCCGTTCCGCCTCCGAAAACGCAGATACAACAGGATAAGGAAAAATTGATTCGAAACGTAAACAGGGAGAGATTATGGATGAAGAATTGAAAAAATCGCTACTTAAGAGAGCCAAAGGCTATAAGTACAACGAGGTGCAGGAAGAATACAGCGTGAAAGAGGACGGAGAGATTGCTCTGACCAAAAGAAAAGTGGTCAAAAAATACTGTCCGCCCGATTCTGCGGCGTTTAAGACGTATATGGATATGTGCGAGGAAAACGAAGACGTATCGCATTATACGGACGAGCAACTGGCAAAAGAAAAGCACAGGTTGCTAAACGAATTGCTCGAACAGGAAAAAAACGAGGAGCGCACTCAAAATGAGTGCGCTCTTGCTTGCAACGACAAATCAAACAAATAAACGGAGGAGACAACTATATGTCCAACATCGAAGATCAAATCGTATCGGAAGTTATCGCGGACTTCAAAAAACGGCAGGAAGCGAGACGTCCGGTGGAATTGAATTGGCGACTTAATATGAATTTCGTCGTCGGAAACCAGTTTGCTCAAATATCGTCGAAAGGCGATATAGAGGAAAGCGGAAAAGAATATTTCTGGCAAGAGAGGGAGGTGTACAACCACATCGCGCCTATTCTCGAAACTCGTCTTGCAAAACTCGGCAGAGTCAAAGCGAAAGCGCAGGTGCGCCCCGCGACGAGCGATGACGACGACGTTGCCTCCGCTTCGCTTGCTACGAAACTTATCGACGCGGTGTGCAAAGAAAACGATTTTTCCTCGCAACTGGCACTTGCGAATACTTGGAGCGAGATTACGGGAAGCGCGTTTTTCAAAATCAGTTGGGACAGCGAAAAAGGACACGCTCTGGATAAAGAAGGGTTGATAAAAGAAGGAGACGTAACTATCGACTTGTGTCCGCCGTTTGAGATTTTCCCCGAAGATATTGCAATCACAAGCATCGACGAACAATCTTCGATTATCCACGCAAAAGTTTTGCCCGTAAAAGAAGTAAAGCGCATCTGGAACAAAGACGTCAAAGGCGGAGACGTGAGCGTGTTCTCGTTTGACAATATACAAGTGGGAGGAGGATTCGGCTATACCGCAACCGCTCCGAAAATCGTCAGCGAGACGAGAGCGGACAGCGTTACCGTCATCGAAAAATATGAAAAACCCACGAGAGAGTATCCCAACGGCCGACTTATCATCGTCGCGGGAGATACCTTGCTCTATAAAGGGGATATGCCTTATCTAAACGGAGAGGACGGAACGAGAGGGTATCCGTTTTCAAAGCAGGTGTGCATAGACAACCTCTCAAACTTCTTCGGCACGTCCGTGGTGGAGAGAATCATTCCCGTGCAAAGAGCGTACAACACCGTCAAAAACAGAAAACACGAGTATATGAACAGAATGGCGGTGGGCGTTTACGCCGTAGAGGACGGCTCGGTGGACACCGACAATCTGCAAGAAGAAGGATTGCCGCCCGGAAAAGTCGTCATTTACAGACAAGGCAGTACGCCGCCCGTTCCGCTTGCTCCGACGCAGGTGCCGAGCGAATTCTCGAGAGAGGAAGAAAAGTTGCTCAACGAATTCGTTATGATAAGCGGCGTCAGCGAAGTTACGACGTATTCGCAAGTGCCTGCGAACGTGGCGTCGGGTACGGCAATATCCTTGCTTCTCGAACAAGACGACACTCGTATCGCGCTTACGGCGGACAGCCTTAGAGAAAGCGTCAAACGCATAAGCAAACACGTCTTGCGACTGTACAGACAGTTTGCGAAAATCCCGAGAGTGAAACGCATTACGGGAGATAACGGAGAGGTGGAACTTGCCTCGTTCTCCGCAGGAAACATCGACAGCGAAGATATTGTTTTCGATACGATAAGCGACATCGAGGACACGCTGTCGGCAAGACGAGCGATGGTGTACGACTTGCTCAAACTCGGACTTTTCGAGGACGATGACGGCAGACTTTCATCCGTTACGAAAACCAAACTTTTTGAAATTCTCGGCTTCGGAAACTGGGAGAACGGACGCAACGACGACGAGATGCACAGAAAGAAAGCTCTTAAAGAAAATATGGAATTGCAAACCAAAGACGCTACCGTCGACGTATACGACAATCACGCTATCCATATAGCCGAACACGTAAGACTTATCGTGTCGTCGAGATGTTCAAAAGATAAGGCTATGAGAGAAAGAGTTGCAAACCATATAGCAAAACACAACGAATTGCTTTCGCTTGCAAAAGGCGTAGAAAGAATGCAAAAACAATTTGACGAGGAGAAAACGATATGAACGAAAATGACGTCAAAGAAGCTATAAGACAAAGAATCGTCGACAAGATTAAAGACGCTTGCGACGACGAAAATATTGCCGTCGCGATTATGGACGACGGACAGAATGCGGACTTTACTGTTACGGAACAAGAAGATAAAACCGACGACGTGCAAGAAAACGAGAAAAACGAGGACGTCGCAAAACAGGACGAAAAATCCGAAAAGCAAACAAATCAAGAAATAGGCAAGTTCAAAAACCCGCAGGAGTTGTTGCGTGCTTACGGTCAACTCGAAAAGGAGTTTACCAAAAAATCGCAGAGGCTGAAAGAACTCGAAAACGAGATGCGTACTCCGTTCAAGACGGAGGAGGATTGGAAAGAAGCGGTGGATAAGTTCTTTGAAAGAACCCCGTCCGCAAAACCGTTTGCGAAAGAAATCGCAAAAGTCATTATGGACAATCCCGATATGAAGCAAGACAGAAATTGCTTGGACGCCGCGCTTACGAGCGTACTCGTGGAAAAGTTCAAAACGCCCGAAGAACTGCTTTCCGACGGACAATTTTTGAACGATTACGTGCTTTGCTCGGATACGGTCAAAGAGGCGGTTATAGCCGGCTATTTGGAGGAGATGCGCAACGGTATGCCGCCGACGATTATGTCGAGGGGCGGACTTCAATGCGTCGCTCCCAACCGTCCTCCCAAAACCATCGAGGAAGCAGGCGCAATGTTTCTTAAAAACAATAAATAAAGGAGATTATTATGGTAACAATATCAAACGCGGATAAAGCGTTGAAAACTTTTTATCTCGGCGTTCTCGCCGACCAACTCAACGTGGGTATTAACCCGTTCTTTGCGAAAATCGAGCATACTTCTGCCGACGTATGGGGCAAGGAAATCAAAAAACTCGCTCCTTACGGAATAAACGGCGGTATCGGCAGCGGCGCGGAAACGGATACGCTTCCTCAAAGCGCGGGAAACAACTACGCACAGTTTACGCTTACTCTCAAAAACCTCTACGGCAAAATCGAACTCTCCGACAAGGCTATCCGTGCCTCTCAAAACAGCGCGGGCGCATTCGTCAACTTGCTCAATGCCGAAATGGACGGTCTTTTGAAAGCAAGCAAATTTAACTTCGGTCGTATGCTTTACGGCAACGGCTTGGGTATTCTCACAAGAACCGTCGCAAACACCACGACTTCAAAGAATAAAATCGTCGTCGCAAGCACGAGAAATCTTATGGAAGGTATGAGAATCGATTTCTATACCGAAGTCGGCGCATTGGACCCCATTTTCAGCGGTACGAGAATCGTTTCTATCGACAGAGAGAACAATATCGTAACTTGCGACAAGAACGGTACTACCGTTTACGGCGCAGGATGCTACGTTTTCGTTCAAGGCTCAAAGAGCAACGAAATTACGGGTCTTGAAGCGATTTTCGGAACGAGCGATACTCTTTACGGCTTGAAACGCAGCGATTATTCCTTCCTCAAACCGTATAACAAGACTATCGACGCTGCTGTCAGCACGGGCGCGATTCAGGACGCCATCGACGCCGTAGAATGCACTTCGGGAGGCAATATCGACTATATCGTCGCATCTTACAAGATGAGAAAACAATACGTCGACTATCTCTCCAAACGTCGCACCAACGTCGATTATCTCACTCTCGACGGCGGATATAAGGCGTTGTCTTATTCGGGTATTCCGTTTGTTGCGGACCGATTCGTCGACGACGATTGTATGTATTTGCTCAACAGTTCGGACTTCAAACTTCATCAACTCTGCGATTGGCGTTGGCTCGAAGGCGAGGGCGGTACGGTGTTGCATCAGGTGCCTGACAAAGCGTGCTACAGCGCAACTCTCGTCAAATACGCGGACTTGCTCTGCGAACGCCCGATGGGACAAGCAAAACTTACCTTCAAGGGCGTTTCTGCCGACAGAGACTATTTCGTCGTTACGTTCGATTCCAACGGAGGAAGCGCGGTTGCAAGCCAAATCGTTATCCCCGGCGGTTGTGCGGTTTGTCCTACGGCTCCGACGAAAGCGGGAAGCTCGTTCGCAGGCTGGAAACGCGACGGCGCGGCGTACAACTTCAGCTCGCCTATCACTTCGGACACGACGCTCGTTGCGTCTTGGTCGTAAAGTTATGGAACTCGTCAAAGTCAGAGACGATTTGTTTCATATAGCTCGAAGAATAAAACAAATCGACAGTCAATACGAGCTGTATTTCAATCGCAAGCTTTGGCGATTCGAGGTATATGCGAAAGGGGCAATGCAAGTCGCATTGCCCTTTGACCGCCTCGACGCAAGAAGCGTTGATTTCGTGAGGGAAACGAGAATAGAAAACCTTAATCGCATTATGGACGAAATCGAAAAAAACAACGCCGTTCTCGACGCTTTGAAAGAAAAGAACGCTCGCGAAAAAACTTATGCTTTAACGGAGGAGATATTATGAAAGTCAGAGACGTCGTAAGCGAATGCTTGCACAGAATGGGAGAATACGATTTTACAACGGGCGAATACACTCTCAACGACGAACAAAAAGAGTTGCAAAACAAACTCGTATCGGCAATAGATATTGCGTATAGAGAGGTGTTGACTCAATACAGTCCTCTTTATTGCACTCAAACGATTACGTTTACCAACAACAAGTGTGCGCGTTCGGCACTTACGTTTAAGATGCTGTATCCGCTTAAACTAACGGTAGACGGAGAGAAAATCGATTTTCTCATAACCAACTACGACATTACCGCCAAAATAAACGGACCCGCTGAGTTTACCTACGCTTATCTGCCGACGACGAAACTTACCATTCAGAGCGAAATTCCCGATTACAGACTTACGCAAAGCGCATTGTGCGTTGGAGCGTTGGGGGAATATTATTTCCAAGCCAAAGTGTTTGACCTCGCAAAGAGTTTCGACGCAGAGTTCAGAGCAAAAATGAGCTTGCTCAAATACAAGGGTAGGGAAATAACCATAAAAGAAAGGAGGTGGCAGGCGTGAAAGACATAGCCGTATCCAAAAGGAAAATAAGAGTCGGGTTCGACGGGCTGGTCAGCTCCTCGGACGAAAGCGTTACGGATATGTCTCGTGCAAAAAGCTGCTTTAATTTTGCCTTCGACAAAGGGGTTTTGACGGGTAAAATCGGTATCGACGAGGCGCAGGGATATTTTCCGTATCCAAGCACGCAAAGACACGCATTTCCTGCGTTTGCAACAGACAAAGGCATATTGCAGGTTTTTCTTTATCGCAAAATAACCGACGAACAACACGACGACAGAATCGTTGCGCATCTGGACGACGGAACGTTTTGGTATACGTCTGTGTTTGCTGAGGACACTTGGCATCAGGTTCCCGTATTGCAGATGACGGGAAACGTGGACGCGGTCAACTATAAATACAACGACAAAGACGTTATGTTCCTGTCAGAAAAGAGTCAGAACGTGTTTATGATTGACGACAAAAAGGCGTACGTTATGGGCAAGGCACCGAAGTTTTCGTCCATTGCCATTCACAACGAAAGAGTGTTCGGAAGCGTCAACGGAAGCAAGAATCAAGTGTGGTTTTCAGACGATTTCAAACCGTCCAACTGGAACGTAAGTCAGGACGAGGCAGGGTATATTAACTTTGCGGACGACTTCGGGGAAGTTATCAAAGTCGTGTCGTTTTCAAACTATCTTTTCGTGTTCAGAGAGTACGGAATATTCAGACTTACCGCTTACGGAAATCAAAACGACTTTTTGCTGAAAAAGGTGTTTACCGATACGGGAAGAATATATAAAGATTCGATTGTGCAATGCGGAGACAAAATTATGTATTGTGCGGAGAACGGCGTTTTTGCTTTTGACGGATATACGTCGACGCGCGTCGGAAAGGAAATTCCCGAAATCGCAAACAAGAATACGTTGAGAGCGAGTTTCCTCGACGACAAGTATTATATCGCTTGCAATCTGTCTCAAGACGTAAACGCCGCAAACGATTCTATCGTTATATTCGACGTGAAAAACGGCTCGGTTTCCATACTCAACGGAATGAATTGCGTGTGGCTTTCTCCGATAAAAGTTCACAACGGCTCGGATATGCTGTGCGTGTTCGGAGACGGCAACAAATATAGAATCGGAATGATTTCGGATAGCGGTAAACTGTTTGGAAACGCATTGACGAAAGTGTATAAAAGCACCACCGATATTGCGGAATATCCTTACGTCAAAACCGTGCGCGACATTACGCTTTTGTGCAAGTATCCCGTGACTTTGCGAGTGGTTCTGGACGGAAAGAAGTACGAGCGCAAAGTGAGAGGCAGCGAAAAGTTGCAATCCGTAATCGTAGAAAAGTGCGGCAGCGTGCTTCAAATCGAAATAGAAAGCAAGACGGCAAACGCATACGTCGCGCCGCTGTGCGTCAACGTCGATTTGACAAAGAGGTAAATATGAATATAGGCGAAATTGTATCAATGCTCGAAGAACTGGTCGTGAGAGTGAGTCTGCTCGAGAAAAGCGACGTTGCTTTCCAAAACAACGTTACGGCAATTCAAAATGCCGTCTCCGCTTTCCAAAACAACGTTACGGCAATTCAAAATGCCGTCTCCGCTTTGCAAAGCGACGTGGACGCACTCAAGACTCCGTCTACGTCAGAAGAAACGGGCGCATAAGGAGGATTTATGGCATCATCTATATGGGAAGAATTTAAGAATCTGTTTAAGACGGACGACCAAATCGAGTCCGAAAGACAGAAAAAAATAGACGAGGCGTTGAAAGCGGAAAACTCCGTCGTCGATAAACTCAAGGAAATCGAGAAAAAATATAACGATTCGTTGCCGAAAGAGGATGAAATCGACATCGATTCCGTTTTTCCGAAAGATTCGGGACTTAAAGAAATCGAATACACGCCTCGCACGGACGAGGACATCGTCGAAGCGGCAAAAAAGAGCGTCGGCTACGACAAACAAAGCGAAGTTAACAAACTCGACCAAAGGTATCAGAACGCAATAGACGCTTTGACCGAGAATAAGCAGACTGCCAAAGACACGCTTAAACAAAATTACGACAATCTCGAAAAGCTCTATAAGCAACTCAGGGAAAACGCCAACGACGACGCTTTGAAAAGGGGCGTGGCAAGAAGCAGTATCGCGTCGGGCAAAATGGATGCGTTGGACGCTTCGCATCTCAAGTCGGCATCGGACGCGGAAAACGCTTATGCGGCTACGCTTGCAGGCATCAATTCCGACATCTCGAAACTCGAAAGGGATAAGGACACGGCTTTGGGACAACTCGACTTGAAATACGCGGTCGAGTTGGATGAGAAAATCAATCAACTCAAAAGCGAAAGAGACAAAACGGTCGAAAAGTACGAAAAATACAACAACGACGTCAGACAGAAAATGCAGGCGTTCGAGACGGACCGCCAAAAGAAAATATCCGATTATCTCAAAAAAGCGGAGAGTGCAAAACTCGAAAAAGAGAAGAATCAACGCGAATACGAGGCAAAATACGGATATAGCGGAGAGAAGTTGGACAACTATACCGAGAGGTATCAGACTGCATACGATTTTTACAGCTCGCTCTCGCCCGATATTGCGGCAGACGCGCTCAAAGCATCGCCGAATATGAAATACTATCTCGGCGAATTGTACGACAAGTTGCTTAGCTCGCTTCAGGCAAAAGACACGTCGACGAAAAAACACTTTTAATTGTCCGAGTAACGAAAAACGCTCGATATTATAAAGAAATCCGCACTACGACTTAGTGCGGATTTTTTGTCGTTGACGAACAAATCATCAATTCGATTCAAGCGATTCTTTCCATAGGTAAATTCCTTGCTTTATATTTTCAAATACGATATAATTGAGTTGCAACCCAAAAAACAACCCAAAATCGAATATAGGGACGGTATTATGATTTCAAGAGATGAGGTAAAGGAGCCGAAAAGGCGAATATTGACCGCTTGCGTAAAAATGTTTATAGAGCGAGGATTTAAGCAAACCACGATGCTCGATATTATCAAGGAAGCGGACGTATCGGCAGGCACTTTTCAAAACGTATTTCGCACCAAAGACGGCGTGCTTTTCGCGCTCGTCGAGTTTATGTTTGACAATCAATTCGCAATAGCGCGCGAGGCGTCGAAGGGCAAAGACGGAGTGCTTATATACGCCACCGAAACTGCCATTCAACTTGCGTTGACGGAATGCAACGAAAATTTGCGAGAAATCTATCTCGAAGCGTACACTAATCCGATGATTTGCGAATATATATGTCAAAAGACGGCGCAGGAAAACGCCAAATTTTTTGCTCCGTACAATCCCGACTGGAGCGCAAGCGACTTTTTTGAAGCGGAACTCGGTTCGGCGGGTATGATGCGTTCTTTTATGGCGCGCAAAGCGGACGTTTATTTCACTTTGCAAAAAAAGACGGAACGTTTCTTGCGTATGGCTTTTGACGTTTATCACGTCGACGCGGCAGATGCCGAAAGCGCGCTCAAAACCGTCAAATCAATGGATATAAACGACACGGCAAACCGTGTTATGAGCCAACTTTTTGCGATGCTTGAAATGACTTTCGATTTCAAGTTTTCGCGCGGATAATTGGCAATGCTTTTGCCTTAATTATTATTCAATCGATATTTTTCAAAAAATGAGGTAAGATATGAGGAAATTTTCCACCCGAACGATAGCGTTTTCAATGCTTATAGCCCTTGCAATCTGTGCGGTGCTTGTCGCAAGTTTTTCGTTTTCTTCCGAAGTTGCCTACGCCGCCGACGAGAGCGGAGAGGAAGCGGTCGTAAGTTTGATTGACGGCGAAACCGCAACGAATTTCACTTCGTTTGCAGCTGCCGTTGCCGCCGCACCGAGTAGAAATTCGGGTAAAACGGTAACAATCAAGTTGTTGCAGGACTGCGAATTCTGCGTTTTTTCGGATAAATCTTTGATTATCGATTTGAACGGGAAAATTTTGAACAGCGGTTCGACAAATACCGTTACGATTGAATCTTCTAACGTCACGTTTCAAGACAGTAGCGAGACAATGGCGGGAGAAATGACAATCCACGGCGATATAGATTTTTTCAAGTGTACGGTAAATGTTTTGTCAGGTACGTTTACAAACGCTTCCGATAACGATTATACCGATTTCTGTATGTATATGGAAACAAACGCAAATATTACCGGTGGAGTGTTTAACATCAATTTTATGGCTACGTTGTACTCTAATACGACGATTAACGGTCCTGAGGGCAGTTACGATTTGAAGTTTTCCAGCGTGTGCGTTATAACTGCGAGTTCGGTTCAAATATCCAACGCTTACATAAGAAGGTTTTCCGTATATAAAATTATGCCGATGTTGAAAGATAACGTATTTATAGGCGAAATGAAGTTTTATGAGACAGAGACCGACTATAAGGGCGTACTTTTTGAAGGATGCGCGTATTATGCCGCGGACGGAACGGGATATATCAAGCCGTCGGATATGAACGAAACGACTCCCGTTTATGCACAAAAGTGTACTCACGACGGTAGTTTTACCGTAAACGAGCAAGAGCAATACGTTTGCGACTACTGCGGATATATTTGCACGCACGAAAAATTCGATACGGATACGCACAAATGTGCCGTTTGCGGTTACGATTGTCCTCACGAGTCATACGACACGAGAGGCGTTTGCAAAGCCTGCGCGTACGTTTGTCCGCATAATAACGTAGACGATTCAAACGTTTGCGACGTATGTAAAAACACGATGAACGTCAAGTTGACAAACGGACAAGGAATCAAATATTTTATCCAGTTGGAAAATGCGTTTGCCGCTTGCGAAGGCGAGGATAAAATCGTAATTCTCAACGATATGGAGTTGAAATCCACAAAAACCGTAAACCAAAACGTTACGCTCGATTTGAACGGGAAAAAACTGTGGGTGTGTACCGTGCAATTCAATTCTAAATCGGTAGTTACGGATAGCGTGGGCGGCGGTTATATGCTCGTAAGCGCAGATTTCCTTAATACTTCTGCGGACATCGAATTGAGAGGAAAAGACGATACGGAATTCAGAATATTCAAATATTCGATAAAAATCAAAGTATATGGCGGCAAAATAACAAGGGTCATAGATAATCGCGGGGAATTGAGCGATTTGTTGCCGGAAGGTTATATGTTTGTCGAAAACGGCAAAGCGTTGCTGTGGAGCGAAGTGTTGGAAAAACCTGCCGATTACACGGGGGCTTTAATCGTACAAAAGTGTCAACATACCGATTTGGACGAAAACCTCGTGTGCAGAAATTGCAATCACACGATACCGACGGGGGAAGCGATAGACAGAGTATCCGCCGAACTTGCGACGGCTCAAAACGAATTGCAAGACGCAATAGACAAAAAAGCCGACGCGGCAACGATAAACTCGAAAATCGCTCAACTCAACGAAGCGATTCAAAACGCCGAAAAAACGAGAAAGGATAACGATGACGCATTGAACGGCGCATTGAGCAAACAAATCGAAGATGCGCAAAAAACGGCAATCGATTCCGCACAAGCGGCGTTAGACATCGCAAAAGTCGAGCTTAATACTGCAATAAACAAAAAGGCGGACGCAAGCAAAGTAGATGAATCGATAAAGAATCTGACTGCCGCAATCGCAAATGCAGAATCGGTCAACAACGCTTACGTTGACGAAAATAATCAGGCGTTAAAAACCGAACTCGAAGGCAAGATTGCGCAAGCCAAAGATGAAGTAACTGCGGCAATCGCCGCACTTTCCGAAAGGCTCGAAGCAGTCGAGAACAAGACGAACACTTTGCAAACGGTACTCATCGTTTTCATCGTATTGCTTTCGCTTGCCAACGTCGCAACCGTCGTAATATTCGCCCTTCGCAAACGTAAGTAAGTATACAGCCGAGGGGTGGTGCAACGCCACGATGTAGTCGTGGTAACCATAGTATTCAAATAAAAAAATATCGTACATAAAGTACGATATTTTTTGATGGGAAGCATAAACATTTCGCATATGTTGCAAATCTTTTATTATATGTTTTTGTTCTTGAATGCGAATATCTTGAGGCTTTATATATTTTTTATAAACAATAGTGTTTATTATGATTCGGTCGATTGTTCGTTGCTGTTTAAGAGGGTTTTTATGTTAAGACAAATCAACCGTCAGTTGAATCGTCGCTATCGAAATAGGTTATTGACCTTAAACATTCGCACAATTATAATGAAACCAACAAACAATGCGAGGTTAATATGTATACGGTATTTAGCGAACATTTGAAACAAATCAGACAAGCGACGCAGTCAACGCAGAAGCAACTGGCAGATTATATAAACGTGTCCGTTCAATCGGTTTCGAAGTGGGAAAAGGGTACGTCGTTACCGTCAATAGAATATTTGCCACAAATTGCAGATTTTTTTAATTGTTCCGTAAACGCTTTTTTCTCGGATTTTGAATTACAAGTATGCAAGCCGTTTATACAGCATAGCGACAATTCCGACGGCCAAGACGTGTTTGCCGCAGTTTTAAGTTATGAGGGGATATTGAAAGGTTATCTAAAAAAGCCTGAAGAAGAAAGAGAACCGAGTTTAACAATACCTGTAAACGCAATGTTTTTGCCCGCAGTATATGATTGCTTAAAAAAATACGATTACGTCAGTCCGAGTACGCTCCAATATAATTTAGATACTGACTATTTTGTTTCGTGCAAAATTTTCGACGCTTTGGTAAATATGGGAATTATAGATAACTCCGACTCCAACGACAGATTCAGGGTAATAAAGCACAATATCGGCCTACTTATTCCATACATAAAAATGAACACCGTTGAGCCTATCCCGAAGAATTCAATCACATAACCTATGTGCATAAGCAATCAATCAAAAATGACCCATACTAATCGGTCAAAACGTTACTGGTGTGGATGAGGGACATTTTTGGTGGAGCCAAGGGGATTCGTAGGAAGCGTACCTTGGACGCTTCCGTAATAGCGGAGCGAGCAAGTTTTACTTGCAGAGCGAAGCGTCTACGCAAACAAACGGTGCTGTCGCACCTCCGTGCAATGCGCGGACACTTCGTGCTTTGTTTGTTTGCTATGTCCGCTACGCACGATTTCCGCAAATGCTACGCGCTTGCGTCTCTCTTTGCTTGCGGTTATCCCGCAGGGGTTCGCGTTGCAGAGCAACGCCACGATGAAATCGTGGGAATCCCTTGTCTACAAATAAAAAAATCGTACACAAAGTACGATATTTTTTTGGTGGAGCCAAGGGGATTCGTAGGAAGTGTACCTTGAACGCTTCCGTAATAGCGGAGCGAGCAAGTTTACTTGCAGAGCGAAGCGTTAGCCCGCAGGGGTTCGCGTTGCAGAGCAACGCCACGCTGAAATCGTGGGAATCCCTTGCCTACAAATAAAAAAAATCGCACATAAAGTACGATATTTTTTTTGGTGGAGCCAAGGGGATTCGAACCCCTGACCTTTTGAATGCCATTCAAACGCGCTACCAACTGCGCCATGACCCCGTTTGGTTCGTTTGCCTCAATATATTACATCATTTTTTGAAAGAGTACAAGCATTTTTTTAAGATTGTGATATTTTGGCGCGTATTTGAAATAAAACGATTAAATTCGACGGCGGTTTTTTCGATTTATGGTTGATTGTTGGCGGAAATGCTGTTAATATAGGTACATAGTATTGTTTTTTATAATACTAAATTTAAGGAAAGTGGTGAAATTATGAGTGAAACTGCACAAGCCGAGAAATTGAGCGGCAAGCAGAAAATGAACAATTTTGTACACAAGTTGTTCGGCTCGACTCCCGGAGACGGCGAATTGCAACCCAAAGAGGGCTTCAGCTATTCGCTTTGCGGATTCGGACAAAACTTGATTTGTACGATTATCGGTTCGTATCTTACGGTATTTATGACCGACGCAATCGGTTTCGGCGCATTATCCGTTGCATTGCTTATGTTGTTTGCGCGTATTTACGACGCACTCAACGACCCGATTATGGGTTCTATCGTCGACCGTACTCGTACCAAGTGGGGCAAATGTCGCCCTTATATGAAATGGATGGCAATCCCGATTGCCGTAATGACCATTTTGTGCTTCTTGCCGTGGTATAAGAACACCCCCGGCGGATTTGCGGCAATCTCGGTTATGTACGTAATTTGGGGTATGGTTTATACGGTCGCGGACGTTCCTTACTGGGGACTTTCAACCGCAATGAGCAACGATACTTATCGCAGAGGCAATTTGCTTACGATAGCTCGTCTGTTCTGCACGCTCGGCGCAGGTCTCGTTACGATTATCGTTCCGATGGTTACGTCAAATACTACTGCGGTATGGCAAACAGAGTTGTCTATCGCACAAAATATGCGCACGTCCATTACGTCGGTTAAAACGGACGAGAATCCCGACGGATACGTCTGGATAATGGTTAAATCCGATATTCGCGAACTTCTTTCACAAATTCCCGACATCGACGAATATGAAAAGGACGGCAAAGAATACGGAGTCAGAGAGCAAATCGATACTTTCGTAAAATATTTGAACGACAAAGACTATAAAGACGACCCCGCTATCGTTGCATTGAGAGATTACCTCTACGGTCTCAACGTAGAAAACCAACACGTTGACGGCAACGATTACAGATACGACTTTATCGTGTTCAAGAACAATCAATGGGTCTTGAGAGCGTCGGGAAGCGCGTTGCTCAACGTGGTCGATACCGACATCGATTTGACTTTGTATGAGAGTGATTTGCTCGCAAGCCTCGACGGCATTATCGCAAACGATACGGGCTCTATTCAAACGAGATTGAAATGGATTTACTTCATTACCGCAATTATCTGCTGTGTGGTGGCGGTTCCTCTGTTCTTCCTCGGATTTAAGAACACGACGGAAAGAAACGTATCCGTTGAAAATCCGCCGTCTCTCGGACACAACCTCAAACTTTTGTTCAAGAACAAACCGTTGATGCTCATCGTTCTTTCGGGTATAGGCGGTGCGGCAAGGCTGTTGTTTACGTACACGGGCGGTCTGTATTTCGCAAAATACGTCCTTGCCGACGTATCTATTCTCGGCGGCTTTATGAAGGGCGAAGGCTTGTATACGCTCTTTACGCTCGCAATCGTCCCCGGCGGACTTATCGCTTCCTTACTCGTGCCTTGGTGTACCAAAAAATTCGGCAAGAAAAACACCTACATTTGGTCGCACGTCATAGGCGGCGTGGCAATGCTCATTGCGTTTATCGTCGGTATCACGACGGGCAGAGGAGATTATACAAATATCGCGACAATCGTCTGTTTGATTATCGCGCTCGTTATCGCAGGTATTCCTTCGGGCTTCGGCAACATCCTTACTTACGCTATGATTGGCGACACCGTCGAGTATCTCGAACTCAAGACGGGAGAAAGAGCGGAAGGTATCTGCTTCGCAATGCAAACGCTTATCAATAAAATCGGTATGGCGGTCGGCGCGTTTATCGGCGTTTTGTCTTACGAACTCGCGGGCGTAGAAGCAAACAACCCCTCACTTATGGGCGACACAAACAAAGACACGATGTGGATTATGCTCGTCGGCATTGCGGCAATAAGTTTCTTCCTCACGGTTATTCCGCTTTTCTTCTACAAGTTCAATGAGAAAGAACAACAAGAAGCAAAGGCTGAAATCGAGGCAAGAAAAGGCGCAAACGCACAAAACGACGAGAATACCGAAAACGTCGAGGACGGCGGAGCGGCACAAATCGTTTTCCCAAATGAGGACAGTATGGCTGTTGCAATCGATGAAAACGGTGTAGTCGACCTTGAACAAAACGATGCGGAAGAAACCGTCGTCAATGACGAAGAATCTTCGGACGTAGAAGAATCTGCCGTAGTCGAAGAAAACTCCGACAACGTTTCCGACGTCGAAGCAAGCGAAGAAACTCCGCACGACGACGCGGAATAATCGAAATATTCGCAAATAAAAACGAGGCATTTAGATGCCTCGTTTTTTTATCGTTTAATCAATGATTGAAAACGTAAAAACGTTTATTCGACGATTGAAAATCGGTAAATAAGTTTATTTTGCAAAACTTACTTTTTCAATCAAATCGGCGTAAGCGGTGCGGTAGATGTCGAAAATCGCGGTAATCGCTTTGAGAGATATTCGCTCGTTGGGCTGATGTATAATCATCTCTCCGTAGCCCTTCATTTCGGGACCGAAAGCCACGCAGTTGGTAAATTCTCTTGCGTATGTGCCGCCTGCGCTGCAGATAGGTTGGCTCTTTTCGTCTCCCGTGACTTTGCGGTATGCGCCGAGCAGAATTTGAATCATATCAGAATTCGGGTCGATTTTGAAGCCTTTTGATTCGGAAAGCAAAACGACACGAACGTTCTCGTTTGTAAGTTTTTCGCGGACTTGCGCAAGCATCTTGTCCGTGTCGGTGTTGAACGGAAGTCGAGAATTGATTTTGATTGAAAACTCGTCGTTTTCAAAGGAGCAAAGACCGACGTTGACCGCAATTTTGCCGTATTCGTCCTCCGCAAAACAACCGAGTTTTTCGCCGTGTACGCAAGTCGAAATATATTGATTGTATATGCGCACAAAATCGTTTTTGACAACGCCGTTCAACGCGTTAAGCGCAAAAGAAATTGCGTTTACGCCGAGTTGCGGAAGGGAGCCGTGAGCCGCTTTTCCGTATACCGTGAACGACACTTTATTGCCGTTGACGGAATGAGTGTGACCGATGCCGTTTGAATCGAGAGATTTGCAAATCTCGCTTACGGTGTTTTCGACCGAAGCGTCGGTGCAATCGAGAACGAAAGTACACACGTCGGGTACGGCGTTTATGACTATGCCGCCGTCGAGAGATACGAGTTTCGCGCCGCTTTCCGAAACGGATTTGCCCGTTATCTGAATGCTGTTTATGGATTTTTCGGCAAAAATCACGGGGAAGTCCGAATCGGGAGATACTCCGTAGGTTATCGGTTCGTCGACTTTTAGATAATGCTCCATACAAAGCGAACCCGTTTCTTCGTTGCAGCCGAAGATAACGCGCACGCGCTTGTTAAACTTGAATCCGTCGTCCATCAACGCTTTGATTGCGTACAGCGAGATGATAATCGGACCTTTGTCGTCGATTGTGCCTCTGCCCCAAATTTCGTCGTCTACGAGCGTGCCGGAGTAGGGAGGATACTTCCAACCGTCGCCCTCGGGAACTACGTCGAGATGTCCGATGATGCCTACGATTTCCTCGCCTTGACCGATTTCGGCATATCCGCAATAGCCGTCAAGATTAACGGTGCGGAAACCGAGATTTTTTGCGACGCTCAAAACGTATTCGAGACAATCTTTGTTGCCTTGCCCGAAAGGACCTCCCGCAACGGGCGTATCCTCTACCGTCTTAAAACGCACGGCGTTTTGTATAGTGTCGATGATTTCGGGCATATATTTTTGGATATTCATATTTGCCTCCGTATACTTTATAAATATATTATAAGGCATAGCCGCATCAAAATCAAATGTAGAATGCGAATTTAATAAATGAGTATGCTTTGTGTGCTTCCGTTCTCGCTCCGTTTTGTACTCAACGCAAGCACGCTAACGCGTTGCTGTTT
>DLKM01000015.1:61456-89622 GCA_002478945.1 Christensenella sp. UBA7588
TAATGTGCAAGCACAAAGGGCTTAATGCTATAGTAATGCACACCTTTGGTGTGCTTCCGTACTCGCTCCGTTTTGTACCCAACGCAAACACGCTAACGCGTTGCTATTTTCTTATAATATCCGCCCTTAACGTGCAAGCACAAAGGAGGTAACGCTATAGTAATGCACACTTTTGTGTGCTTCCGTTCTCGCTCTGTATGTACCCAACGCAAACACGCTAACGCGTTGCTGTTTCCTATATTATCCGCCCCTAATGTGCAAGCACAAAGGGCGAAACGCTATAGTAATGCACACTTTGGTGTGCTTCCGTCCTCGCTCCGTTTTGTACTCAACGCAAACACGCTAACGCGTTGCTGTTTCCTATATTATCCGCCCATAACGTGCAAGCACAAAGGGCGTAATGCTATAGTAATGCACACATCGGTGTGCTTCCGTCCTCGCTCCGTATGTGCCCAACGCAAACACGCTAACGCGTTGCCGTTTCTTATATTATCCGCCCCTAATGTGCAAGCACAAAGGGCGGATAATATAAGAAAACACCCTCACTTATATGAGGGTGTTTGCGTTGGCAGGAGCTATAGGAATCGAACCTACACAGTGGGAGTCAGAGGCCCAAGTGCTACCACTACACCAAGCTCCATCGCATTGGCTATTATATATCACTAAAAAACATTTTGCAAACGATTTTGTCGACATAAGACAAAAAAATAACGTTGTGCGGATATTTTTTTAGATTGTTAGCGCAATTTTGTTGCAAAAAATTGCAAATTGATGTATATTGCATAAGCAATCAGTTTTGATTGAGACGTAAATAACGGGGTGTAGCGCAGTTTGGTAGCGCGTACGGTTCGGGACCGTAAGGCCGCGAGTTCAAGTCTCGCCACTCCGACCAGACAAAAAGACACGGACAAATTGCCCGTGTCTTTTTGTTTGGTCGGAGTGGCTCGTCTATAACCGTAAGCGACGTGAAACTATAAATTTTGTTTGCATAAGCGTGTGAAAATATTGTACAAACGTATATTATTTTGAAATATTTGAGATTTTTTTGCATTAAAAATGCACATATTTGTCGAAAAGTGTTGACCGTGTATTGCTGAAGTGCTAATTTTTATTAAAAATTATCAACGTGAAGAATGATAGACATTAAAATGGACAAATATCATCAGTCTGCCGTTGCGAAGCGGCGTCTTTTATTTTTGGCCGTAGAGTGTTTGATTGTTTTAACGACCATTACGCTTTGCGCCTGCAATTCGGATAATGTCAACGACCTGTTTCAACCCGGCGCAATTATTACTTTTGTTCTCAATAACGGCGAAAAAGATATAGTTTGGGAGTACGGAGACCCCGTTCCGTCTCCGAAGAAAGACGGCTATAAGTTTGTCTGTTGGTGTGTTGACGAGGCTTGTCAAACCGAGGCGGACATATCTTTTGACAGCGCGCCTACTTCGGATTGCACGCTTTATGCAAAATGGGAAAAACTTGCGGACGTCGAGGGCGTAATTTTTGAGGATACAACTTTTGTTTATGACGGAAACAAGCATTCTATTCCGATAGAATTGCCCGATGGCGCACAAGCGAAGTATGACGGAGAATGCAGTTTTTCAAATGCAGGCACATACGTCGTAAGCGTTACGGTAACCAAAGAAGGGTGCAACGATTTGCATCTCGAGGCAACGTTGACGATTGAAAAAGCAAGAATCGAAAATGTCGTATTCGAGGACGAAGAAATAGTTTGGGACGGAGAAGCGCACAGCATTTTTATCAAAACGGAGTTGCCCGAAGAAATCAAGGTATCTTACGTCGGCAACGGCGTGACGGACGTCGGAAAACATTTGGTCGTGGCGCATTTTGAAGTAGGGGATAATTACGAACCGATAAAGGAAGCGAGCGCGACGCTCACGATAATCGCAAAGACTCACGTCGTTACGTTCTTTGACGGTACGGTGCGCACGCAACGCATAGTCGAACACGGAAAAGGCGTTGAAGATTTGCCTGTTCCGACGGCAAAACTCGGTTATACCGCACGTTGGAACGCCGACCTCACGAACGTCGTGAAAGATATGGAAGTGCAAGCGATTTATACGCTTGAAAAATACGAAATAAATTACGTTTGTAACGGCGGAAGCGTAGAGGGAGAATATCCGAATACATATGACGTCGAAACGGACGTACAACTGCCGACTGCGGAGCGTGATTATTATACGTTTGTCGGTTGGATAGACAAAGACGGCAATTCCGTGGAAAGTATTGCGAAAGGAAACACGGGAGACGTTACCGTTTATGCGGTTTGGACTGCGATTAAATACAAAACCGTGTTTTACGGAGACGGCGTAGATTATTTGAACGATATGACGAATACCGAAAACGCCGAATTTACCGTCGAAAGCGATGAATTTTATTATGCCGCACCTATGAGGAGCGGATATGTATTCGAGGGTTGGTACGACAATCCGAATTTTGAAAACGAGCCGATAACCAAGCGCGCCGCAGGTACGCATACGGACGTTTATCTTTACGCCAAGTGGAGAAAGGTTTGAATTGCGCTTGATAGACTTGCGCATATATGGTATTATCGTTGCGAGAGGTAGATATGAACGCATTGACACTTGTACACAACGTCATATCCGCATACGTTAAAAAGGGCGGATTCTGCATCGACGCAACGGCAGGCAGAGGCTACGACACGGCATTTTTGTGCGAAACGGTAGGAGAAAGCGGCAAAGTCATTGCTTTCGACATTCAGCAGAGTGCGATAGACAGCACGAATCAACTGCTCGAAAACCGAAATCTGCACGCTCGTACCGTGCTTGCGTCTCACGCGAGAATGGACGAATTTGCCGAAAAAGAAAGCGTCGATTGCATAGTGTTCAATCTCGGCTATTTGCCAAAGGGAGACCACAGTATTTTTACGCGCTTCGAATCTACCGAAATTGCCATCGAAAAAGGGCTTGATTTGCTCAAAAGAGGCGGTTTGATGTGCGTTTCCGTGTATTACGGAGGGGACAGCGGATATGAGGAAAAGGACGCGCTTTTGCCGTTTCTCAAAACGCTTGACGACGAAAAATATCAAGTGCTTGCCACCTTCTTTTACAACTGGAAAAAAGACCCGCCAATCCCGATTTTCATTATAAAGAATTAGGAGATGCAAATGAACGTTTTATTCGTATGTTCTTCAAACGTATGCCGCAGTCCGTATTGCGAATTTTTGTTGCGCCGTCTCGTCGAAAACGACGAGGAATTGAGAGGCAAGATAAACGTGCAATCGTCGGCGGTTTTCAATCGCAGTAAAAACATATTTCCCAAAGCCGTCGACGTTCTCGTCAGAGAGGGCTTTCCGAGAGAAGAAGTGCTTGCGCACAAGCCGTCGTTTAAGGACGACGAACAACGATTTGCAAACGCCGACGTGATTATCGGAATGTCCAAAATGCACGGTCTGATGACTCCCGCAAAGTACAGAAACAAGTATCGCACTTTGTCGGAAATCGCGACGGGCAAGTATTCTCCCGTTCCCGACCCGTTTCTTGCGCTTTCGCAAAAATCTTACGACAAGACTATGGCTGTGCTAAAGGACTACGTTACCAAGTATTACGAGAAATTGAAGGCGCAGTTTTCTGTCGAAAAATAGCGAGCCGACAGACAAAAAACGATAATTGTATGGAAAGCATACGAGTGTCCGTTTCTTTATCTAAAATTAAGGAATTATATTTTCAAAAATATTTGACGATAACTCTTTTCGGCGTATATATTTAATATATACGGCAAGACGTCGGGGAGAGTTTTTTATTTTGTAAACTTTGTTTCGGAATCTTATCGGAGCATTAAATATATCGGTAGGTTGATACGATGAAAAAAGCGATTACGATAATAATGTTGGCTGTCGTGCTGATGGTAAGCACGGTGCTTTTTGTTGCTTGCAACAAAGAAGAAGTCGTCGTTCCGTCGGGGAATTTCCTCAACGACGTTGCCGAAATAAGCACGAGACCTGCGGATAAAACTCCGTTGCTCTCGGCAGAAGAAACGCTTTTCTTGCAAAAAGTAGCGGAAAACAACGAGGACGCTTTTTTCGACATCGGGGTTAACAGCGCAGGATACGACAACGCTTTGCAAAGAGCCGCAATGTTGCTTTACAATACCGCGAACGCCAGCCGTATTAACAACGACGGTTTGTCGCTTATGGTGCAAGACTCTCTCGGCGGAAACGAAATGGGCAGAGTGTATATGCACGGTTTTACCCTCCAAAGCGGCGACAAATGGTATTATCAACTCGTTTCGCAGGCGGCGCAGGGAGACGTCGAAGGCTTTGAAACGCTTGCCGAATTGCTCAGCCCGATTGCAGGCAATCTGCAAGTTGCCTACACCAACGGAGACAACAAGTATCACTACGCTTATATAATGGGTTCGGACACGCAACTTGATTGCTCCGTTCCCACGTTCCCGTATGCGTCGTTCATTATTCCCGAAGGTGACGAACCCGTGGTATACGACGGTTTCGAGGCGTATCAGGCGGAGAGAAACTGCCGCGACAGTCAGCTTGAATTGACAAATATGCGCATCGTGCCGTCTTTGCTCAACGACGACATAAACGTTGAATACAACGAAGAAGAAAAGTTCTACACACTCAAGTTTTCAATCAACTGCGAGGACCAATCGAGTCCGGAATTTAAGGACTTCGAGCGTATGTCCAAACTCGACCTCGATACGGGAACGTTCCTCAAGATAAACAACACGATTGTGGGTTGGAGAGCGGAAGTCGAGATTTGGGACAACGGATATGCAAAAGCGTTCCGCTCCTACGAGGACTGGAAGATGAGAGTTATCGGCAACGACATCGAATCTCATCCGAAAAACGAATTCGAGTATCTGTGGAATGCGGACGAAATTATGTCCGTCGTAAGTCAGGACGAACGCTTCAAAGCCATTGCCGAGACCTATCCGCTCGAGAGCGACGAGGAACTTATCGTCAGAGCAATCGAGTTTTACAGCGACCCGCAAAGCGTTTACGTTTTCGACTGGTTTACGTTCTGGATTGCGCTCGGTGCGTCTATCGTCGGCGCGATTATCATTGTGATAATCGTTCTCGCGATACTCGTCAAAGTGGGCAAAGCCCCCAAACTTGCCGCCGCGCTCAAGCGTATGGCGCAAAAGGACAGAGAACGCAGACAGGCTATCAAAGAGCAAGACATCAAAGAAAAAGAGAAAAAGAAAGAGCTTAAGGCCGAGAAAAAAGGCGTGAAAGCCGAAAGGAAAGAAGAAAAACGAGAGGCAAAAGCCGAAAAGAAAAACGAAACGGTATCGACGCTCGACGATGTCGACTATAACGATTCGATAGCCGACTTGTCCGATAATTCCGTAGATTCGGACGAAAACAACCTCTAAAAAATATGCACGCCCCCTAAAAAGAGGGCGTGTTTTCATTGAAAAAACAGTTGTTGACACATTGTTTTTATCAATGTAAAATATATAAGTATTGTACTTTAGGTACGCAATGCAATAAGGAAAGGGAATTATGCAAAAGAAAATTTTGAGTTTGACTTTGTGCGTCGCTTTGCTCGTCGTGTGCGTCGTCGGAATGGCGGCTTGCAATAAGAACGAGAGCGATGCGTCCGACGCTCCGTCGACGTTCGTTATGCCGGTCGGTTCGAGACCTGCGTACGATTCGCTGTTTACCGCAGAGGATTTGGAGCTTATCGACAGAGTCGTAGCCGACGGAGACGAAGCCGATTATTTCGACAAGCAAAACGCGGTTATGGCACTTTTCGATACTGCAAACAAGAGCCGTATAGAAACGCAAAAATCTCTTGTCGTGCAAGAAAGCCTTGCAAACGCAAAGGGTGTTGCGGCTGCGCTTAACGCAAATATTTTGATGCATTCTTTCAATCTCCGCAACGGAGAAAAATGGTATTATCAACTCGCAACGACAGTCGATACGGGAGAAGCCGTCGGCAATTCGTTGATAACGGAGTTCGCAGGTTATCTCAAGGTGGGCTACTGCCTCGGTACGGACGATAACGGAGACGGAGAAACCGATTATTATTACTTTGGAGACATCGGCGCGGAGTATAACTGCGATTGCTCGGTAACTACGTTCCCTTATGCGAAGTTCACTTTCCCCAAAGGTTTGAAACCGTTTGAAAAATCAATGACGCTCGAGCAATTCAACGACAATCTCAACGTTCTTCACGAGATACACGAAATCAACAATATGGACTTTACGGCAAGCATTATCGGCGAGGACGCAAAGATAACGTATAAAGACGGCGTGTACAGAGCGGAGTTTTCCGTCGATATGGAAGCAAGCCAAGAGCTTCTCGAAAAGTGGTTTGCAATGCCGAAAAAAGATATGGCTGTAGGCGGTCAAGAACTCAAGTATTACAATTACTACAAAGCGACTCTCGAAGTTTGGAATAACGGCTATGCAAAGTATTTCGAGTCGTCCGCGGACAGAGAAGCAGGTATGGGTAGCGGTAGCCCCGTAGATAAATATTCTTATCTTTGGGACGAGGAAGAAATCGTAAATCTCGTTTGCACCGACACGGCTATTGCGGAATTTAACGAAAACGCCGCAGACGAAGATAAAATCGACAGCATAGACGATTGTATCGCGTTCTATACCAATCACGACAACTTCACGTTCGTCGCAAAGAAACTCGGTATATTCGAAATCGTCGGTATCGTCGCAGGATGCATCGTTGCGGTAATTATCGCAATCGTCGTCACGGTGGAAGTGCTTGTCAAAAAAGGCAAGTTGCCCAAACTCGCAAAACGCAGAGCGGATAAAAAGGCAAAACGACTTGCTAAAAAGAACGGTGGCGCAGACAGTGAGAATCATACGGACGATAACGTTCGAATTATCACAGACGGACCTACGGAGGGCGTATTCTACGGCGAAAACGTGGTCGTGACGAGAAGCGACGAGCCTATCGACGTGGCTTTCGGTTATCCGCCGATAAGCGTCGATAAAAAAGATTCCGATTCCGACGCCGAAACCGACGAGTGATTCTGCGTCTGTAAAACGACATAAATTGTAAGATTTGAAATAATTGCACTCTTTGAGTGCAATTATTTTAATATTTGGTCTTTTTTTCTTGAAGAAAATGTAGTATAATATCATAGCTGAATAAATGGGCGTTTTATTTGCGCTCTGTTAAAGGGGAATAAATTATGAGAATGTACGACATTATTCGCAAGAAACGCGACGGCGGCGAGCTTACGAGCGAAGAAATCAATTTCTTCATCGACGGATATACCAAAGGGAATATTCCCGACTACCAAGCGTCCGCCTTGCTTATGGCAATTTTCTTTAAGGGTATGAACTTCAGAGAAACTGCCGATTTGACTTTTGCCGTGCGAGATTCCGGACAGAAATTGGATTTTTCCGCAATCAACGGTATCAGAGTCGATAAACACTCCACGGGCGGAGTCGGAGATAAGACGAGCCTTGTGGTTGCTCCGTTGGTTGCGTCTTTGGGCGTAAAAGTGGCAAAAATGAGCGGTAGAGGTCTCGGACATACGGGCGGAACGATTGACAAACTCGAGTCCATACCGGGATTCAGAACCGACCTCAGCGAACAAGAGTTCCTCGACAACGTAAACGAAATCGGCGTATGTATCGTCGGTCAAAACAGAGACCTTGCTCCCGCGGATAAGAAATTGTACGCACTCCGCGACGTTACGGCAACGGTGGATTCGCTTCCGCTCGTCGTATCGAGCATTATGGGCAAAAAACTTGCCGCCGACGACGATTGCATTGTCCTTGACGTGAAAACGGGAAGCGGCGCGTTTGCAAAGACTCTCGAGGACAGCAAAGAGTTGGCTTCCGTAATGGTTGAAATAGGTAAAAGAGCGGGCAAAAAGATGCTTGCGCTTATTACGGATATGGACAGACCGCTCGGCGACGCTATAGGAAATACGCTCGAGGTTAAAGAGGCAATCGACACGCTCAACGGACACGGTCCGAAAGACTTTACGGAGATTTGCGTTATTCTTGCGACGAATATGCTTTACCTTGCAGGAAAAGGCAGCGTAGAGGAATGCGAAAAAGCCGTTAAAGAGGCAATCGCAAACGGAAGCGCGCTCGAAACGTTCAAAAAAATGGTCAAGGCTCAAGGCGGAGACGCGGAATGCATCGACAATCCCGAAAAGTTTGCAAAAGCACCTTTCGAGAAAGAAGTCAAGGCAACCGCGAGCGGTTATATCTACCGCGTCGATACGGAGGGCTACGGCATCGCAAGCCTGCTTTTGGGCGCAGGCAGAAACACCAAAGAGGAAAGCATCGACTTTTCGGCAGGAATCGTCCTCAAGAAAAAGACGGGCGACTATGTAAACGCAGGAGAGACTATCGCAACGATGTATACCTCCGACGAAAGCAGATTTGCGAATGCGGAACGCAAATTTACGGAATCTACCGAAATTTCTCAAGAAAAGCCCGAAGAAAGACCAATCGTACTCGACAGAGTGGAATAAACGACGATATACAAAGGAAAAAGTATGGCAAAACTGTATTTTAAGTTCGGAGCAATGGGTTGCTCGAAAACGGCGCAGGCTCTTATCACAAAGTTCAATTATGAGGAAAGAGGAATGAAAGTCCTTCTTTTGAAGCCTGCCGTAGACAATCGCGACGGAGAGAGCGTCACTCGCTCTCGTATCGGACTCAGCGCAAACGCGCTTGCCGTGTCGCAGACGGAAGATTTGTATGCGTTGTACAAGAAGAATTACTCCTCTTGCAACGTTATCATCGTTGACGAATGCCAGTTTTTGACGCCCGAACAGGTTGATGAACTGGGACAAGTCGTCATCGACTTCAATATCCCCGTCTTGTGCTTCGGACTCGCAACGGATTTTACCACGCATATGTTTCCGGGAAGCAAGAGGCTGTTTGAAATCGCAGAGTCTATAAGCGAAATCAAATCCGTATGCAAATGCGGAGCAAAAGCCACCGTCAACGCCCGAATGGACGACCACGGAAACATCGTGTTCAAGGGCGAACAGGTTTGCCTCGGCGGAAACGACCGCTATATTGCGATGTGCCGCAAATGTTGGCTTAAGAAAAAAGCCGAACAAGAAGCCAAAGGGCTTTATCTGTGAGGTGAGTATGAATAATATCGTTATCGGTATCGCAGGCGGCACGGGAAGCGGAAAAACCACGCTTGCAAGACGTATACACAAAGCGTTCGGCAACGACTCGGCAATGCTCAGTATGGACTGTTATTATAAGCCGCACGACGACTTGTCGTTTGAGGAGCGTTGCAAGATAAACTACGACCATCCCGATTCTCTCGACGTCGAGTTGCTGCTCAGCGACCTCAAAAAGCTAAAGAGCGGAGAAACCGTGTATCATCCCACTTACGACTTTTCAAATCATCGTCGCACGGACGAGTGGGTTGAGACCAAGAGCGCGCGAGTGATAATCGTCGAAGGCATTATGGCGTTTCAAAATCCGCAAATAGTCGATTTGCTGGATATAAAGATATACGTCGATACGGACGCCGACGTGCGCATAATAAGGCGTATTCTTCGCGACGTTAACGAAAGAGGCAGAAGCCTCGAATCGGTGGTCAAGCAGTATCTGACTACGGTCAAACCGATGCACGAGCATTTTATCGAGCCGTCAAAGCGTATTGCGGATATTATCGTACCCGAAGGCGGTCACAACAACGTCGCATACGAGATGATTGTCAATGCGATACTCAAGCGTATCAGCGATTGACGGAAAACGATATAAAACACGAAAAGTGTTGCAAAACGCTGTTTTAAGTCGAAAAAAGGCTTAAAACTCGAAATAAAAGCCGCTCAATAACACGAAATGTGTTTTTTAAAGAGTATTTTTTATAAAACACGAAAAGTATATTTACGGTTTTACGGATAAAAAAAGAAAAGGATTACGAATATGCCGATAAAGGTATCGCAAGAAGTAAAAGAAGCTCTCGAGCAAGGAAAACCCGTCGTAGCGTTGGAGTCTACCATAATATCGCACGGTATGCCTTACCCGAAAAACGTTGAGACGGCGTTGCTTGTCGAACAGACTATAAGAGACAACGGCGCGATTCCCGCAACGATTGCAATAATCGAGGGAGTATGCACGATAGGTTGTAGCAAAGAAGAAATCGAGCATCTCGGAAAAGCAGGCTTAAAAGTAACAAAAACCAGCAGAAGGGATATACCCGTCGTCGTGTCAAAAGGACTTGACGGCGCAACCACGGTTGCATCGACGATGATTCTTGCCGCAATGGCAGGAATAAAAGTTTTCGCAACGGGCGGTATAGGCGGCGTACACAGAGGAGCGGAAAAGACGATGGACATCTCTGCCGACCTCGAAGAACTCGCTCGCACTCCCGTCAACGTCGTATGTGCAGGCGCAAAGAGTATACTCGATTTGGGCTTGACGATGGAATATCTCGAAACGAAAGGCGTTGCCGTCGTCGGATACGGTACTGACGAATTGCCTGCGTTCTTTACGAGAAAGAGCGGATACAAAGTAAGTTGCCGTATGGACACTCCCAAGGAAATTGCCGACGCGATATACGCAAAAGACTCGTTGGGCCTCGGAGGCGGTATGCTCGTTTGCAATCCGATACCCGAGCAGTATTCGATGGACGCCGATTATATCGAGAGCGTCATAAAAGAAGCCGTTAAGGAAGCAAACGAAAAGGGCGTTAAAGGCAAAGACATTACGCCGTTTTTGCTTGACAAAATCCAGAAAATCACGGGCGGAGAAAGCCTCGAAAGCAATATCAAACTTGTTTTGAACAACGCAAAACTTGCGTCGAAGATTGCAATCGAGCTGTCTTGCCTAAACAATAAATAAGAAAAAGAGGAATATTATGGACATCAAAGACATTTTGAGCAAATGCGACCACACGTTGCTTTCGCAAACCGCAACGTGGGAAGATATTAAAGCAATTTGCGACGACGGTATGAAGTATTCAACCGCTTCGGTCTGCATTCCGCCTTGCTACGTTAATCAAGCAAAAGAATACGTCGGCAATCGTCTTGCGATTTGCACGGTCATAGGTTTCCCCAACGGATACAACACGACCGAAGTGAAAAACTTCGAGACGGCGGACGCAATCAAAAACGGCGCGGACGAAATCGATATGGTTATCAATATCGGCAGACTTAAAGCAGGCGAATACGATTACGTCGAAAACGAGATAAGAACTCTCAAAGCGACTTGCCAAGACAAGATTCTCAAAGTCATTATCGAGACTTGCCTTTTGACCGACGAGGAAAAAATCAAAATGTGCGAAATCGTAACGAGGGCAGGGGCAGACTTTATCAAGACGTCCACGGGCTTCTCGAAAGCGGGCGCAACGTTTGACGATATTGCGCTTTTTGCAAAGCACGTCGGACCGAACGTAAGAATGAAAGCGGCAGGCGGAATCTCCTCAATCGAGGACGCGGAAGAATTTATCAGACTCGGCGCACAAAGACTCGGCACAAGCCGTATCGTCAAAATCGTAAAGAAACAAGAAGCCGACGGACAATATTGATATATGGGACTTCGTGCATTCGAAGTCTTGTGATATATGCGCATTCGTTGATATGCGCAAATGACACGAAACGGCGTTTATTGACATATATAGATATGTTAAAGCGTTCATTCGTGTGATAAAATACAAAATACGGAGGGAAAAAATATGTCAGTTCCAACCCCACACATTACGGCAAAACTCGGTGATTTCGCAGATACCGTTCTTATGCCGGGCGACCCGCTTCGCTCCAAATTTATTGCGGAAAACTTTCTTGAAAACGCCACTTTGGTCAACAACGTAAGAGGCGTTCAGGGCTATACGGGATACTATAAAGGCAAAAGAGTGTCTGTTATGGCGTCCGGTATGGGACAGCCCGCAATCGGCATTTATTCGTATGAATTGTTCAATTTTTACGACGTGAAGAACATCATTCGCATAGGTTCTTGCGGTTCTTTCGACAAGGACTTGCACGCAAAAGACATCATCATCGCAATGGGTGCTTGCACCAACGGCAATTACGCAATGCAGTATAATTTGCCCGGTACGTTCTGCCCGATTGCGGACTTCGACCTCGTGCGCAGAGCCGCCGAGCTTTGCGAAAAAGCAGGCGTAAATTACAAGGTGGGCAACATCTTCTCGTCGGACACGTTCTACGACGACGCAAACAGCGGTATGCAATGGGCAAAGATGGGCGTTCTCGGCGTTGAAATGGAATCTGCCGCACTTTACTGCAATGCGGCTCGCGCAGGCAAGAAAGCACTTTGCATTTGCACCGTTTCGGACAGTTTCATTTATCCCGAGGAGAATACGACTGCCGAAGAAAGACAAAATTCCTTCACGAAAATGATGGAAATCGCACTCGAACTTGCATAATTTAGGCGCGGTGCGCAACATAATTGATAAGAGGTAAATATGAGTAAAAGAGTATTTATTATCGTTCTTGACAGCTGCGGTTGCGGAGAAATGCCCGATTCGTACCTTTGGCACGACGAGGGAAGCAACACTCTCGGCGCAATCAGAAAGGACGAACATTTCGATTGCCCGAATCTCGTAAAACTTGGTCTTTTCAACATCGAAGGCGTCGGCGGAGGTGTATCCGACCCCAAAGCGAGTTTTGCAAGAATGAAAGAAACTTCAATGGGCAAAGACACGACGATAGGACATTGGGAAATCGCAGGCATCATCTCTCCTAAGCCGCTTCCGACTTATCCCGACGGTTTTCCGCAGGACGTAATCGACGAGTTTGAAAAACGCACGGGCAGAAAAGTGCTTTGCAACAAGCCTTATTCCGGCACGGAAGTAATAAAAGACTACGGAGAGGAACACGTCAAGACGGGCGCGCTTATTGTGTATACGTCGGCGGACAGCGTTTTCCAAATTGCCGCACACGAGGACGTCGTTCCCGTACCCGAACTTTATCGCTATTGCCAAATCGCAAGAGATATGCTCCAAGGCGAACATTGCGTGGGCAGAGTCATCGCACGTCCGTTCACGGGAGAATGGCCGTATACGCGCACGGCAAACAGACACGATTATTCGTTGATTCCGCCGCATACGACTATGCTCGATTTGTTGAAAAAGAATGGCCTTGCAACGATTTCGGTAGGCAAAATTTACGATATATTCGCAGGGAAAAACGTCAGCGAATCAAATCGCACCACGAGCAACGACAACGGAATGCAAGTTACGCTCGACATTCAAAAGAGAGATTTCGAGGGTTTGTGCTTCGTGAACCTCGTAGATTTCGATATGAAATACGGTCATCGCAACGACATCGCAGGATATGCCAACGCTATGACGGAATTTGACCGCCGACTCGGAGAATTCTTGCCGAATATGCGCAAAGACGACGTTCTTATCATAACCGCAGACCACGGTTGCGACCCGTCCACTCCGTCCACGGACCACTCGAGAGAGTACGTCCCGATGATAATTTACGGAGACGCAATCAAAGCAGGCGTAAATCTCGGCACGAGAAGCACGTTTGCGGATATAAGCGCAACCGTACTTGATTATCTCGGCGTAGACAAAGAGGATACGGCAGGCGAAAGTTTCCTCTCGAAAGTCGCAAAATAACTTTTGCAAACGCCTGAAAAGAGGTGAATTATGACAGATTATAAAAGACTTATGACTCTTGCAAACGAGATGCGCAATCGCTCTTACGTGCCCTATTCGCATTATAGAGTGGGTGCCGTCCTCGTAGGTAAGAGCGGAAAAGAATACATGGGTTGCAATCTCGAAAACGCGGCGTATTCTCCGTCTATTTGCGCGGAACGCACGGCTTTTGCCAAAGCGGTCAGCGAGGGAGAGAGAGAGTTTAAGTGCATCGCAATCGTCGGTGGCAGGGAAGGAGAGGTGTCCAAGGACTGTTCTCCGTGCGGAGTTTGCCGTCAGGTAATGGCGGAGTTTTGCGACGAGAATTTCGAAGTGATACTCGGCACTCCCGACGATTTCAAAGTGTACAAATTCAGCGAGATATTGCCGCTAACTTTCACAAGTAATGAACTGTAATTTATAAAAGATTAAACATTAGTTATTTAATAAAAAGAGCGGATGAAACGCTCTTTTTATTAATTTGAGAAAATCAAAAAATCGTATTGACAACGGTCACATTGTTTGTTATAACATATGCAAATGAATCGCAAATTCGGTAGTATGAATGAAAGATTGTGCTTAAAAACAGTGGCGACTTTGAATTTGCTATAAATGTATAATAAACTATTATAGGAGGACGATAAGATGCAAAAACGCAAAATTTCAACGATGTTTTTGGTCGCATTGTTTGTTGCGGCGTTTTTGCTCGTCGTTCTTTGTTCTCAACTTGCCCACGAGCATGATTGTTCAGGTAGTGATTGCCCGATTTGCGCAGTATTGCATTTTGCCAAAAATTTTAATTTGAGTATAAAAAAACTGATTGCAATAGAGTCTATATTTGCTTTTGCAATCGGGGTTTTGTATTATTCAAAAGGAACAAATACAAAACTTGAATTCAATACTACTCCTGTTTCTTTGAGCGATATTCTTACAATGTAATTTAATACTATGGCAAGGCAAAGCCGATATTTCGGCTGTTTTTTGTGTGTAAAAATTCCGCAATAGGGGGAATTTTTCGCATTTCGCTTTGTTTTTTCTATACGATTAAATTAAAAAGGAGAATACTAAAATGAAGAAAACTATTATTTTATTAATGATATGTGTAATAGCATTAACTTGCGTGTGCTTGGTTGCCTGTAACGGAAATGACGGCAACGAGAAACTGTCAATCGTGTGTACTATTTTCCCTGAATACGATTGGGTAAAACAGATTTTGGGCGACGAGATAAACAATGTAGAGTTAACATTGCTTATAGATGACGGTGTAGATTTGCACAGCTATCAACCGTCGGTTGAGGACATTGCGAAAATCTCTACTTGCGACCTATTTATTTATGTCGGAGGAGAGTCTGACGCTTGGGTTGATAAAGCACTTGAGAACGCAACAAACAAAAACATGAAGGTTATAAATTTGCTCGGCATTCTTGGCGAAAGAGTGAAGAACGAAGAAACGATTGAAGGAATGGAAGGCGAGCACGAGCATGAAGGAGAGGAGCACGAGGAAGAAGATGAAGAAAAAGACGAACACGTGTGGCTCTCGGTTAAAAATGCCACAATACTATGCGATGCAATCGCAAAAGAACTCAAATCTGTCGATGTGGATAACGCGCGAAAATACGATGAAAACCTCGTGAATTACACTCAAAAACTTGCAAATTTGGACACCGAATTTGAAGAAGCGGTTAAGGGTGCAAAGTTTAACACACTCGTATTCGGAGACAGATTTCCATTCAGATATCTTGTTGATGATTATAACTTAAAATACTATGCGGCATTTGTCGGTTGCTCCGCCGAAACCGAAGCGAGTTTTGAGACGATAGCGTTTCTTGCTAAAAAGGTCGACGAGCTTTCGTTGCCTGCAATATGTACGATAGAAGGCGCAAAGCACGATATAGCTCAAACGGTAAAAAATAACACGCAAAAAAAGGATCAACAAATCGTGCAATTTGATTCTATGCAATCAACGACGGCAAACGACGTCGCAAACGGCGTAACATATTTGACGGCAATGCAAAAGAATTTACAATCGTTGAAAGTGGCTTTGGGTGCATAAGTGAGGTAATTATGGTTGAACTCGTATGTGAAAATCTGGCTGTCGGATATGATGGTAAAAAGATAGTCGATAATATCGATTTCACGGTCGAAAGCGGAGATTATCTTTGTATAGTCGGTGAAAACGGTGCAGGAAAAAGCACGCTAATGAAAGCTGTCCTGGGGCTGATTAAACCGATATCAGGCAGAGTCTCTTTCGGGAACGACATTAAGCAAACGGAAATAGGTTATGTTCCGCAACAAAATAGTATACAAAAGGATTTTCCTGCATCCGTATATGAAATAGTCTTATCCGGATGTCTTGCAAAATGCGGGTTCAATCCATTTTACTCTAAAAAACAAAAGCAAATGGCAAAAGACAATATGGCATTGCTCGGGATATCAAATTTGGCAAAACGTTGTTATCGTGAATTATCCGGCGGACAGCAGCAAAGAGTTTTGATAGCGAGGGCATTGTGTTCTGCAAATAAAATGTTGCTTTTGGACGAACCCGTTGCGGGGCTTGACCCTATCGTTACGCAAGAGTTGTACGACATCGTCAAAGACTTAAACACGACAAAACATTTGACGATTATTATGATATCGCACGATATTTCCGCCGCATTGAGAAACGCATCGCATATTTTATACGTTGGCAACCCTTGTTTTTATGCGTCGGTAGATGTCTTTAAGCAAAGCGATTTCTGTAAAAAACTCAACGGAGGGGCGCAACTATGAACGTAATAGAAAAATTGACATTGTATTTTCAATTTTCATTTGTCAGATACGCACTTATTGTTGGGGTGCTTATTGCGTTGTGCGCCTCTCTGTTCGGAGCAACGCTCGTGCTTAAAAGATTCTCGTATATAGGAGACGGCTTATCGCACGTTGCTTTCGGAGCAATGGCGGTTGCAGGAATAGCGGGGTTGACGGACAATATGATTATCGTTATGCCCGTTACGATTGTTGCTGCAATATTGTTGTTGCGCGTAGGCCAAAATGCCAAAATCAAGGGAGACGCTTTAATTGCACTTATTTCCGTCGGTTCACTTGCGATAGGGTATTTGCTATTAAACGTATTCTCTGCGTCGGCAAACTTGTCGGGAGACGTTTGCAGTACGTTGTTTGGATCGACGTCGATTTTGACGCTGTCAAGCACGGAGGTATGGATTTGTTTCGGATTGTCAGTTTTCGTCGTCGTATTCTTCGTGTTTGCATACAATAGACTGTTTGCCGTAACTTTTGATGAAACATTTGCAAAGGCAACGGGCAAAAAAGTGGAGGCGTATAATGTCGTAATAGCAGTGATAATTGCGGTGATAATCGTGCTTGCTATGAATTTGGTCGGCTCGCTTTTGATATCTGCTTTAATAATTTTCCCTGCACTTTCGGCTATGAGAGTGTTCAAAAGTTTCAAATCGGTCATCGTATG
Source organism: Christensenella sp. UBA7588 (assembly GCA_002478945.1). GTDB lineage: Bacteria > Bacillota > Clostridia > Christensenellales > CAG-917 > CAG-475. The sequence goes on from DLKM01000015.1 coordinate 78,485, forward strand.
CTCGGCTTGTATATCCGTGACATGCGCCGTGCTTGGCATTTTGACATCAATCGTTTACGGCACGCCCGTCGGGTCAACGATAGTTGCGGCCGATATCGTGTGCTTTTTGGCGTTTCTTACAATCGGTTTTGTGCGTAACAAACTTGTGAGGGTTAGGTAATATTATGCAAAATAACAAAAAAATAAATAATATTAACAGAATTGCGAGCATAATGCTCGTATTGATATTTTGCGTATGCGCTTTTTGTTTGGTTTCGTGTGGTGACGGAACAATGCAAGTTGAGAACGTTGACGTGGATTTAACTTCTTTGAGCGCAACGATGGTTTATGCAAAAGTAAACGATATGATAACAAATCCAACAGCATACATAGGGAAAACGATAAAAGCGAAAGGCGTATACGATACGAGTTATTTTAATAAGACACAAAAATATTACAACTATGTAGTAATCAAGGACGCTACGGCGTGTTGCGCTCAAGGTTTGGAATTTGAATACTCTGGCGGTTATCCCGATAGAGGGGCTGAAATAGTGATAATCGGTGTTTTCGGAAGTTATACGGAACTTGGATTGACGTATTATTATATTTCTGCCAATTCGCTTATGACCGTATAGTAGCGTACGACAAAACGCGTACAAGAAAAGTGTTCACGTTTTTAGCGTGAACACTTTTGCTTGAGAAAACCAATTCATTGTTTGTTGAGCATCGCAAAGTTTTGTTTGTTTTGCTTATAGAGATTTTTGAATACCTCGAAGCCCTTGTCGTAAACGCTTGCTTTCAACTCAAAGTTGGGGTTAAACGTCTTTTTCGCAGGGATAAACTTCTTGATTTCGTCAAAAGAGGGGATAATGCCCAAGCCTACGCCTACGCAAGCGGCAGCACCAACCGCGCCTACGTTTTGCGGGCTGTCAACCGTTTCGATAACGTGTCCCGTTATGTCGGCAAGAACTTGGCAAGTGAAATCGGAAAGCGCGCCACCGCCTACGAATCTGATTACGTCGGAAGGTTTGACTTTCTTTGCAGATGCTTCGAGCATCCAACGTTTGTGATAGCAGATGCCTTCCAATACCGCGCGGATAAGTTCCGTTTTTCCAGTTTCGAGGCTGATGTTGAAGAACATTCCTCTTGCGTTCGGGTCCTCAAACGGACAACGGTTGCCGTGCAACCACGGAGTGAAGATAACGCCGCCGCAACCTGCGGGAATCTTGCCGACGATTTCCGTCATATAAGAGAACAAGCTGAGATATTTGCTCTCAAAATCTTCTGCGATATGCTTTTTCTGAACGTATATTCCGCATTCGTCCAAAGCGATATGGTCCTTGACCCATTCAAAGCATTTGCCCGACGTTTCGAGTTCGGCAAAATAGTTGTATTTTTGGGGTTGCGCCGCAACGACTGCCGCAATCATTGACGTAACGTCGACGGCAGGTTTGTTTGTGATTGTTCCCACCCAACCGGAAGTGCCGCTGTAAATGTGAGTATCGCCGACTGCGGTAGAGCCTGCGCCCACGCCGATGAGGTTTGCGTCCATACCTCCGCCGTAGACTTTGATGCCTTTGACGATGCCGAGTTCTTCTGCCGCTTTTTGAGTGAGTTCTCCCGCGCACTCCGTGGATTCGATAAGGCGGGGGAGATGCTCCATATTTATTCCGAACATCTTGCACATCGCTTTGCTGAAGCATTTGTGCTTGAGGTCGTAAAGCATCGTGCCGAAAGCCGAATCGTGCGTCATAACGAATTCGCCCGTCATACGAGCAATCAGATATTCTTTGACGTCGAGCCACTTATAGACGCGTTTGAAATTTTCGGGTTCGTTGTTTTTGAGCCAATTATATTTCCAAAGCGGGTCTTTAACGCTGAGCGGTGCCGCGCCCGTGATTGCCAAAGATTTTAGCAAACGACCGAGGTTTGCGCCTTCGACTTGCAAACCGAATTTGATGCCGTCCTTGATTTCTTTGGTTGCGCGCTGGTCCATATAACTGAACGCGCGGTGTACGGGAGTGCCGTCCTTGTCGACAAGCACCAAACCTTGCGCTTGCGAGCAGAAAGATATACCTGCCACTTGGTCGGGCGTAACGTCGCAATCTTCAAAGACTCTGCGAGTCGTTTTTGCCATAGCGTCCCACCATTCTTGCGGGTCTTGTTCTGCTCCGCCGTTGTCAAGGACGTAAAGATTGTAACCTTGAGACGCGGATTGAATAATCTTTATGCTTTTATCGATTTCGATAAGACAAGTTTTGATGCCGGTTGTGCCTACGTCGTAAGCGAGAACGAATTTTCCCATATAACCACCTTATTTTTAAGATAAAAAAATTATAACACAAGCAAAAATTTGTGTAAATAAGCAATTTTGAATATGACGAATTTTTTATACAACAAACGGAATTTGTATAGTTTTCTCGCTTAATTTACAAGCCTTGACGCACGCAAAGCGAGGACTATGGGCGGTGTAATCAATGAAAACGCCACCACTTCGATTGCAAAATTTAATCCGAACCAAGCCAATACGAAATCGACGGTCACTACCGTATTTTGCGCAATAGAAGTGTCTTTGAAAAACAACAGCGTGAATATCGCAACGAAAAGCGTGTTGGTAACCACGCCTACTGCCGCCGAGAGCGCGTAAATAACGCCGCGCAACGCCTCGTCGGAGGCTTTTTTATTGATTGCCAAATTGCGACGCTCGCCGTCTTTGCCGTCGAGCGCAAAATCGGTTTTTTCGGAGGAATCGTCCGCTTGAGAGGCTTCGCTTGAGTTGCAGTCATCTCTCGAATATTCGTACGGATGACGTTTTGCAAAAGCATACTTAAAAAACGCGACTTCGAGACCTTTTCTCGTCAGGTACGACGCAACCGCTATCAACACTCTCGGAAGAATGCACACGAGCGGATTTTGAAAAACGGGAGCGACGGGGGAAGCCGCTTTCGTCGTAAACCAAGCGACGTAATTGATAAGTCCCATAGCAAGTCCCATTATCAGCGAGGTTTTGAAATCGCAACATTGCGCGACTACGAGAGTCGGCAAAATCATCAACGCAAGAGTTATCGTACCGAATTGAACGGGTACGAAACAAAAAATTACCGTCAACGCAAGCATAAGCGCAAGCAGACATATTCGTTTGATTTTGCCAAGTCTGTCGGACGTCATATCTCTCCTAATATCCGAGAAATTATACAGAGAAGCGACGGTTTTGTCAAATCGTTTTTAAGGATAACAAAAATTACCGTTATGCATAAATAAGAAGTTTATCTATATTAAAACGCAAGTTTATATGCCGATTATTGCAGAAACGATTCGACAAAATGCGGCAATAAAATATTTAACGCGCCGTCGTTTCGACAAGAACGAAAATGATTTTGCCGTTTTTTGAGATAAAATGAGCGGTATGAAAACGTCTGTTTTACACGCTCGGAAAAAGGCTTTCAAAGCCGCGGACTTCAAGCCGTCAATCAAAAGCGCAATCGTCGTAACCGCACAATGGCTTGCAATATTTTTGCTTGCGTCGGTAGATAAATTCGGTTACGCGCTCTCGCTTGCTCTCGTTTGCGGACTCGTGTTCGCAAGACAAAACATCGTGGCTCTTGCGCCTTGTTTTATAGTTGCGAATTGCGTATTCGTGCTGTCGTGGTGGTCGTTGCTGTTTGCGTTCGTTCCGATGCTGTTGCTGTTTGCTCTATACGCCGTGTTCTACAAATTGCGCAAGAACGTTCCGTTGTGGGCGGTGGCTCTTTGCGCTTTTTTGGGAATGATTCCGTATATCGTCGTCGAATGCATTTTCGGCGCAAAATACTTGCTCGTCGGGATAAACGTTCTTCTTTCCGTGGTGCTTACGTTCTGCAACGGAATAGCGTCTTACGCCGTATTCGTCAGAGGCGTTTTTCACAAAGCGACCGTTGACGAACTTATTTGCGGAGCGTGCGTTGCGTGCGCTTTCGGCTATGCGCTTGCAGGAGTCGGCGGCTACGGATTTTATGCGTATCACGTCGTGCTTGCTTTTGTCGTGCTGTTGTGTTCGATGTGTTTCAAGCCGAGCGTAACTTTGCTCGTGGGAGTGCTTGCGGGGCTTGGCGCAACGCTCAGATTTTCCGATATAGCGTGGCTCGGCTCGTCGGTTGCGCTCGCGGCGGTCGCGCTCGCGTTTTCTCCTTTCACAAAGTGGTCGTCCGCGCTTGCGATGGTTGCCGTGGAGGGAATAGAGTGGTTGCTTTCGGCATATTCGGGCGCAGGTTGGCAATCGCTGATTACGGTTGCTTCGGGCGCGATAATTTGCCTGTGTATTCCAAAGTCAGCCATTGCGAAAATCAAGTGTATCGTTGCGGGTGACGGACGGCACGCTTACGCAGGCGTTGTCAACAGACGAGGTAGAGAAATCGCATTCAGATTGTCGTCTGCGAGCGACGTGTTTTACGATATGTCCAAAAACCTCGAAAAGATAGCGAAAAGCGGTTGCGACTGTTCTTCGGACAAACTTGCCAAAGACGTTGCGAGAAAATTTTGCGGCAAATGCAGAGACAGAGAGTCCTGTTTTGGCGCGCTCGGTTCCGACACGTCGAGCGTCATTCAGCCTATGGCGGACGCGGCAATCAACAGAGGCAGAGTTACGATACTGGATATGCCGCCGTTCGTAACGGGCAGATGCAGCAATATGCACGCTCTTGCAAGCGTGATAAACAGCACCGCCGAAGCGTATAAACAGCGTGCGAGCGAAGCGCAGAATTTTGCCGTTTACAAAGGTATGATGGCAGAGCAATTCGCAGGAGTTTCACTAGTTCTCGACGCACTCGCAAACGAGAGCGCAGGACAGGTCAATTTTGCAAACGACGGGGTTGAAATGCTCAAAAGCGACTTGTTAAAGCACAATATCGTCGCAAGCGAGATAGTTATAAGCGGAGAAGGCAACGCGCAGAAAGTGACGATGACCGTACGCGCGTGCGACGCTCAAAAGGCAATTTTGCCACGCATAGTTTCGCGCAATCTGCACTCGAAAACCGAGGTGGAAAAAGTTGCCGAAAGAGGCGAACAACGTCTTGTGTATCTTGCCGTCGCGCCTTGCTTCGAGGTGGCGTACGGAATGGCGCAAAAGAGGTGTGACGAGGAGGCTTGCGGAGATACCGCAAGCGTGCTTTGCCCCTCTCGCTCAAGTCGATTGTTTGCCATTTGCGACGGTATGGGACACGGCAAAGAGGCAAGCGAGGCAAGCCAAAACGCCGTGAATATGATAGAAAGTTTTTATAGAGCGGGCATAGACGGAGCAATCGTTTTAAGCCTCGTCAACAAACTGCTCAAACTCAGTTTCGACGACGTTTTTTCGACTCTCGACATAGCGGTGGTGGATATGCAATCGGGAGGTCTCGACGTGGTTAAGCTCGGCTCGGCGGCAAGTTTCATTATCCGCAAAGAGAACATCGAAATGCTGTCTTGTTCGTGTGCGCCGATGGGGATTCTCGACAACGTGGAAAGCATCACGTCGAGGTATCAGTTGTACGACGGAGATATGTTGCTTATGATGAGCGACGGCGTGTTTGACGTTCTCGAAGCAAAAGGCATTGCGGAATTGATAGACAATGTTTCCACTCAAAATCCGCAGACGCTTGCCGACGAAGTCCTCAAAAAAGCACTCGAAAACGGCGCAACCGACGATTGCACCGTGCTTGCGTTGAGATTGTTTGCGGTATAGGTTGTGTTTTGACGTTTTTTGCTGTATAATCGAAATATGGCAAAAGATATTCAAATATATTTGAATAATTTTTTTGAAAAATACGGGTTTTCCGATGCGAAAATCGGTGTTGCTTTGAGCGGCGGAAGGGATTCCGTCGCGCTTGCCTATGCTTTGAAAAAGGGCGGTTACGACGTGGTCGCAATCAACGTCGAACACGGCATAAGAGGGGACAGAAGCGTTGCTGACAGCGATTTCGTAAAGTCGTTTTGCAAAGAGCAGAATATCGATTTGTATTTCGAGAGCGTAGACGCGCCCGCTTTTGCCAAACAAAACGGTTACACCGTCGAGCAGGCGGCAAGGATTTTGCGATACGAAGTTTTCCAAAACGCGCTCGACAAGGGCGTTTGCGACGTCGTCGCGCTTGCGCATCATCAAGACGACCAAGCGGAAACCGTGCTTATGCGCATAATCAGAGGCACGGGAGTAGGCGGACTTTGCGGTATGCGCGCCGTGCGCGGCAGTTTTATCCGTCCGCTGTTGGAGTGTCCGAGAGAGGATATAAACGTGTATTGCGCGCTCAATTCGCTAAGTTACGTCGAGGACGAAACGAACGCTTGCACGGACTATACGCGCAACTATCTGCGCAGCCAACTTGCTGAGATGAAAGAGCGTTTCCCTGCGATTTGCAATAACTTTGCAAGGCTTTCGCAAAACGCTGCCGAAGAAGAAGATTTTGTGGAATCGCTCGTTCCCGACGTCTGCAAAACGGGCAACGAGGTTTGCGTAGAACTCGATTCGGTTCAAAGCGAGTTTTTGGCAAAAAGGCTGATATTTAAGGCAATCCGCGCGCTCGGAGTCACTCAAGATATAGAAAGCCGTCATTATCCGTTGATATTTGCGCTCAACGACGCGCAAAACGGCAAAAAAATTCAACTAACGCACGGAATAAGCGTGCATAAAGACGGCAAATCTCTGGTTTTTTCCAAGGACGAAACTGTGGCAAACGAGTGCCTCGAGGAACATTTTTCGGAGGGCGTATTCGACGATTTCGGCGCAGTTGCGCAAAGAGTGTCTTACGAGCAGTACGTTGCCGAAAAAGGCAACGGCGCACTCTTTATCGACTTTGACAAATTGCCCGACGGCGCGGTTTTAAGGCATCGCAAAGAGGGAGATTTTATTTGCAAGTTCGGCGGAGGGACAAAGAGCCTCGGAGACTTTTTGACGGACAGGAAAATCGCGCTTCGCAAGAGAGATTCGCTTGCCGTGGTTGCGTTCGGCAACGAAGTTTTTGCCGTGTTCGGGGTGGAAATATCCTCGAAAGTCGCCGTGGATGAAAACAGCGTAACAATTCTAAAACTTACGATAAAATAACGTTGCGTCCCGAAAACGCACCGTAAACCATACTATACTTATCTCAAGAGGTCAAAATGTACGGAAAAGAAATCAAAAAAGTTCTTATCGCAAAAGACGAAATCGCAAAACGCGTCGCCGAACTCGGCGAGCAAATCAACCGTGACTATCAGGGACAATCCGTGACTCTCGTTTGCACGTTGAGAGGCGCAAGCATATTTTTTGCCGACCTCGTGAGAGAACTCACGGGAGACGTGGAGATAGACTTTATCGCGGTATCCAGTTACGGCGCAGGTACGAAATCGAGCGGAGAAGTCAAGATGATAAAGGACTTGTCCGAACCCATAAAAGACAAAAACGTGATTATCGTCGAGGACATTATAGACACGGGCATCACGCTTTGCTACCTCAAGAGATTGCTCGAGGCACGCGCTCCCAAATCGTTGAAAGTTTGCGCGCTTTTGGACAAACCGTCTCGTCGCAAGGTGGACTTCAAGGGAGATTATATCGGCTTTGAAATAGAAAACGAATTCGTGGTAGGCTACGGTCTCGATTACAACGAAAAGATGAGAAATTTCAAAGACGTCTGCGTGCTTGCTCCGGAGGTTTACGGTGGCTGACGCCGAAGCAAAATTAAAAGAACTCGCAACTTTGTTTGCGCCTCACGCCACGCTTTATCTCGTGGGCGGCTGCGTAAGAGACGAGTTGCTCGGCGTTGAATGCTTCGATATTGACGTTTGCTCGAAACTTGAGGTTAAAGACGTCAAAACGTTGCTTTCAAATACCGAATTCGTCGTTTCGGACAAATGCCTGAGAATGGGTACGGTGCATATTTTCTGCAAAGATTTCGTTGCGGAATACACGACTTTCCGTACGGACAGTTATGACAGAAACAGCGGAGAACATCGCCCCGAAACAGTTGAATTTACCACGGATATAACGCTTGACGCAAAGCGCAGAGACTTTAAGTGCAACGCCTTGTATAAGGACGTATCGAGCGGAAATATAGTCGACGTAACGGGCGGTCTGCAGGATATAAAGAACAAGATTATATCGACTGCGGACGACGCGAACGTCGTGTTCGAAGCGGACGGTTTGCGCATTTTGCGAATGGTACGTTTTGCGTGCGAACTCGGCTTCGAGATTGAAAAACATACGTTTGACGTTGCAAAACGAAATGCGTGGAGAGTCAAGGATTTGGCTCCCGAACGCATAAGGGAAGAACTGTGCAAGATTTTCGTTTCCGACACGAGACACCCGTCGCTCGGAACATCCGAGGCACACGTTAAAGGAATAAGACTTCTTGACCGACTCGGGCTTGTGGACTTGCTCTTTCCCGAGCTTGCCGCGCTCAAAGGGCTTGAACAGCCCAAGAAATACCATTTGTACGACGCGTACGAACATAGCGTGAAAGCTTACGAGGTCGCACCGCCGCATTTGAGATTTTGCGCGTTGATGCACGACATAGGCAAGGCAGAGGCGGTAAGGCTTTACGGCAATATGCACGGACACGACGAAGTGGGTGCCGAAATGGTAAAAAAGGTGTGCGCGCGCCTGAAGTTTTCAAATGCGGAAACGCAACGCGTCGCAAGGCTCGTGAGATGGCATATGGTGGATATTTCGGGAGATACGTCCGTCTACAAATTGCGCCGATTCGTTGCGAGAAACGCGGATATAATAGACGATTTGTGCTTGCTTATGAGAGCGGACGCGATTGCGTCTAAAGGCGTATGCGACAGACCGAACAGACTTGCTATTGTGGCAGACGAACTGAGAAAGGACGGCACTCCGCTTTGCAAAAAAGACCTCAAGGTCGGAGGAGCGGATTTGATAGAACTCGGGATAGAGGAAAAATACAGAGCCAAGCTGCTTGACGAGTTGTGGGACGATACGGTTTTGAATCCCGCGCTCAACGACAGACAAAAAGCTCTCGCACACATAAGAAAATTGTACGACAATATCAAAGAAGGAAAATAAATATGACAATAGTATACGTTTTGCTTGCACTCAGCCTCGTATTGTCCGCAGCGTCTGCGGTCTTGTGCGCTATGCTGTTAAAAAAGCGTTCCGCAGGCGAAAAGACGATTACCGTCGAAGAATATCGCGACGAAACCGCTCGTTTGAAGAACGACGTCGAAGTGAATATAAAGATGGGCAATTCTATGCTTGCAGGCTCAATAAACGCTCAAAACGACAATATAAAAGCGATGGGCGAGCGCATAGACAGATTTATGTACAACACGCAAAGAGGACTCGAGGACGTAAAGACGACCACCGCTCAAAGCATAGCGAATCTGCGCCTTGCCAACGAGCAGAGTATCAAGGAAATGAAAGAGGACAACGCAAAACAACTCGACAAAATGCGTGAAACCGTGGACGAAAAGTTGAGTGCAACTCTCGAACAACGTTTCAATCAATCTTTCAAAATCGTCAACGACAGGTTGGAAGAAATCAATCGCACTTTCGGAGAATTGCAAAATCTGCAAACGGGAGTCAGCGACCTCAATCGTATTTTCAAAAACGTCAAGACGAGAGGCACTTGGGGCGAAGTCGCGCTTGAAAACTTGCTTGCGCAGATTCTTGCGCCCGAGCAGTATCAAAAGCAAGTGCGCATAAAACGCGGAAGCGAAGATATGGTGGACTTCGTGATAAGAATGCCCGGTAAAGGAGACGACGAGGTTATGTTGCCGATTGACGCAAAATTCCCCGTCGAGGACTACGCAAGGCTTGTTGAAGCGTCCGAAAAAGGCGACGTGGACGGCGTCGAAAGCGCGAGCAAGGCACTTGCCGCAAGAGTCAAGGCGGAGGCTATGAGCATTAGAGACAAATACGTCGTGCCGCCTCGCACCACCGATTTTGCGATTATGTATCTTCCCACCGAAGGCTTGTACGCCGAAGTTATAAAAAGAGAAGGTCTCGTCGAGGACATTCAGAACAAGTTCAGAGTCGTCGTATGCGGACCTACCACGATTGCCGCATTGCTCAACAGCTTGCAAATGGGATTCAGAAGCGTGGCAATCGAAAAGAGAAGCACCGAAATCGGCAAACTTTTGCAGAGTTTTATGAGCGATTTCGCTATGTTCACAAAGTATCTCCGTCAAACGGGAGACAGGCTGGACAGCGTCAAAAAATCGCTTGAAAACGCAGAAGAACGCACGAGAATAATAGGCAAAAAACTCAACAAAGTCAACAGCCTTTCCGACGAAAAGGGTCCGGATATGCAGACGTTGTTGGAAAGCGCACCCGACGGGGAAATAACATTTGAGGCAGACTACGAAAATGAAGGCTGATTTGCACGTTCATACAACCAAAAGCGACGGCTCCAAAACGCCGTCGGAAGTGGTGCGTTGGGCAAAAGACAAGGGGCTTGACGTCATCGCGATTACCGACCACGACAGCGTGGACGGACTTGCCGAAGGCAGAAAAGAAGCTGAAAAACTCGGCTTGAAATTTGTTGACGGAATAGAACTTTCCACCTTTTCAACTTGCGAAATCCATATTTTAGGATACAATATCGACTATAAAAACCCCGATTTCGTGCAAGAATTGCGAGCGGTTAAGGATATGCGCAAGGACAGAAACAAGCGCATCGGACAAAAACTCGACGCACTCGGTATGAGCATCGATATAGACTTTGACAGCGACGGCGTGGGACGTATGAATATGGCTCGCGCTATGGTCAAAGCAGGGTATTGCAAAGACACGAGCGAGGCGTTTGACAAATACCTCGGAGTCGGCGCGAGAGCCTATTGCGAATGCCGCAGACTGACTCCCGTCGAAGCCGTCAAACTCATCAAAAAATACGGCGGTTTCGCATCGGTTGCGCACCCGAAAAAATACCTTCTCGACAAGAGGTTGGAATTGCTTTTGGGCGGGCTGAAACAATTCGGTCTCGACGGTCTCGAACTCAATTATCCGTCGCATACCGAGCAAGATAAAATCGCATTCGGAAAACTTGCCGAAAGATACCGTCTTTTGCCGACGGGTGGCAGCGATTATCACGGAGACGAGGACAAAAATTTCGTGTACGACCTCGACCCGAGAACTGCAAAAAGGTTAATTAGATAGAAAGAAAACTTATAAACGGTATGTGTAGCTTCGAAGACGGAGTTTCGAGCCGCAAGGCGGC
>DLKM01000004.1 GCA_002478945.1 Christensenella sp. UBA7588
ATGACATAAGGAGAAATAAAATCGGGTGTGGGTGTCCCACCAGCTGTCATTCCGAGGGAGCGAAGCGACCGTGGGAATCAAGCGTAGCGATATACAGAATATTCCGTAATCTCGCTATATCGCTTGCTTGGTGGGTGTGCCTTCGGCTGGATTGCCACGTCACTGCGTTTCTCGCAATGACATAAGGAGAAATAAAAATCGGGTGTGGGTGTCCCACCAACTGTCATTCCGAGGGAGCGGAGCGACCGTGGGAATCAAGCGTAGCGATATACGGAATATTCCGCAAATAAAAAAACGCACCGAGGTGCGCTTTGATTCAATCGAGAAGATTGTCGTAAATTATCGAATAAGTGGTGGACGCCTTGTCAACCCAACTCTTGTAGAGGTATTTGGCAAGTTGGCGGTTTGCAACGACCAGTTTCAATTCCATAAGGGTGGTTATGTCGTTGTTGATGCGCATAATAACCGTGTAGGTTCCGTCCGCGTTTTTTGAATAGTCGCAAAAATAGGACTGGCGTTTTTTGAAGCGCATACGGTTTTCTCTCGCATACTGCACGACGTCGTCTCTTATCGAGGAGGGAATACGCGTGAAGAACAACGACAAACAGCTTACGCCGTCCTGCGTTATGTTGAGCATCTCGCTTTTCGGCACTCTGTAGATGAGGTTTGCGTCGATAAGTTCGGCAAGGTACTGTTTGCACTCCATATACGAGAGCCAGTTGTTGTCGGACGAGCAGATGTCGAGCAGGGTGGATTCGGCAAGAGGAATTGCCATTTTGTCGAACACGAAAAGAATAACAAGTTTCTGAATCTTGCTATCCAACGGTTGATTTGTGCCGAAAGTGTCCTGAACGTAATCCATATCCCTCTATGCGACGAAAACGTCGTCGATAAATGCAATGCGCTTGTGTTTTCCAATAGTACAACGAAAGAACGTCGATTTCAAGCGGAAATGTAAAAATTTTGTCGAAATACAATTTGTGGTGTATATTGCGCAATGCAAGCACAATTCAAGCAAAAATTATATTGACTTGTGTTTGATAGATAATCTGTTTGGCTAATAGAGTTTGTCGCAACTCATCTAAATAGGCAGGGAATGAGTGTGAGATATGTGCAATGCGGTTTGAGAAATATATATTGACATTTTCGTTTGCGTCGTGTAATATTGTAATGTATAAAAATCTGCGCATATACGCGCTCGCTCGTATGTATATGCGTATAGCACCAAAACCCGAGGTGGAAATTATGATGAGAAACAACAAGAAGTTGAAAGGATTTCTTCTCAACGCAACGAAGTTGCTCGTGTTGGCGTTGGTCTTTGTCACGGCATTTGCGGTTGCGTTGACGTCCGATTTCGTCGGTTCGATTGACGGAAACGACGTCGTAAACGTGGCTGACGCAACGACGGCGGATAAGGGCGGTTCTACGCCTGCAAAGATTTCAGGCTTTAATGCGGCTGCTTTCAATTTCCCTGATGGCAACACAAATAAAAAGAGTTGGTCGGCGCAAGTGTCTCTTTCGAACTTATCGATAACGACGGCAAACGTCAGCGTTTATAAACCTGAAGATACCAACGTCGACGTAAATATCTCCGTATCCGGAAATCAGTATTCCGTTCAAGCCGACGGCCGCGCGACGAAATACATACAGGTTACGTCGAGAATAAACTTGGACTTGGGCGATTTCGTAAACACCGCAATTCAAGTGGGATATACCGTAAAAGTCACGATTGACGCGTCGGTATCGTATGAGGGCGGAAGCAATAAACAAAGCGGCGCACTTTCGCTTGCGATTCTCGGGAAGGCAAGCAGCGGCGAAGCTCGCGACGCATACGCAAGCACCGTTACGCTCACGAGAGCAAAACCGTATCTTGCGTTTGAAACGTATTCGACCGCACAAAACCAAACTGTATTTACCGACCCTATCAAACATACGGTAGTGTTAAACTCGGTTAAAGTCGAGATTTCCGTCAACGACAATATGGTTGACGGCGCCGCGCCTATTGCAAGCTCCAAATACGTTGGTTTGCAAAACGGTTATGTAAAAGGTACGAGCGGTTCGGGTTATGCTCCGTACGTTACGGATACAAATACGGCTTCTAATTTCCCCGTATATTTCGATTCTATCAAAAAATATCTCAAAACGGATAAAGTTGCCGACGGAACGGGTACTTTGGCATCTTATACCAACAAAGCCATAGACAAATTTAACGGCAAAAACTATTATAAATTTGCTCAAACCGAATACGTCGATATGTTCAATCGCACGGATAAGACTTTCGACGAATTGATTGAAGATTATCTTGCCGACCCCGACGCATTTGACAAGACGTTGTTGTCAAAAGTCGGTGCGGGCGACAAGACGTTGTCCGTGAGCGGAAGCAATATCGGTTGGAACAACGCGTCCAACGACCATTATATCAACGCAAGCGGCATCAAGTCCGTACAAGTCGGCGACGTCGTGTTTGACATCTACAATTCGAGTGGAGGTTCCAACGGCACTCAAACGAAAGAGATTACCGTTTCGGACACCGACGGCAACACGGTTTCCGTGGGTTATGCGACGGTAACTCGCACCAACCGCGCAAGAGTGGTCGTTTCTATCTATTTCACAACGAACGCAACCGTGCAAACGGTAGTGAGCGATTTCAGCGGATACAGCGTGACGACGCGTCTCGAAGTCACGGGTATCGATACGAGCCTCAACGACAACGGTACGCCTATTTCCGACAACGACTATATGAAAGCCGACGCTTCTTCGCTTGCTTGGCTTTATTCAAATCTTCTCGAAGTCGGTTCGGAATTCGAAATCCCCGAAGATACGAGTGCGGCAAACTATTCTCCGAGACTTTGGTTCTTCACGGCTCAAAGAGCGGACGAATTGGCAAGCCTCGGCAGCGCGCACGTTTTTGCGTCCGTCGCGGATTTGCTCGCTTCGGGACTTAAACCCATAGGCGTAGGCGAGGGCTTTACGTTCGATTATAACTTTGCGGACGGCAAGGCAAAGAGCTACGGTTCGTCGATTTATGACGCAATCGGCACTCTCGGCTCGGACGGCAAGGTTACAAGCGAGAGCGGCGCAAAGGGACACGGATATTACCTCTTTACGTTCTATACGATTGACCTTGCGGGCAATATGAGCGCGACTTCGTCCTCGTATTATGTAAAAGTGGACTACGACACTCCGAATTACAACGTAGATTTGTCTTATATCCTCAAGACGGACGGCTCGAAACAAACCATTTCCGCCGCGCAAAACGGAACGTGGGCAAAGGGCGTTACGACGTTGGATATTTTGCTCGGTTCGCTCGGCTTCTCGGGTAATACGTTGATTTTCGAGGATACGATGTCCTATCACGTTTTCAAGTTTGAAAACGCAATGGTAGACGGCGTTTATACGAGCAGACTCGCGTCTTACTACAATTCGCTTACCACTACGAGTGCGATTGCAGTCGAAAACGACGAAATCGAAATCACGTTGTCGGGAGAGGGCGGAAACCATACCGTAACCGTCAAATATATCTTCGAGGCAAGCACCAACAGCGGAATTTTGCGTTTTGTCGTGAACGCAAACAGCATCGAGTGGACGACGGTGTTTACGCTTTATACGGGCGGATTCGATACCGTTGACGAGATGGACTTCCATCAAGGTCACAGCTACGTCGATTCGACGTGGGTAGGCGGCGTTAAGGTGCTTATCGACACCGACAACCCGATTGCCCCCGAATTCGTCTCGGGAGAAGAAAATCCGTTCAGCAAACCCTTCGTAAACTACGATTCTTTGCCGCAATACGGCGAAAGACAATGGTACACGGGCGCTTATGACAAATACTCCGCAAGCATCGCTTTCAACGACGTATTTATCGGCAGCGATTACGAAAAAGACGTAAAAGTGTACTACGGCATCAAGCTCGTTACCAACCTGCAAGAACTCTTGGACCTCTATGCAAAAGGCATCGAGGGTATTTACGCTTCGATTAAGGACAACAGCGCAGGTTATTTCAACAGATTGCAAATCATATCCGGCGACAATATGACCGACGGCGACACCGTTCTCGAAAACGGCGCGATGAACATCGTCAACGGCGTCGGTATGCGCATTATATACGTTTGGGCAGTTGACCAAGCAGGCAACGTGTCCGACATAAACACTTATTATTTGCTTGCCGATAACACGACGTACACTCTCAATACGAAAGTTGCGGAAAACTCGGTCGTGGACGTCAACGCGGCAATCACGGCAGAGAATGCAGACCAAACCATTACCGACAAGTTTACGAGAGGCGAAATCGCAACGCTCCGCACTATGCTCGGCGACGACTTCGTTCCGTTCTTCCTCTCGTTGACGACCAACGGCAACAAGTCGGTATTGTTGCGCAACTATATGCCTTCGTACGAGTGGACTCTCGTCAACGAAAATCTGGCAGACTATATCGGCTATGCGCAAAGTAGCGAAATGACTTTTGCGATAGACAACCCCGACAATCTCGGTATGCTCGACAACACCAAGACGTTGAGCGTCGAATTCGGATACAGAAAAGTCGTTTCTTCAACCGTTACCAACTCCACGATTGCGTACAATTCTCGTCCTATCGTCGTTGAAATGACGTTTACGGACGCGCTTTCGCAATCTGCATATCAATATCGTTATTACGACAAGAACGGCAACGCGCTCGAACAGGCTCCCGTAAAACCGGGCGAGTATTTCGTTGAAATCTTCATCGCAAAAGACAACGAAAACTACGTTACCGACGATTTCGATATGGACGCGGACGGCAACCAAAAGCTCGTCAGAATTCCGATTGTCGTAACGAAGGGCAAAATCGTCATTTCCGCAAACGCTTCTACGAGCGCATACGGCGCAGACCTTACCGACGTGCTTACGTTTGAAGTTTCGGGTATCGACCGCGCGGATATGGCGGCGGAAGGCATTTCGGACGCAATGCTCAAACTTGCTCTCGACGTACAAGGCTATGTTCCCACGGGATTCTATAACGTCGGACACTACAACATCGTGCTTGCCGACGATTCGTTGCTCGACGGCGTGGCAAACTACGACGTTACCTTCCAAACGGCTCAACACTTTATCACTCAACGCAACGTGAACGTTTACACGCAATCCGCAAGCAAAGTTTACGGAGACGCGGACCCGACGTTCAAGTTCGGCGTTAAAGAGAGCGATTTGCAATTCAACTCCGCAAAGAGCGTGAGCGATATTCTTGCAGAAATCTTCGATTCGGCACACTACGTCAGAGTCGGAGACGCGGCGGTTGACGGCTTCTATCTCTACGAAGCGGGCGACCGTATCAGCCGTGTGGCAGGCGAGGACGTTTGGACGTACGACTTCAATATCGACTCCACGTTGTTTGACGTAAACAACAACTATAAAATTACCATTCAAAAACAAGGCTCTGCGTTTACGATTACGCAAAGACAAGTTCAAATCGACGTCAGCGGTCAATTCTCCGTCGTAAAGAGCGGAGTTACGCCGAGTGCGGACGGAATCGTTCCGAGCTATACGCTCGACGCAAAGGACGCTTTCCTTGCCGACGTTATCGCAAAATTGCTCCGAGGCAAACTTACCGTTGACGGCACCGCAAAAGACCTCGGCGACTACGATAGCGCGAAGTACGACGGCGCGAAAGGCTTTGCCATTATCCTTGCAAGCGTTGAGGATAAGAACATCGCAATCAGCCTCAAATCCGCCGCGGACTATGTGATTTACATCTCCAAAGCAGGCACGGTCATCATCAAAGCAAACGGAGAATTTACCTTCGTATACGGCTTTAAGTGGACGAGCGACGCAATCAAATACAGCGCAAGCAACTTCTCTTACGAATGCGAGGAAGAAGTGGACTTTGACGACGTCGTGTGGGAAGCGGTTATTTCTTCCGCGTCCGAATACGTCCTCGCAGGTAAATACGTCGTATCTTTCGTAAACGCGAAACTTATGAAAAACGGCGTCGAAATCGAAGGCAGAAACGTCAACGTCGAATCCGCTTTGGTCAACGTAACGCCTGCGTCTATCGAAGTACGCCCGACGGCTTCGTCTCTCACAAAGGTTTACGGCGATGCCGAACAAGCATACGGAATCGGATTCGAAATCGTCTCCGTCAACGGCGAAGCTCTTGCAAAAGACGCGTCGTTTGCGGGATTGACGTACGACGAATTGCTTGCTCTCGTATCGGGTTCTTTCGCAAGAGCGAAATATAGCAAAGCAGGCGTGTTCTATACCTACGGCGCACGCTACGACGACGTGTTGACGAGCGACGATTATTATTACGGTTATGCCGTCAATAAATCGTTCTCCGTCAACAACGACAACTTTGTCGTAACCGCAAAAGTGGACGAACAATCCGCGGCGGTTCGTTTCGGAATCTTGCCTAAAGACGTGTTCGTTTACACGGCGGGACTCGTCGGCATCAGCAAATATTACAACGGCACGGTAGAAGTAGTGTACGGCGACACTTCGATGTTCGATTTGTCCTCGCAACTCGTCCTCGCAACCGACGACGTAAAACTCGACGCATTGTTCAAGCAGTATTCTTCCGCAGGCACTATGTTGAGCGACAGCAACGTTCGCATCAAATTGTCGAGCTTCGTTCTCGTCGGCAAACAGAGCGCAAACTACAGACTTGCAGGTATCGTCAGAGACGGTCACTCCAGCATCAGAGTCGAGGGTACGGCCGTTGACGGAGTATATCCGATTGAGGACACTCTCGTCGAAATCGTATATATCGATAATGCAAACGGCGTTGAAAACATCAAGATTATGTTTAAGCGCATCGGTATCAAGAAAAACGATATAAGCATCGTCAAGGAATACGACAACACCAACGTTCTCGAAGCGGAAAACATCGTTATCGAGGACAGCGAAACGGAAATCGCAAGTACTGCAATGCTTCGTGGCGCAACCAAGACTTTGGTTAAAGCGGAAAGCGGCGTGTTCTCGGGCGTAAAAGCAGGCACGGGTTATCTCATTTCGAGAGTAAAAATCGTGTTTACGTTTGCAAATACCGAGCTTCCCGACGACGTAATCTTCGATTATAACGAAAACGACGTACACATTCAAAAGTCGGGCAATACGATAGAAGTAATCGTAATCAACGTAAAAGCCACCATTTCCAAGAAACAACTTTCGGCAAGCAGTTTCTCGTCGCTCAACGCAAAAGACAGAGATTACAACTCGACTGACATAGTGGACGTCGAATACGTCTTTGCGGACGACGCTCTCGTGAGCGGCGATACGGCTGAAACCGTCGGACTCAGACTTACGGGTACTGCGGACGGCGTAAACGTCGGTCAACATCACGTCAAAATCGCTTCCGAAGGCACGAAAGTGTCCAACGCAAACTACGAAGTGGACGTGAACGACATCAACAATAAATACACAGACCTTATGGTGTCCGTGTCCAAGGCAAGACTTATGCCCAACGTCGTGTTCGGAAACAAGGTTTACGACAACACTTCCGACGTCGTATGGTCTCAAAAAGAGGGCAACGATTTCACAACCGTAAACTATTCGGACAACCTCAAAGACGAACTCTCTCACATCAAGTTTGCATCGAGCGCAAGTTACGTTTTGTCCGATAAAGGCGCCGTAAACGGCAACGTTATGTGCGACGCTCTCGGCAACGAAATCAAACACAACGTTATGGTATCCGGCCTCGGCGTAAGCGTGGTCGGCGCAGACGCGAGCATTTTGGACAACTACAGATTGTACGGCGCGGTTTACAACGGCACAGATTATATGTACTTCGACAACGTGCCGACGGGCGTCATCGAAAACTACGAAATCATCGAAGCGGTAAACGTATCCAAGAAAGTCATTAAACTTTGGGCGGACGACTTCAAGATTTCAAATAAAGTATACGACGGCACAAATTCTGCGACCATCGACATCGAAGTTCCCGTAGACGGCGGAGAAAGAGAAGGCGTGTTGCCTGTCCACCAAGACAGCCTCGCAATCAGCGCAACGGGTACGTTCGCTTCCGCAAAAGTCGGCAAGAACATCAAGGTGTCGATTTCCGAAGTCGAACTTACCGTCAAGAATGGAATAGAGTATAATATACTAAATAACTATGAACTTGACAGTAGCGCGCGCCTGTACGCGAATAACATCATCGGTAACATCGTCGAAAAACCCGTTACCGTCAACGTTGACCTCGGCGAGAGAATCTATACGGGTGCATCGGATATAGTCAAGAGCAACATAACTTATACCTTTGACGGCGTAATCGACAGGGAAGTGCGCAACTACAACGTCGCAACCGTCGGCGGAGCGTATTTCATCGATAAGAACGTCGTTCTCGACGAGCAAAAGACCACCGTTCTCGAAAAAGACGGCAACGTTTACAATCCCACGCTGACCAACAGCAAAGAGTACAACATCAACTATGTGCTCGTTTACAAGTCCGACGTGAAAGAAAGCGACCGTAGTAGCGACGATTTGCTCGCATACGAGGACGAAAACGGTATGCATTATTATCCGCAAGGAGAAGTTACTTCCGCAAGCGCGTACTATTACAGACTGCGCACGGTAAGCAAATACGTTGCGGTTGAAGAATACGAAAACGCAAAAGACTTTATCGTCGGACGTTATGCGGTAAACGGCAAAGAAGTGTATCTCGTATCCGATTCGTATACGGGCGACGCAAAATCGCTCGCAGAGCCGATGACGTATCTCGGCGGCAAAGGTAAGATTACGCAAAGAAGCGTGTATATTACCGCAAACAGTATCGCAAAACTCGATACGCAAGTCGCGGACGAGATGTACAACAAGGCTTACGACGGCACGACCAAATTCTACGGTACGCTCCAAGGCACCAACGCCGCAACCGACGCGTTTAGATTTACCGAAAGCGGTATTGCAAACGTTATCAAGGGCGACCAAGTGCGCATCAAAGACGTAACGGCAGAGTTCAACAGCGCGGATACCAACGCAATGTACGTCGTGTTTATCGCGTCCGGCATTACGGGTCCCGATGCGGATAACTACACCATCAGCAATGCAAGCGGCAGTGCAAGCAGCGATTCTTACAGCGCAAGACTTTCCGCAAAGATTCGCAAGCAAGCAATAATCGCGCGTCTTGCGGACGGAGAGATGGTTTACGGCACGGCTTTGGGTAACGTCGGCGGCAACATCGATTATTTCTTGCACGACGCGGCTGAAGAAAACAAACTGACGTGGAATTCGCAAGACAAAGCGTTCTACGTCAAGACAAGCGTGTTTATGAGCGTTTCGGGACTTGACGCCAACGACGCCGAAAACGCAAAATTCATAGCGCAAATCAACGCAAACACCTATAATATCGTAGACGGCGCATACGTCAAAGCCGACGACGGCACTACGGGCGAATACTTCAAGCTCGGCGGAGAACTCGGCAACAGCATTTCGACGTTGCCCGTGCCTCAAGTCAGATTCAACGTGTCCAAGCCCAATGCGGGAGACGTCGCGACGTCGTATTATCTCAGCGGCGGCAACGCAACCAACTTCGGCTTCGTGTACGCATACACAGGAAACGGCAGAGACGGCAAGAGCGCGCTTACCGTTGCGAGAAGAACGCTCTACATTACAACGGCAGGCATCAACCATACCAAAGTATACGCAGGCACAAATCCCGCAGTCGACCTTTTGTTTGACGGCATCGTGTCGAGCGACGGTCTCAACATCTTCGTGGACGCAAACGGCAAGGATTATCGTCCTGTCGTAGTGCTTGCGATTTACGACGCGTCGACCAACACTTACACGATTGCGGACAAATATGCAAAAACGAGCGATACGCTCGGGAAAGACAAGTATTACGTTTACTACCTCGCTATGCCCGAAGGTTTGACGAGCTATGACAAATTTGCTTCCACGAGCAACTATAACGTAGTTATCGGTACGGAAGAAACGCTTCAGGCAATCAAACTTACCGACGATAGCGGCAACGTTGTCGTCGATGAAAACGGCAAGGTGGTATACTCGTTCAATTATGTATTCGACGGCGGCGTTTCGAAGAATGCGTCCACGATTACAATCACTTTGCCCGAACTCAAAGATTTGAGCATCGATACGACGAATAACGAATTTGTCTACACCTACGACAAGGCGCAAGGCGACGGCGTCAACAGAGTGTACGACGTTCTCAAAGGCGCAAAAGCGACCGACGAAGTGAAGTATTTCAATATCGTCAACGGTCAAATCGTATTTAAAGAAGCTCGCGACGCAGGCGTGCATACCGGATACATCAGCGTAGTCCGCAAGATTATGGTCGACCAAAACGACCCGAACGGATACACCGTTTCTTGGCAAAGCACGAGCGAAGTGACAATCAAAATCACGAGAGCGGCTTCCAACCTCAAAGCGGCAACGGCAAGCAGTTATTACAACGGCAAGGCTCAACCGTATCCCATCAACGCCGTGTCTTATCACGAAGGTTTGGACGGACTGGATGACGACGATGATTACGAAATCACTTATCAACTCTACAAGAACGGCGTTTACGAGGATGTAAGTGCATCTCAAGTGAAGGACGCAGGCACCTATATCGCAACGATTAAACTTACGCCCGACTTCGAGATTAACCATCCCAACTATAAAGCGGAGACCGTTCAAGCAAAGTTCATCATCAAGAAAATCGTCTATAAAGTGACTATCGACGGTACCGGATACACAGTAAGCACGAATAATCAAAACGAGTCTGCCGTCACAACGCTTTCCGCAATCTACGAAGACGGCAAGAACTACGAGATAGACTTCTCCGAACCCGTGATACAAGAAGGCGACGATAGCGATGCGAATATCAGAATCGAGAAATCGGATATGTCCGTGGCTTTCACGAAAGGCGCAAACGGTCAGGATAAGGCCATTGACAGAGCAGGTAAATACTCCTTCTCAATAGTCATAACCGATAAGGACGTTGCAAAGAACTATACGATAATCGGCGGCGCAGGCGTACTTGAGCTTACCGCAAAAGCATTTGCCTCCGACAACGGCTCCGTGTCCGTCGTTGACGGCAACGGTATCGTCGCAAACCGCTTCGTTGTCAAAGAGATTGTCGGCAATCCCGAATCTGCAGACGACGTCGCATACGCTTCGATTATCAGTAAGTTTATGCCGGCACTCACAAAATCGGCAAACCTCAAGAATGAAGCGCGCGTCGCAGCAATCTTGAAGATAGAACTTTATTGCGATAACCAACTCGTAGTTATCGACGGAGAAACTACGACGATAAGAGTGGCTTTGCCGCAAAACGTCAAGAATTTGAACGGCATTGCGCTTTACACCGTAACCAGAGACGGCACCCTCAAGAAACTCAACGATTATACTCTCAGCGACGGATACATCGAGTACACCACCGATTACGTTTCCTCGCTCGTATTCGTTGACACAAACGCACCCGCACTCGAAACGTGGCAAATCGTGACCATCGCAGTATCCGTCTCGCTTGTCGTAATCATCGTAGTGGCAAGTGTGGTGGGAGTTGTGGTGCGCAAGAAGAAACTCCAAAAACTCATTTAATCGCGTTATTTGACGCCTAACTTCGGCAGAGCCGCCCGCTCGTCAACTCATTTACGTTTAGTAAATTAGGGTTGTCTCACGGGCGGCTCTTTCTTGTTATGCATTCAAATACCGCGATTAAATAATATTGATGTTCTTTTCGCTTAAAATACTTTTAATACAAAATTCTTCGATATTTTAGGCTTGAAAAAATAATCTTTTCGGTGTAAAATACTTATATCCTTAATGTGGAGTATAATAGCCTTATGACAAAAGTTGCTGTCGGATGCGACCACGGCGGATTCGTTTTGAAAAACGCCGTCGTCTCGACTCTTGAAAGTTTGGGTGCGGAAGTCGTGGATTTCGGTTGCGATTCTCTCGATTCCGTAGATTATCCCAAATACGGTTACAGAGTCGCAAAAGCCGTTGCGAGCGGAGAGTGCGATTTGGGTGTCGTTATGTGCGGTACGGGCATAGGTATTTCCATAGCCGCAAACAAGGTCAAAGGCATAAGAGCAGGGCTTGCCACCAACGCTTTTATGGCGGAGATGACGAGACGGCACAACAACGCAAACGTGTTGGCACTCGGAGGCAGAGTGGTGTCCGAGGACGAGGCAAAAGAAATAGTCGCGGCGTGGTACAATGCGACTTACGAGGGCGGCAGACATCAAAGACGCCTTGATATGATAAAAGAAATCGAGGATATTCAAGACAATGATTGACGACGTATTGAAAGATATAAGAGAGGCGGAGTCCAAAGCCGACGAAATGCAACAAGAAGCATTTGACAAGGGCAAACAAATCGTGTTGCAGGCGGAACGCGACGCTCAAAAGCAGAAAAAAGCCACTTTGAGCGAGTGTAAGGACGACCAAAGAAAGGCATTGGCTGCCGCGGGGTCTCGTGCGGAGGACAAACGCAACGAGATTTTGGAAAAAGGACAGAAAGCTGCAGAACAGTTGATTGAGGACAAAAATTCCGAGATTTCAGAGCAAGCGGACAGACTTGTCGAGGCTTTGCTTGCAAAATACTGCGACGAAAAAGAGAATAAATAATCGATAGCGGCACAAAGCCGTAAAACCGTATGATAGTTGAAATGAAGAAGCTGGTGCTTATCGCGCACCGCTCGGACAGACACAAATTGTTCAAGGCATTGCAACGTTCAAAGAACGTTGAGATTGCAAAAACGCACGATATAGAAGATACCGTGCGACTTGACAATTCCGCGTCTACCGAAAAT
Organism: Christensenella sp. UBA7588; assembly: GCA_002478945.1. GTDB lineage: Bacteria > Bacillota > Clostridia > Christensenellales > CAG-917 > CAG-475. The sequence continues at coordinate 12,723 of DLKM01000004.1, forward strand.
ATTAAAGTTCAACTTTCCCGAATCAATTTTGCGTTCAAATACCTCAAAGAACAGAAAAAAGTTGCGGAGAAACTTGCAAAAATTACAGAGAAAAGCGAGTATCCGTACATTTATACTCCGATAAAAACGCCGTCTCTTTCGACGATAGAGCGTATGAGTTTTGACGATTTCGACCTTATCGGCACGAAAGAAGTCGAACTTATGGCAAACGTCGCAGACCTCGAGGAGATAAATTCGAGGCAGAAAGAGATTGTAAGTCTCAAAGAAAAAGTGCAATCCGAGATAGAATATCACAAGATATTCTCTCAACTGCGCAAGCCGTATTCTTATTTCAAAGACGGAAGCAAGACCACCGTCGTTTTGGGCTACGTTCCGAGCCAAAATACCGCCGCTTTGCAAAAATATATAGACGAAACGCAAGACGTTTACGTCGAGTTGCTCAATCAAAGCAAAGTCCAGCCGTTTATTGCCGTTGCAAATAAGGACGGAGCGGACGATTTGATGCGTGCTTTGCAGGATTTGGAATTCGTGCGTGCGAATACCGACGACGATTTGACTCCCTCTGAAGAAGTGAACAATCTCAAAGACAAGTTGCGCCGTCTCGACGACGAGAGTATGGAATTGGTCACGCGCGCGCTCGTAAAGGATATGTACGTCGGCGATTTGAAAACCTTGTACGATTACTATCTCGTATGTATGCAACGCAACGACGCGTTGGACGGTTTTGCGACGACGAAAAAGAGCTTCGTTATGGAAGCGTGGTATCCGAAAGAATACGAGGACACGCTCAAAGCCACTCTCGATGACTTGGGAGACACTTTGATTTACGAGTTCAGGGACCCCGAGGAGGGCGAAATCGTGCCGTCCTACGTCCGCAATAACAAGGTTGTGGAAAACTATCAGGACATCACGAATATGTACAGCGCGCCTAAATACGGCGTTGACCTTGACCCGAACCCCGTAATGTCGATATTCTACTTCCTGCTGTTCGGTATGATGATAGCGGACGCGGCGTACGGCATAATTCTGGCACTCGGCGGACTTATAATGTATCTCGTCAAGAAACCGACGCCCGGCAAAGGCAGACTTATTGCCGTCGTTGCAATGGGCGGTGTGAGTACGGTCGTTTGGGGTGCGTTGTTCGGAGGTTGGTTCGGACTCGATATTTCGGGTACGTTCCTCGAAAAATTGCAGGTGGTACAACCTCTCGACGGCAAAGGACCTCTAATATTGCTCGGAATATCCTTCGCTCTCGGCTTTGTGCATATAGTCGTGGGTATGCTTCTCAACGCAATCAACCTTATCCGCAAAAAACGTGTTCTCGACGCATTCTGCGAGGTAGGCACTTGGTATATGATATTTGCAGGCATAATTATGCTTGCGCTGTCAATGCTTTTCTTCAAGAACAAACCCGTTATCAAATGGGTGGGCATAGGTCTTATGGCGGTAGGCGCGTTCCTCTTGGTACTCTCTAACGTGAGAGGCAAGAAGGGCATAAAAGTCGTTACGAGCTTCCTGACGGGCTTCGGAAAACTGTATGACGGCGTCAATATCTTGTCGGATATTCTTTCCTATGCGCGACTTTTCGGTCTTGCGCTCTCGGGTAGCGTCGTTGCGCTCGTGGTAAATCAGATTTGTTCGGTGGTGCTGGGATTCTTCCCGCAAAACCTTATCGCGATAGGATACGTCCTTTGCGTGCCGATATTCCTTGTGGGACACGTTTTCAACATCGCAATATCCACGCTCGGCGCATACGTCCACAACTGCAGACTGCAGTATATCGAATTTTACGGAAAATTCTACGAAGGCGGCGGACATATCTTTATGCCTTTCGGAACGAATACAAAATACACATACTTGGAAAAGTAGGAGGTAATACAATGGGCAATCTAACACTTGGAACTTTCATCGCCATCATCGGTGCGGTTATGGCAGCGGCAATGGCCGGTATAGGTTCTGTAATCGGCGTCGGCGTCGCAGGTAAAGCGGCGGCAGGCGTCACGAGCGAAGACCCCGACAAATTCTCCAAATGCCTCGTTTTGCAACTCTTGCCGGGTACACAAGGTATCTACGGCTTGCTCGTTGCGTTCTTGGTTTTTGTCAAAATCGATATGTTCGGCTCTGTCGAAAGACTTTCGATAACCGGCGGACTCGGCATTTTTGCGGCTTGTCTCCCTATGGCAATCGTCGGTCTCATCAGCGCGCTTTATCAATCGAGAGTGGCTTGCAGCGGTATCGCACTCGTTGCGAAACGTCCCGAAGAAAGCGGTAAAGCAATCATCTTGACTGTTATGGTCGAAACGTACGCGGTTTTGGCATTGCTCGTATCCCTTCTCGGCGTTATGATGCCTGCAACGGAAAGCCTTCGCGAAGTAGTACCCGAAGCAACCGAGGCAGCGACTGCGGCATTGGCACTCATTGCATAACAATTATGAGCAAAGAAGCAATTATTGACAAAATATTGTCCGACGCGCGCATAAAGGCGGACGCAATAATCGGGGAAGCCAACGAAAAAGCCGACTCGATTATCGCTCAAGCCGCAGAGGTATGCAAGGCGTATATCTACAACTCGAAGTCGGAAACGGACGCAAAAGCGTTGGATATTGAGGCTCGTTCCAAAACCGTTGCGGAACTCGACGCCAAAAAACTCCAACTTGCGGCAAAAACGCAAATCATAAATATGGTTTTCGACCGTGCTTTGGACAAATTGAGAAATCTCGATGCCGAGCGTTATCGCGCGCTCGTTTTCGCGATGCTCGAAAACGCGGAGGACGGAGATACCGTCGTGATTTCTCAAAGAGAAAAAGATATAGTCACGAAGGACGCGCTCAACGAGTTTGCAAAGCAAAGAGGCATAAAACTCACGCTTGCCGACGAATTCGGAAATTTTGATGGCGGTATCGTGATAAAAAGCCGCGGAGTCGACAAAAACTTCACGTTCGAAGTCGAGATACAACTACTCAAAGAAGAACTCGAAACGCAAGTGGCAAAGGAAATATTCGGCTGATGTCAAATAAATTCGTCTATCAAAACGCCCAAATAAAAAGCCGTGAAAGCAAACTTCTCACTCTGCAGGGAGTGCAGAGGCTTTTTGATGCGAAAAATCCGAAAGAAGCAATGAAAGTGCTTATCGAACTCGGATTCGGAAACGGGTTTACGACGGACGACGAAGATTTCGACGCATTGTTCGCGCAAGAAGAAAACAATCTTTGCGCACTTTTGAAAGAGATGAACGTTGCGGGCGCACTCGACGCGTTTTTGCTCGAAAACGATTACGTCAATCTCAAAATCGCAACGAAAGCGTTTTGCGTAAAATCCGAGCCTACGTTTTTACCCGACGGCTTATATGCGGCAGATAACATCGTAGAGGCTTTGAACGGCGCAGAGGTCGTCGGCTTCGACAAACGTTTTGCGAGCGCGATAAAAGGTGCGGCGGCTCTCGTCGCGCAAGAGGACGTAACTCCTCGACAAATCGACACTTATATCGATAAAAAAGCCTACGAACACATCTTCGCAATCGTCGCAAAGAGCGGAAAAGCAACCAAAGAGTACTTTGAAAAGAAAGCCGACTTTGCAAATATCGGTACTTTTTCTCGTGTAAAAAAACACGGTCTCGATTTCGAGTTTTTCAAATCGTGCTATATAGAGGGCGGAAAAATCGCGCTTTCGACTTTTGAAAACGCAGAAACGCTCGACGATTTGGCGGCGACGTTCAAAAAGACGGAGTACGAGAAGCTGACTGCGAATCTGGCAACGGATAAAAACGTGGTCGCTTACGAGGTGGAATGCGAAAATATTTTGCTCAAGGCGTGGAAAGACGAGAGCTTCGATATGTTTTCCGTCGCACCCATAGCCTCGTACTATTTTACCAAAAAGACGGAGCTGAAAGTGGCAAAACTTATCGTTGCGGGCATCAAGAACCACGTTGCTCCGCAAATAATCAAAGAAAGGATGCGTGAACTTTATGCGTAACGGAGTTGCGGTTGTCGGAGACAAAGATTCGGTGCTTGCGTTCAAGGCGATAGGTCTTGACGTCTATCCCGTGGCAAACGCGAGCGAAACTATAGACAAAATCCACGCATTGGCAAGAAATTACTCCGTGATTTTCGTCACGGAAAGAGCGTATACGGACGCACAGGTCATCATCAAAAGATACCAAACTCGTCCGTATCCCGTTATCGTGCCGATTCCGTCAGCGGAAGGCAATGCGGGAATAGGAATGCAAGGAATAAAAGCCAACGTCGAAAAAGCGATTGGCGCAGACATTTTATTCGATAAAGAGGACAAATAATGGAAACTGGCAAAATTGTAAAAGTGTCCGGCCCGTTGATTGTTGCGGAGGGTATGTCCCAAAGCAAGATGTACGACGTCGTTCACGTCAGCGAGAAAAAGCTCATCGGAGAAATCATTGAATTGAGAGGCGACCGTGCCTCTATTCAGGTTTATGAAGAAACCAGCGGTCTCGGCCCCGGCGAAAACGTATATTCCACCGGCGCGCCGTTGTCCGTCGAACTTGCTCCCGGACTTATCGAGGGTATTTACGACGGCATTCAACGTCCGCTTGCAAAACTGCGCGCAGTTGCCGGCGACCGTATCGAAAGAGGCGTATATTTGCCTGCTGTCGACCACGAAAAGAAGTGGGAGTTCAATCCCGTCGTGGCGGTTGGTGCAAACGTCGAAAGCGGAAGCGTAATCGGTACGGTACAAGAAAACGTCCTCATTCTTCACAAAATAATGATTCCTTACGGCGTAAAAGGCACCGTGAAGGAAATCAAAAAAGGCGAATTTACCGTTGACGAAACCGTTGCCGTGATAGCAACCGAAAAAGGCGACGTCAACGTTACGATGCTTCAGAAATGGCCTGTCAGAAAGGGCAGACCGTACAAGGAGAAACTGTCTCCGAAAGCTCCGCTCGTGACGGGACAAAGAGTTATCGACACGCTTTTCCCGATTGCAAAAGGCGGCGTTGCGGCAGTTCCGGGTCCGTTCGGAAGCGGAAAAACCGTCGTACAGCATCAGCTTGCAAAATGGGCGGACGCAGACATTATCGTTTACGTCGGTTGCGGAGAGCGCGGAAACGAGATGACTGACGTTTTGAACGAATTTCCGACTCTTATCGACCCAAAGAGCGGTCAACCGCTTATGAAACGCACCGTGCTTATCGCAAACACGTCGGATATGCCCGTTGCGGCTCGCGAGGCGTCCATTTACACGGGTATAACCATAGCGGAATACTTCAGAGATATGGGATATTCCGTGGCAATTATGGCAGACTCTACCTCTCGTTGGGCGGAGGCGTTGAGAGAAATGAGCGGTCGTCTCGAAGAAATGCCCGGCGAAGAAGGCTATCCCGCATATCTGTCCTCTCGTCTTGCTGAGTTTTATGAAAGAGCGGGTATCGTCAAGGTACTCGGTCAGGACGACACGGTAGGCTCGATTACCGCAATCGGCGCGGTATCTCCTCCCGGCGGCGACTTGTCCGAACCCGTATCGCAGGCAACGCTTCGTATAGTTAAAGTGTTCTGGGGCTTGAGTGCTTCGCTCGCTTACAAACGTCATTTCCCCGCAATCGATTGGATTCAAAGTTATTCGCTTTATGCGGACAGACTTGCCGATTGGTACGGCGACAACGTTTCGGAGGAATGGAGCGGACTGCGCGCAAAGTGTATGCGCATTCTTCAGGAGGAGGCGCAACTCGACGAAATCGTGCGTCTCGTGGGTATGGACGCTCTGTCTCCGAGCAACAGACTTACTATGGAGACGGCAAAATCAATAAGAGAGGACTATCTGCATCAAAACGCTTTCCACGAAATCGACACTTACGCTTCGCTTGAAAAGCAACAGAATATGCTCCGCGTCATTCTCGAATTCGACGCGATGGCAAAGGACGCTCTCGATAAAAACGTGGATATAGAGGATATTCTCGAACTCGGCGTAAGAGAGCAAATCGGCAGAGCAAAGTATATTCCCGAAAACGAAATGTCGAAATTCGACGACATTCTCGCAGAAATCAAAAACGAGATGCTTGCGCTCACAAACGAAGGAGGTATCTGATGTTAAAAGAATACAATACCATACGAGAAATCGTCGGACCTCTGATGCTCGTTGAGGGCGTTGAGGGCGTAAAATACAACGAACTTGTCGAAATCAGACAAGAAAACGGCGAAATCAGAAGCGGCAAAGTGCTTGAAATCAACAAAGACAAGGCACTCGTGCAACTTTTCGAAGCCTCGCAGGGCATAAAGATGGCAACGTCCAAAGCAAGATTCTTGGGACACGGAATCGAACTGGGCGTAAGCGAAGATATGCTCGGCAGAGTATTTGACGGTATGGGCAGACCCCGTGACGGCGGCGCGCCGATTATCCCCGAAATGAAGTTGGATATAAACGGTCAGCCTATAAACCCCGTCGCAAGAGATTATCCCAACGAGTTTATTCAGACGGGTATCAGCGCGATTGACGGACTCAACACTCTCGTAAGAGGTCAAAAATTGCCCGTGTTTTCTATGTCGGGTATGCCTCACGCAGAGCTTGCGGCGCAAATCGCAAGACAGGCAAAAGTGCGCGGAACCGACGAAAAATTTGCCGTGGTTTTCGCTGCCGTCGGTATCACTTTCGAGGAAGCGGACTTCTTTATCAGCGACTTCAGAAAGACGGGCGCAATCGAACGTGCGGTTATGTTTATCAACCTCGCAAACGACCCTGCGGTAGAGCGTATCTCCACTCCGAGAATGGCTCTCACTTGTGCGGAATACCTTGCGTTTGAAAAGGATATGCACGTTCTCGTCATTACGACGGATATAACGAATTACGCAGAGGCTTTGAGAGAGGTTTCTGCGGCAAGAAAGGAAGTCCCCGGACGTAGAGGCTACCCCGGCTATATGTACACCGACCTTGCGAGTATGTACGAGCGCGCGGGCAGAATCGTGGGCAAGAAAGGCTCTATTACGCAGATTCCTATCCTTACAATGCCCGAGGACGACAAAACGCACCCCATTCCCGACCTTACGGGTTACATTACGGAAGGGCAGATAATCATTTCCAGAGAGTTGTACAAGAAGGGCATTCTTCCTCCGATAGACGTATTGCCGTCGCTGTCTCGTCTCAAAGACAAGGGCATAGGCAAGGGCAAAACGAGAGAGGACCACGCCGACACGATGAACCAACTTTTCAGCGCATACGCTCAAGGAAAGGAAGCAAAGGAACTCAGTTCCATTCTCGGCGACGCCGCGCTTACCGAAACGGATAAGAAATACGCGCAATTTGCCGAAGAATTTGAAAAACAATACGTCTCGCAAGGCTTCGACACAAATCGCTCGATTGAGGAAACTCTCGATATAGGTTGGAGACTGCTCAAGATATTGCCAAAGAGCGAACTCAAGCGTATCAGAGACGAATATATCGAAAAATATCTCGAAAACGACGGACAAGCGGAAGAACAATAATGGCAAAACTCAACGTCAACCCAACGAGAATGGAGTTGAGACGGTTGAAAAATCGTCTCAAAACAGCCACTCGCGGTCACAAACTATTAAAGGATAAAGCGGACGAAACCATTCGTCAATTTATGCTTTACGTCCGTGAAAATAAGCGTTTGAGAGAGGAGGTCGAACAGGAATTGACCGATTCTTTGAAAGCGTTTATGCTCGCGCGCGCGGTTTCGAGCGACGCCGTTATCGAAGAAGCCGTTTCTATGCCGTCGGCAAAAGTCGGGCTCGAAACGTCCTCGAAAAACGTTATGGGCGTCAACGTCCCCGTTTTCGACATCGTAGAGGCGGACGTAAGCGAGTTGTATCCGTATTCGTTTGCAAGCGTGACGAGCGAGTTGGACGATTCAATCGCGTCGCTTACAAGGCTTTTGCCAAAACTGCTCAAACTTGCAGAGGTCGAAAAAACCTGCAATATGCTTGCCGACGAAATAGAAAAAAATCGCAGACGCGTCAACGCCTTGGAATACGTTATGATTCCGCAACTCGAGGAGACGATTAAGTACATCGTTATGAAGCTCGACGAAAACGAGAGAGGCGCAACGACGAGACTTATGAAAGTCAAGTCGATGATACAAGAAAAGACAGAATAATCATTGTGCCGCTTGCCGTTCAGCAGGCGGTTTGCATTTTTAATGCTATAATTCGACGTAGGAAAACAATATGGCAGAACAAAACAAAACTTACGAAAACTGTGTGGTGGAAAACCAAACTTTCGACCAAGAAAGAGCGTTTTACGGCGCAAGAAACGTCAAAGTGAAGAATATCAGAATAGACGGACCTGCGGACGGAGAGAGCGCGTTCAAAGAGTGCAGAGACGTTGAATGCGACGATTGCTATTTCAATCTTCGCTATCCGTTTTGGCACAATCATAATCTGAAAATCGAAAACAGCGATATGACGGAACTTTGCCGCGCGTCGCTTTGGTATAGCGAAAATATCGACATAAAAAACGTCAGAATGCACGGCATAAAGGCGCTTCGCGAATGCAAAAACGTGACGATTGATTCCTGCCACATCGTTTCGCCCGAATTCGGTTGGTCGGTTCACGGCATAAATATGACAAATTCGCACGCCGAAAGCGAGTATTTTATGATGCGTTCGTCCTCGATAAAGTTCAAAAACGTGAATTTTAAGGGCAAATACAGTTTTCAATACATCAAAGACGCGGTATTCGAGGACTGCAACTTCGATACGAAGGACGCATTTTGGCACGCGGAAAACGTCGTCGTCAAAAACTGCGTCGTCAAGGGCGAATACCTCGCGTGGTATTGCGACGGCGTGACTTTCGACCATTGCAAAATCATAGGCACACAACCGCTTTGCTATTGCAAAAATCTCAAACTCATCGACTGCGAGATGCTAGATTGCGATTTTGCGTTTGAAAAAAGCGACGTAGAGGCAACGATTACTACTCCCGTAATAAGCGTAAAGAACGTTAAAGACGGATATGTGATGTTGCCGTCGGTGGGAGAAATTATTTGGGAAGGAGACGAATACAAGGGCGCGGTCGTTATCCTTGACAAGGGCGAGAAATAACTTGCGACAGCTCTAAACTTCGGCGTGAATAATCGTAGATTTTGCGAACGTCGAAAAACTGTTTCGAAAAAATTTGAAAAAAGTTTGTAACCTTTTGGCGGCAGGGGTGTCTTATATGTGAAAAAACCAAGGAGGCAACCCCTTATGAAAAAGAAATTTATAATAACGCTTGCAATAGTCGCAATGCTCGTGTGCGCGGTAATATTCGTTGCGTGCGATAATGCCGACAATGCAGAAAAAGAAAGAAATGCGGAATATCAACACATCGCTCTGGCGGCGGTAGGCGCAGAAGGTCAAACGGTGCAGTATGCGTCCGTATCCAACAAAAACGACGTATTCGTTGTTCAAATCGTTATAAACGGCGTCAAATACGACGTTACGATTGACGGCAACAAGAACGTCAAATCCGTCAAAATCAACGACCGTCAAGTGGACAAAGACAACGTCCCGACTCCGCCGTATGCGGACGAAACGCAGTATATCGGCGCGGAAAGAGCCAAACAAATCGCTTTCGAGGACGCCGCTACCACCGCGAATATGGTAAATAAACTCGACGTCGAATTTGACTTTGACGACGGAAAATACCTTTATGAAGTGGAGTTCAGAATCGGCGCGGTCAAGTACGAATACGACATTGACGCAACGACGGGAGAAATTCACAAAAAAGAAGTCGACGACAAGACCGTAATCGAAAAAGCCCCCGACGGCGTGACGTTTATCGGAATCGAAGAAGCAAAAAGAATCGTGCTTGAAAACGCAAACGTAACGCTCGAAGAAGTTACGATTAAAAAAGCAAAACTCGACTTTGAAAAAGGCTCGTACGTCTATGAAATCGAGTTTGTAAAAGGCACGGTTGAATACGAATACGAAATCAACGCTCAAACAGGCGCGGTAATAAAAGTCGAAATCGATGACGAAAACGACGACAAAGACGACGATAAATTGCCCATCGGACAATATATCTCCGCAGAAAACGCAAAGCATATCGCGCTTGCACACTCCGGTGTGGCGGCAGAGAGCGTAGTTTGGGAAAAAGCCGAACTCGAAATTGAAAGAGGAATCGTGATTTACGAAGTCGAGATTAAGGCAAACGGGTACGAATACGAGTACGAAATCAACGCAACGACGGGAGAAATCATCTCTCAAAGCAAAAAATTAGACGACTGATTGAATTGCCAAAACGGCAAATATAAGAAAAGGACAATATGGACAGCGACATCGTAGAACAATTATTTATAAAATATTACAACGATATATTGTTGTATTCGATGTCGCTGACAAAGGACGCCTCTCACGCCGAGGATTTGGCGCAAGAGGCGTTTTACAAGGCATTGAAAAGCGCAAACGACAGCATCGCCAACTTCAAGGCGTGGGCGCTTACGGTGTGTCGCAATATGTTCCTCAATAAGAAGCGCAAATACGCTCGCATCGTTCAACTCGACGAAAATATGTCAAACGAGCGAGACGAAGTACTCGGAAAAATCGTAAAGGACGAGAAGTACCGCGCGCTTTACAATGCGATAGGGCTGCTCTCCGACAACCTAAAAGAAGCGATTTTGCTCTTTTATTTCGAGAATCTCAAAATCGACGAGATAGCGAATATCGTCGGAAAGAGCGAAAACAACGTGAAAGTTATGCTTTTTAGGGGCAGGGAACAAATAAAGAAGATTTTGGAGAAATAGTATGGAATTTGAAAGCGCATACAAAAAGTACGTCGACGGCACCGCAACGGACGAAGAAAAGGTTTTTGTGGAGCAAGAACTCGACAAAGCAAAAAAGATGACGGAGATTATCGACGCATATCAGTCCTCGCGCCCGATAGAAAACGAGTGCGACAAGGAAACCGTCAGAAAGGCGCAAAAGAAATTTGCCAAGAAAAACGCTTTGCGCGCGCTCGTTATAACCGCCGCTTGCATCGTAATCGTTGCGGCTATAGTGCTTGCTTCCGTTTTCGGTACGGCATTCGGCGCGGCAAATAAAAACTGCAACGTTTCGCAGGAGGAGGCAAAGCAAATCGCACTCGAATTCGTTGCCGACAAGTACGGCACGGCAGGAGTTCCGTTAGTTACCGAATGTAAAAAAGAAATAGAGTATTCTTCGGATTTGAGACATTCCGTTTATACTTACGAAATCGAAATTCAATTCGGACTCGCTTATGAAATCGACGTCAGAGTGAACGCGAAAACGGGTATCGTCACGCTCGAAGAAATATCGTCTACCTGACATAATTTTTGCTCGAAAATTGCATAAAAATGCGTGTTTTTCGAAAGAAAAATATATGCGAAAACGCTGAAAAAACAACGATAATATCAACTAAAAAAGAGAATAATACAATCAAAAAAGCGTTGCGAATCGCAACGCTTTTTACGTTAATAATCAAATTTTCGAGACGATAGATTCAATCCAAAAACTCTTTTACGCAACCGCAGTATTGCTGACGATAAATGCCCCATTCTTGGCAAAGTCGAATCGAACGCAAATAGCCGTCGCGTTTTTTGAAGTCGGAGCAGAGATAATTTACGCCGAGTTTTTGCGCAACTGCCGTTCCTATCTCGTTGATAAGCGGAGCGTTTTTATGAGGGCTTACCGTAAGGGTGGTGGCAAAAAAGTCGTATTCGTCGCTATGAGCGAGCATATATTTTGCCGTGTTTTCAAGACGCAAATTGAAACAAAGCGTGCATCTTGCGCCGCCTTCGAGGTCGTCTTTATGTCCCTTGACGAAAGATACGTATTCGTCTTGCGATTGCTCCGGCACGATGAGTTTTACGTTTTTAAAATGCGAAATTACGTCTTTAAGTGCGTTTTCGCGCTTGATAAACTCATCTTTCGGTAAAATGTTGGGATTATAATAATACACCGTAACGTCAAAGTGCGGCGTCAGATACTCAAGCACGCTGCTTGCGCAAGGGCCGCAACACGCGTGCAGAAGCAGGCGCGGCTTGACTGCTTTCTCGCCTTTTGAAATCTCGTATTCTACGGTGCCTTCGGGATATTTTTTCATAAGAGCAGTATAGCACGCTTTTGCGCTTTTATAAAGAGATTCCTCGTGATTTTTAGAGCTTGTCCGCACAAATTATTTTCTGTTGTTTTATCAAATATGCTGTGGTATAATGTTAAGTGTATTCTTACGCGCATACGGAGGCAATTATGGCTCGCAACGTTTTGAAAGCGGAAAACATCAAAAAAACTTTTCGTACGGGAGAAGTCGAGACGCAGGTTTTGAAAGGCGTCGATTTTTCTTTGGACGAAGGAGAGTTCGTCGCAATCGTCGGTGAATCGGGAAGCGGAAAATCAACGCTTCTTTATATCCTTGCAGGCATCGACAAGGCAAGCGAGGGAAGCGTCGTTTTGCTTGATAACGACTTGTCCGCCGTTTCCGACGAAAGCCTTGCCGCAATGCGCAGGAGAGATTTTTCTTTCGTTTATCAATTCGACAATCTCGTGCCGAATCTGACCGTATACGAAAACGTTACGCTTCCGCTTTTCCTCGACAAGAAAAAGGAAAGCCAGTACAAAGAGCAGGTCGACGAAGTGTTGACCTATCTCGGCATTGCCGACAGAGTCAAGGCTTATCCGAGGCAGTTGTCGGGAGGTGAACAGCAAAGAGTCGCAATCGCTCGCGCTTTGGTAACAAATCCCAAAGTGATTTTCCTCGACGAACCGACGGGCAGTCTCGACAAGGAGAGAGGCCGTCAGGTTATGGAATTGCTCAAAGACATCAATCAAAAGCGCAAAGTCGCGCTCGTTATGGTCACGCACTCGCAAGCGCACGCGCAGTACGCTTCTCGCATCGTCAAAATGGAGGACGGATTGCTCGTAGATTAACAAATGTTTAAGCTCGC
>DLKM01000018.1 GCA_002478945.1 Christensenella sp. UBA7588
AAGCGACGTTTTCACGGACGTTAAGATTGCTTGGACGGTTGACAACACCGACGTTTGCAAGATTGAAAACGGCGTAGCAAAGTTCACATACGATTACGCAACGGCAGGTCGCACGGTCAAACTTACCGCAACCTACACGCACGCAACCGATACGACAGTTGCTCCTCTCACAAACGAATACACGCTCGAATTGCTCATTCCGCAAGATGCAACCGTTGAAGAATTCCTCGCAAAAGATAAGGACGTCAGGGGATTCAACACCAAAAAGTATCTCACAATCCAAGTTGCAAAAAGTTGAATTAGTTTGATGCGTTGAAAATTTAATCAAAATCGATATTCAAACGCATAAAAACGAAAACGAGCCTGAATATAGGCTCGTTTTTTAGTGCCGTTTAGTTATGCCGAGAGTGTGGAATTATGCAAGCGAAACGGTGGTTGTTCGCAGAACGTTTCCGTCGTTTTCGTCAACGACGTTGTAGACGAGTTTTCCGTCAAAGCCGCTTTCTCGCAACGATTGTATCACGACTTTAACGTTTTCTGCGCAAAACGGTTCTTCTCCGAACCACAAAACGATTTCTTCATACTTTTTTGCACTTTTCAAAATATCGACGAATACGCCCAGTTTTTCAAGATACTCTTGTGCGGATACGCCGTGAATTTTGCTTCTTTCTTCGATAAATTCGTCGGAAAAAAGTTTTGAATCGTAAGAGCCTTTTATCATAGCTTCTCTGAACGGAACGAAAGTTTCGGCAGGGTATTTGCATTGCAGAATTTCGTTTAACATATCTCCCGACGTTATATTGATTTTCATATAGTTACCTTTTGCGTTTCTACAGTATTCGTTAAGACGATTATAGCACGATTTATCGTTTTGTAAACGATTATCCGCAATCAACGGACACGGTGGTTTGCAATCGTTGCGCCGATGCTAATTTCACACGGCAAAAGACGAAATACGACAAACGCAAAGAGGATTGCGGCAGTTTTTTTTAATAGTTATTGATTTATCGTCGACATTATGTTAATATTTTATGAAGGAATAAGGAGATAATTATGTTGAATTTGGAATGCCAAACCGTATATGACATCATTCGTAGCATTGCGGAGGTTGACGACGTTTACAAAGTGGTGGAAGCCGACGAGATTGTAGCAAGACTTCCAAAAGAGTTGCCTTTGTCCAAAATTCAACTGTCGGCAATAATCAGAGAGTTGAAAGACAGAGAGTACGTTTCCGTCAAGTATTTCACGCCTGACGAATACTGTCTGCTCGTCATAAAGAGAATCGACGAGAGAGCCAAACAGCAAGGTCAACTCGTCAGCGACACTCCCGAGGAAAAGCCCAAAGAGCGCGCGTTGTATAGCCAGAAAAAGAAAAAAGACGGCGTAAAAAACGCGTCGAGCGGCGCACTTTTTGCCGCGGCGTTCTTAGGAAGTTTTGTCGGAAGCGCGATTATTGCGATTATCGCGATACTTATCGTCAAGTTTGCTTTGTGACGCGACGATTTGCGTAGCGGTTGCGACGTATTAGTGCAAAAGAGATACGATTATGGGCGTAAATATGCAGGTTGAGAGACAACACGTCCTCACGAAAAAAGAAAAAGCGGTGATGAGAGTCATCTATCAAGAGGCAGAAAAACAAAACGGTTCCTGCCTCCTTACTCCCATTGACATTTTTGAAAAAATTCCTCTCGATTTGGACATCGAGGAGAGCGAACTCGACACGACTTTGCGCAATCTCGAAATAGACGATTATTTTGACGTTACGAGGTCGGATAAAAAGGGCGAACTGGTGTATTGCATCAATATGCAGAAAAAGGGATTGCAGTTTGCGAGAGTGGAAAGAGCGTTCAAGAGCAATCTGGCTTTCAAGATTTTGCTCACTCTCGGCTTGAGTGTGGTAACCGCACTCATAGGTGTGGGAATAAGGGCGCTCGTCAAGTATTTGTTTGGATAAACTATGAAATTCGAGTTGGTAAGCAATTATAAACCGACCGGAGACCAACCTCAGGCAATAGAGAAAATCGTCGAGGGGTTGAGAGACGGATTCAATACCGAAGTTTTGTTGGGCGTTACGGGTTCCGGCAAAACTTTTACTATGGCAAATATTATCGAGCAGATGCAGAAGCCCACGCTCGTTATTGCCCACAACAAGACGCTTGCGGCGCAACTTTGCAACGAATTGAGGGAGTTTTTCCCAAAGAACAGAGTTGAGTTTTTCGTTTCCTACTACGACTATTATCAACCCGAAGCGTACATTCCGCGCACGGACACTTATATAGAAAAAGATTTGCAAGTCAACGAGGAAATCGACAAACTTCGCAACTCCGCCACCGCATCTTTGTGCGAGAGGGAGGACACCATAGTCGTTGCGAGCGTGTCTTGCATATACGGCTTGGGTGCGCCGACGGACTATTTTGAAAACGCCGTTTCGTTGCGCGAGGGAGACGAAATAGACAGAGACGAGCTTGCGAGAAAACTCGTAGACATTCAATACAAGCGCGCCGACGTGGATTTTTCCCGTTCAACTTTCCGTATGAGGGGAGATACGATAGACATTTTTCCGTCCACGAGTTCGGAAATCGCGGTGCGAGTGGAGATGTTCGGAGATACTATCGAGCGTATTTGCGAAATCGACGGTTTGACTTCCAAAGTCGTGAACGAGCTTAAACATACGCTCATTTTTCCTGCGACGCAGTACGTTATCAGCGGAGACAAAGAGGCTATATTAAAGCGTATTTTGCGTGATAAAGCGGACAGGGTTAAGTATTTTGAAGAATGCGGAAAACTCATCGAAGCGCAACGCATCGACGAAAGAGTCAATTACGACGTCGAGATGATAAGGGAAGTGGGCTATTGCAGCGGCATCGAAAACTATTCGCGTTATTTCGACGGCAGGCAACCGGGGCAAGCACCTTACACGCTTCTCGACTTTTTCGGCAAAGACTTTCTTACGTTTATAGACGAAAGCCACATGACGATTCCGCAGATTCGGGCAATGTACAACGGCGACAGAGCGAGAAAAGACAACCTCGTCGAATACGGATTCAGGCTTCCGAGTGCTTATGACAACAGACCGCTTCGCTTCGAGGAATTTGACGCAAGAATACGCCAACTCGTGTGTATGTCGGCAACGCCCGCGCAATACGAGCTTGACAGGGCGGATTTGGTTGCCGAACAGATAATCAGACCTACGGGACTTCTCGACCCCGAGATTGAAATAAAGCCCGTACAAGGGCAAATAGACGACCTTATCGGAGAAATCAACGCCGTCGTCAAGGACGGAGGCAGAGTGCTTGTAACGACGCTGACAAAGAAGATGGCGGAGAATCTGACCGACTATCTCAAAGAAGTCGGCATCAAGGTGCGATATATGCACTCCGATATAGACACGCTCGAGCGTATCGACATAGTAAAAGGCTTGAGAGAGGGCGAGTTTGACGTGCTTGTCGGCATCAATCTTTTGAGAGAAGGTCTCGACCTTCCCGAGGTAAGGTTGGTGGCTATCCTCGACGCGGACAAAGAAGGCTTTTTGAGAAGCGAGAGCGCGCTCATTCAGACGATAGGCAGAGCGGCAAGAAACGACAAAGGCAGAGTGGTTATGTACGCCGACACGATGACGCAGAGTATGCAAAAAGCGTACGACGAAACTATGCGCCGTCGCAAGATTCAGGACGAGTACAACAAGGCGCACGGCATAGTGCCGAAAACCGTAGTCAGCGCAATCAAAAATTCGCTCGAAATAACCAAAAAGGCAGTTCATAACGAGAAATTGAGCGTTAAAGACCTTTCTCGCGAAGTCGAGAGACTGAAAGGGCTTATGCAGACGGCGGCGGCGCAACTCGATTTCGAAAAGGCAATTCTCATCAGAGACGAATTGAACGAACTGAAAAAACAGATAAAAAAACTGAGTTAAAAACGCTCGGTTGCAGAAGATATTAGTATGGATAAGATTATTGTAAAAGGCGCAAGAGAGAACAATCTCAAAAACATCGATTTGGAAATTCCGCGCGATAAGTTGGTCGTGTTTACGGGACTTAGCGGAAGCGGAAAATCATCGCTCGCTTTCGATACCATTTTTGCCGAAGGACAAAGACGTTACGTCGAGAGTTTGTCGAGTTATGCGAGAATGTTTTTGGGACAGATGCAAAAACCCGACGTGGACTATATCGAGGGGCTTTCTCCCGCGGTTTCCATTGACCAGAAAACGACGTCGCACAATCCCCGTTCTACAGTAGGTACGGTTACCGAGATTTACGATTATCTGAGACTTTTGTTCGCAAGAGTCGGCGTTCCCCATTGCCCGAAATGCGGCAGAGAGATAGAAAGACAAACCGTTGACCAAATCTGCGACAAGATTATGGAAAAGAGCGGCGCGAAACTTCAACTTCTCGCGCCTATCGTCAGAGGCAGAAAGGGCGAATATCGCAAGGAGTTGGAGCAACTCAAGCGTGCAGGTTACGTCAGAGTGAGGGTGGACGGAAGCAATTATACCCTCGACGAGGAGATTGTCCTCGACAAGAACGTCAAGCATACGATAAGCGTCGTTATAGACAGAATCGTCGTTAAAGAAGGCGCGGAGCGTCGTATTTCGGACGCGGTGGAAACCGCAATCAAATTGTCCGAAGGTCTCGTAATTGCCGATTTTGACGGAGAAGAAGTGCTTTATTCCACGAAGTACGCTTGCCCTGATTGCGATTTGAGTTTTGAAGAACTGACTCCGAGACTGTTTTCTTTCAACAATCCGTACGGCGCGTGTCCGGAGTGCGGAGGTCTCGGTTTCCGCAACGAAATCGACACGAATCTGCTCGTTACGGACTGGAACAAGTCTTTGAGACAAGGCGCGGTAAAAGTGAGCGGTTGGGACGCGGGACATATGTCGACAATGCAGTTTAAGGCACTTGCCGACGCATACGACTTTTCACTCGATACGCCAATCAAAGATTTGCCCGAGAATATTCTGAAAATCATTTTTTACGGCAACGACGGAGACCGTATTCCTATGGAATACAATTCTCGCACGTTCAGCGGTTTTTATCACGCAAGTTTCGAAGGCGTGGCAAAGAACATTATGCGCCGCTACAACGAGACAGACAGCGAGATGGTCAAAAACGAAATTGCCAAATATATGAAAGAAGTGCCGTGTTCCAAGTGCGGAGGCAAAAGATTGAAGCCCGAAGCACTTGCCGTAACGATAAACGGCAAAAACATATACGACCTTACGCAAATGTCGGTTGCCGCACTCAAACGCTTTATGAGCGAAATCGAATTTACCAAAACGCAACATATCATTGCAGACAGAATCGTCAAGGAGATTTGTGCAAGGCTCGACTTTTTGATAAACGTAGGTCTCGATTATCTTACGCTTTCACGTTCCGCAACCACGTTGAGCGGCGGCGAATCGCAACGTATAAGGCTTGCGACTCAGATAGGCAGCGGACTTACGGGCGTGCTTTATATCCTCGACGAGCCGAGCATAGGCTTGCACCAAAAGGACAATCAAAGATTGCTTCAATCGCTCAAAAATCTGCGCGATTTGGGCAATACGCTTATCGTTGTCGAACACGACGAGGAGACCATAAGAAATGCGGACTACATCGTCGATATAGGCGTCGGAGCAGGCGTACACGGCGGAAAAGTGGTCGCTTGCGGAAGCGTTGACGATATAATCGCAAGCAAGGACAGTATCACGGGCAAATATCTCAGCGGAGAATTGTCCATTCCCGTGCCAATCGCTCGTCGCAAAGGAAACGGAAATTATCTCAGAATAAAGAAAGCGCGCCAAAACAACCTCAAAAACATCGACGTAAGTATCCCGCTCGGCGCGTTTACCTGTATCACGGGCGTATCGGGTAGCGGCAAATCGTCTCTCGTAAACGAAGTGCTTTTCCCCGTGCTTTCCAACGAACTTATGCGTTCGAGAAATACGCTCGGCAACTGCGACGGCATAGACGGCATCGAAAACGTGGATAAGGTTATTTGTATCGACCAAAGCCCTATCGGACGCACGCCTCGCTCGAATCCTGCCACTTATACGGGAGTTTTCGGAGACATCAGAGAGTTGTTTGCCTCTCTCCCCGACGCAAAAGCGAGAGGGTATACCGCAGGCAGATTCTCTTTCAACGTCGGCGGCGGCAGATGCGAACATTGCGGCGGAGACGGTATAATAAAAATCGAGATGCACTTCCTTCCCGACGTATACGTTCCCTGCGAGGTTTGTAAGGGCGCGAGATACAACAGAGAAACTTTGGAAGTGAAGTATAAAGGCAAGAGCATCAGCGACGTTCTCGAAATGACAATCGAAGAAGCGACCGAATTTTTTGCAAATATTCCGAAAATTCGCAATAAAATCAAAACGCTCAACGACGTCGGACTCGGCTACGTCAAGCTCGGGCAGTCGTCAACCACGTTGAGCGGAGGAGAGGCACAGCGCGTAAAACTCGCAACGGAACTTTCTCGTCGTTCTACGGGCAAAACGGTGTATATCCTCGACGAGCCGACCACGGGCTTGCATACGCACGACGTTGCCAAACTCGTCGTTATTCTCGACCGTCTCGTAGAACAGGGCAATACGGTTGTGATCATCGAACACAATCTCGACGTCATCAAAGTTGCCGATTACGTCGTCGACCTCGGTCCAGACGGCGGAGATAAAGGCGGTACGGTAGTTGCGACAGGCACTCCCGAAGAAGTGGCTGAAGTGGAACGCTCGTATACGGGACAATTCCTCAAACAAGTGCTGAATCACACGATTTAGCGGATAATAACGAAATAAGAAAAAGCACTCGCTCGAGTGCTTTTTTTATGCTAAAAAGTCGATGAAAGCGTTTCAAAACTCATTTAGGCATTTTGCTATAATTTTTTAATTAAAAAGTAAACTCGCATATTTACATTTCGGCTGTGCTGTGATAATATACTTTATGTAGGGTAATTCCTAAATAATATTTTTTGTGAGGATAGTTATGGCAAAAAAACAAAGCGATTATTTCGGACTCGGCTATATAGTCAGCGTAATTTTGGCAATAATTCCCGTTACGTCCTGGATTTGCGGTTTCGTGACAAGATTCAAAGAAGGCAAGATTGTTGCAGGTCTCATTCGTTTGATTTTCGGTTTCACAATCGTATGGATTCTCGACTTAATCTTTATGATTTGTACAAAGCACATTTGCAGACTTTTGCCGTGCTGACAATATGAAAATAAAGTATCAAAGCAATGAGTATACGGACAAGAGGCAGGCTTTATGCGAGTTTGCCTTTTGTCATTTTCCGCTCACGATTCAGATAGACGATGAGACTATGACGTTTGATTGTTTCAGCAGTCTCGAGTCTTTTATTTTGTCGTATTAAGCGGTTTATTCCTTCAAATTTGCGAATAAAACCGCTTTTGTGATAAATTTGACAAAACATTTTTTTGTCGAAAACGTCGATATTATTTTCATACGACCGTAAAGTTCGTCGTATATAAGGGGTTATTATGCAGGAAGAAAACACGGCGCAAAGCGTTTCTACGGTGTCGGCTCAACCCGAAGAAAAGCTCTCCAAACGCAATCTGTTTATGTTTGCGCTCGGCACGCTCGGCAGAGATTTTCTCTACAACTTTTTCAACGGGTATCTTTTGTCGTTCTGCGTTTTTACGAAAACGCTCAACGACGCACAGTTTTCTGCCATAACGGCAATTATCGTAGCGGCGCGCATTTTCGACGCTTTCAACGACCCCGTTATGGGCGGTATCGTCGAGAACACTC
The DNA here is from genome assembly GCA_002478945.1 of Christensenella sp. UBA7588. Taxonomy (GTDB): domain Bacteria; phylum Bacillota; class Clostridia; order Christensenellales; family CAG-917; genus CAG-475. The sequence continues at coordinate 7,743 of DLKM01000018.1, forward strand.
GCACCAAATGGGGTAAGTATAAGCCGTGGCAACTTATCGGATGCATTTTGACGGCAGGCGTTATCGTCGCGTTGTTTTCCGTTCCCGCGCAAGGGTGGGGATTTATCGGACTTCTTGCCGCAATGTATTTCTTGTTCTCCATAACTTATACGATGAACGACATTTCGTATTGGGGAATGATGCCCACGCTTACCAGCGACCCGCACGACAGAGACAAACTTATGACGGTCACGCAAATATCCGTCGGTATCGGCGGCGGACTTGCAGGTATCGTCGTGCCTACTCTCGCAATGGGAGATAATCCTCTCGGCGGCAGCGCAAGCAACGCGTTTGCGATTATGTCGATATTTGCGGCAGTCCTTATGTGCGTATTTCAGTTGTTTACGATTTTCGGCGTCAAAGAAAAACCGTTGCCCAAAAACCTGTTGAAAACACCTCCGATGAAACTCAAAGATATGTTCAAGGTGCTTTTCAAAAACGACCAACTGTTGTGGTGCGCGCTCGTTTTGTTGCTGTTCAGCGTCGGCACAAACGTAGTCGGCGGCGGTCTCGGAATGATGTATATCTATTTCGACAACGCATACAACGGCACGCTTTGGATGGTATTCGGTGTCGGCTGGGCAATTTGTTCCACCGTATTTACGCTCTTTTATCCGGGACTTGCAAAAAAGTACGGCAGAGACAAACTCTTTTATTCGTGCGGTATCAGCATTATCGTAGGCTATGCGATTATGATGATATTCGGACTTACCGTTCCGAAAACCGAATTGTTCACGCTGTCAATCCCGTTCCTCAACTGGAATCTGACGATAACGCTTCGTTATCTGCTTATGTTCCTCGCCTATGCCGCGGCAGGTTGGGGCGGAGGATTGTATATGATTATGGTTATCAACATAACCAACACCGTCGAATACAACGAGTTCAAGACGGGCAAACGCGACGAAGGCTTGATTTTCGCATTGCGTCCGTTTACGTCCAAACTCGCTTCGGCACTCTCGCAAGGTATGGTATCGCTTGTCTATATCATAGCCAGAGTTTTGCCGTACACCAACAGACTTACGGAAATCGACAGAAATCTGAGTTCGGAAACGCCGGAGCAGGTCGTTGCCGCGGTTCAAGCCGACAACCCGAGCGGAATCAAAATATTGCTTATCTGCACCTGTGTGATTCCTATAGTTTTCCTTGCAGTCGCGCTCATCGTTTACAAGAAGAAATGCGTGCTTAACGAGGCAAGAATGGCGGAAATAACCGAAGAAATCAAGCGCAGAAAGGCACTCGAGCTTGAAGAAACGGTCGCCGACGAGGAAATCGAAACCGAGTGTATCGAAGAACTCGTCGCAAACGACGAGCTTGCAGAGGACGAAATCCTGACGGACGAAGCGATAGCAGCCGCGTCCGACAACGAGGACGAAATTCAAAGCGATATAGGCGAATAACGCTCGTTTCCCGAGATATACGAACTTAAAGCAAAACGATACGTTTTGATATTAAAAAGACAACCGATTCGGTTGTCTTTTTTTTAGATTTCGGTTGCAATCGTCAAAGCGATGTCAAATGTTTCTTTTTGAATGTCGTGTTCCGTCTCTCCGCCGAGATTTGCTTTGTCCCACAGTTCTCCGTCCAACAGGTCTGCGGGGAAGAAGAAAGTATATAATTCAAATCCGCAATAATCGCATAACGCTTGCAAACCCGCAGATTCCATTTCGACAGAAATACAGCCGTCGTTTTTGCGTTGTTGCGCTTTGTTTTGCGTTTCCATATATATTGCGTCGGTTGTCCAAGATTTTCCGACGACGTACGGAAAATTGTGCTTTTTGAAAATCTCCGCAACTCTGTCGCAATTCTTTATTTTGACGTAATCGGACGGAGCCATATAGTGATATGAAAGACCTTCGTCACGATAAGAGCAGGAGGGAACAATCAATCTTCCGCTGCATTTTGCGTTGTCAAGCACTCCGCACGAGCCGTATACGATGAATTTTGTCGCACCCGAAACGTGATGCGCCTCATACATTACAGTTGCCGCAACCGCCGAGCCGATAGGACTCATATAGAACAGCAGTTTTTTGCCGTTTACCTCAAAAAGATATATCTCGATATGTCCGTTTGCCGTTCCCGAGTGACCTATGCTTTTCCCGTTGTATTTTTGCAAAAACATATCCAGAACGTGCTTTGAAAACGACACGATGCAAACGTCGGCAAAAAACTTCTTTTCGCCGTAAAATGCGCCTATGTCAACCAAAGGCTTTGATGTGTTGTCAAATGCGTCGATTATGCTCATTTTGTTACCTCGTAGAATATAAATCCAAATCAAATATCATACGCCGCAGAAACGGGCATTTTTCTCATTGACGATTTCCCGTGCCACATTTTCCTTGCAGTCTTGATATTTGAGGTCAAATATTCTTTGCTTAAATGTTTATAGTCGATTTGCTCTGTCGTATTCCGTTCTTTATGATAGTTTTCATAATAGAATTTTGCCGATTCTTTATCGTTGTTCATTATGCAAATATTTGCAACATCGAGACCGAATCTCGCGAATTTGTTATCGCTAAACTTTTCTATATATGATTGCATCCATTCTTTGGCAAATGCTATGCTTCTTAATTTTCTGTAAAATTCTATTTCCTGTTTAGCTACACTTGCCAACTCTATTATTTCGTTTCTAAATTGAGTTTCATTTTCATATTCTACGAATTTGCCGTATCTAGCGGCAATTTGACGTGGAAAAGCAAAGTATAAAACGTTTGATTGATTATTGTTCCATAAAAATGTCAAACCGATATTCAGATATGTTCCTTTGCTCCAGTTGGACGACTGAAACTCTATTACGGTAAAAAAATAATCATTATCATCTAAATAAACTCTTGATGCCCCTTTTTGGAAAACACCAATAGGAATTAAAATTTCATCACAAACCCGTTTTATGATTTTTGAATGAATATTTTTATCTTCCATAGTATAACCGTCCTTTGGCTGTTAATGCTTGCATTCTGTGATTTATAGTAATATTACATATCATATCTGCATTTTCAAGCCCTCGAAAATGCAGTCATACGATAGAACCGTTTTGAACGATTTTATTCTTTGGCGAATTCTTTGCCCCACCAATTCGGCAGCAGTTCTTTGAGGGTAACGGTCGTTCTGCTTTCATAATCCGCCATAATTTCCATATTTTCATTATCTTTGTTGAGTTGATACAGAAATTCGCGGCACGCACCGCAGGGCATTCCGCTGCCTCCGCCAAACGGTGCTTTGTCGCGAAATGCAATCATCCGCTTTATTTTTGTCTGACCGCTGCTTGCATACATATTCAATGCGGCAACGCGTTCCGCACACAGGTTCATAACGCCGCTACACGACTCAATGCAAAAACCTGTATAGATTGTCCCGTCCTCGCTTTCCAAAGCACACACGACGTGATGCGCTTGAATAAACGGGCTTATGTCCTCGGGGCGGTATTCTTTTTTGGCTCTATCGTAGAGCTTTTCCCATATATCCATATCATTCTCCTACGTTAATATAAACTTATCGTATCGGGAGCGTTTCGTCAATATAATTTTACTTTTTTGCGATTTCACAAAGCGGCGCGACGTGGCAGCCTTTGCTCTCATAATACGCAAGCATTTCGGGAAGTTTGGTTTTGTCGTAGCTTGTTATGCAATCGGAAAGAACGTGGACGGTGTAGCCCTCTTTTGCCATATTGAAACAAGTAGATTTGACGCACGCCGTTGCGTCTGCGCCTGCGATATAAAACTCCGTGATGCCGTTCGTATTTATAAAAGCGGCAAATTCCTCGCTCGTGAGTGCATTGCTCTTTGTCTTTACAAAAATATTGTCGGATACGGTTTTCAATTCCGAAACCAATTCCGCGCCACGCGTGCCGCTCTTGAACGTCCTTGTGCCGGGGGAGAGGTTGTTTTGCTTGATGTATACGACTTGCATACCTTTTCCGATTGCAAAGTCTATCGCTTGATTGACGTTGTCTATGATGTCCTTGTAATTTTTGGTTATATCGTTTTGAAGGTCGATAACGACCAATGCGCAGTTTTTCATTTTGCGTTTTCTCCTCGTTCGGTTTACATAAAATTGTGCGGCACGCACCGATGACTATCCGCCGCATTTCGTTTGTATTTACAGAGCGGTCGTTTCAGATTTATCCGCATTCGCATCGGGCAATTTCATTCCCATCTCGATTCGCACCTCGTGTCGCTCGGGGTCGGCGTTTGAATACGAATATAAATCGAATCCGATTATGTCAAATCCGTGCTTTTTGTAAAACCCGATTGCTCGTTCGTTGCAAGATTGAGTCTCGAGAACCACCATCCGCGCGTCGAAGGACTTTGCGATTTGTATTATAGCGTTCAAAAGGCTCGCGCCGATGCCGTTGTTTCGTTTTTCGTTGTCAAATACGCAGATATTGCTTATGCGAAAACGTTTGTTCCAACTTTCATAGGAACCTTCGACGAATCCTATCAGTTGCTCGTCCTCGAATGCGCCGAATGCAACGGGATTTTCAAGCCATTTGCCGAAAAACTCGTCGTCAAAGGCTTTTTCGATAATCTTTCCGAACGGCGTGTACGTTATCGAGAAACCGTTTTCGTCAGGACGTATGTCGTAATAGCCGCTTGTTTTATAACGTGCCGTAAACTTTTTTCCGATATACTCGTTTTGTTCAAGTCGTTTGATTGTCATAACGTTTTTCCTAAAACCTGATTTGTCGGGTTATTATGACATAATTTTTCCGAACTGTAAATACAAAAATCGCTATTAAAAATGAAACATTTAGTCCGCAGTAAATTGTCGTTAGTTTATATCTAACGAAAAAAGACGACATACTTGCCGTCTTAATTTTTTGGTACGGATGACCACGAGCAAAGGAGGAGCCAAGCACGAAGTATTTGGCAAAACCGTGCGAAGGGGACGAGCCACCAACGGCGCAACAATGTTGCGTTTCGTGACAACGAAAAAATGCGATGTACAACATCGCATTCCGTTGGTACGGATGACAGGACTTGAACCTGCACGCTCTCGCACTAGAACCTAAATCTAGCGTGTCTGCCAATTTCACCACATCCGCAAAACATTCATATTATATCACAAAAATCGGTTATGTAAAGTTGCTTTGGAGATTCGGTAAACATTTTTTAATTTTTCTATCTAAAAATTGTTGCATTTTGCCGATTATTTTGGTATAGTAACTGTTGCTTGCGGGAGTGACTCAGTGGTAGAGTGTCACCTTGCCAAGGTGAAAGTCGCGGGTCCGAATCCCGTCTCCCGCTCCACGCGTAAGCGAAAGGACACGTTGAAAAACGTGTCCGACATATCGAAAAGCGACAATGACCGCAAAAGCGTATTTGTCGCAATGATATGCGTCCTTAGCTCAGTTGGTAGAGCAACTGACTCTTAATCAGTGGGTCCAGGGTTCGAGTCCCTGA
>DLKM01000011.1:0-23742 GCA_002478945.1 Christensenella sp. UBA7588
GTGGCAATTATGGCTAAAAGCCTTGTGTGTGACGTAAGCTCGGCGTTCGATTTGCTCGCCGCCTTGCGGCTCGAAGCTCCATTACATTAAATGCGTTTTTATTTATTTTAGAGGAACGGTTGCCTTTGCGTCCAACGTCAAATCCGAGGGTGCAACGCCGTCCTTAATCATAAAACACGCTTCTGCGCCTATCATTGCGGCGTTATCCGTGCAATATTTAAGTTTCGGATAATGCACTTCGCAACCCTTGCTCGCAAACTCGTCGAAACGACGGCGCAATTCTTCGTTTGCGCTCACTCCGCCCGCGACTGCGATTTTCTTTATTCCCGTCTTTTTCATTGCGAGTTCGAGAGTATCGACAAGTTGTGAAACGGCGCATTTTTGAAAACTTGCGGCAATGTCCGCTTTGGGGATTTGCTCTCCTTTTTGTTCAAGGTTATGCACGAGATTTATGACAAAAGTTTTAAGTCCGCTATAACTGAAATACAGGTCATCTAACCCATTGAATTTGGGTTTCGGCATATCGTAAACGGGGTTACCTTCCCTTGCGAGTTTCTGTATTTCGGGACCTCCCGGATACGGCAATCCGAGTACTCTTGCGGTCTTGTCGAACGCTTCTCCGCAAGCGTCGTCTCTGCTTTGCGCGATAAGCTCGAGATTCTCGTAATCGAGTACTTTTACGACGGCGGTATGTCCGCCGCTTGCAAGCAAGCAAAGATACGGCGGTTCGAGCGTCGAATCGATATAGTTTGCCGCAATGTGACCTTTGACGTGAGACACGGCAAAAAGCGGCTTTTTCCACGCATAAGCAAGCCCTTTTGCGAAGTTTACGCCGACAAGAAGCGCGCCCAAAAGACCCGCGCCGTAAGTGACGGCAACCGCGTCGATGTCGTCTTTGGTCATATTTGCCTGCTCGAGCGTATCTTTTACCACCGTCTCTATTGCGAGCGTGTGATTTCTGCTTGCGATTTCGGGAACGACTCCGCCGAAACGACGATGTATTTCGATTTGAGTTGCCACGACGTTTGCCAATACTTCTCTGCCGTCTCGCACGATTGCGCAAGCGGTTTCGTCGCAACTCGACTCGATTGCAAGCACCGTCAATCCTTTTTTGTTTTGTAGACTATTCATAATTTCACACGGTTAGAATACCGTTTTATCTTATTTTTGGATTGAGGACAATTTTAGATATTCATTGATAAATCCGTCCAAATCTCCGTCCATAACCGCTTGAACGTTACCCGTTTCATAGTTGGTTCTATGGTCCTTAACCATTGTATACGGGCAGAAAACGTAGCTCCTTATTTGGCTGCCCCATTCGATTTTTTTGAGTTGTCCGCTTATTTGCGCGGCTTCTTCTTCACGCTCTCTTTCGCGTTTTTCGATGAGTTTAGAGCGGAGCATCTGCATTGCTACTTCCCTGTTTTGGATTTGAGAGCGTTCGTTTTGGCACGCCACGATAATACCCGTAGGTATGTGCGTGATTCGAATCGCACTCTCGGTTTTGTTGACGTGCTGTCCGCCTGCGCCCGACGAACGGTAAGTGTCCACTTTCAAATCTTCGGGGCGAATCTCGATTTCGCTCGTATCGATGATTTCGGGCATAACTTCGAGAGACGCAAAAGACGTATGACGTCTTGCGTTTGCGTCAAACGGAGAAATTCTGACAAGTCTATGCACGCCCTTTTCCGCCTTGAGATAGCCGTAAGCGTTATCTCCTTCCACCCTGAACGTAACGGATTTGATTCCCGCCTCGTCTCCTGCGAGATAATCGAGTTCCGTGCAAGTCCAGCCCGTACGCTCGACGTAGCGCGTATACATTCTGTAAAGCATAGAACACCAATCTTGCGCCTCCGTTCCGCCTGCGCCTGCGTGCAACGTGAGAATGGCGTTGAGCGAATCGTATTTGCCGCTCAAAAGCGTTGCGAGAGACAGACTCTCCACCGCCTCGCTCAAATCGTGAATGGTTTGAAGAATTTTCTCGTCCTCGCTTTCGTCTCCCTCGAGTTCTACGATGTCAACCGTATCGAGAGCGTCGTCTATGCGCGCAATCATTTTCTCGAACTTTTCGATTTTGCTCTGCAACTGACTTATCTCTTTGGACACCTTTTTTGCGTTTTCGGTGTCGTCCCAAAAGCCGTCCGAGTTCTGCTCCGTTTCGAGTTCTTTTATGCGCTCCCTGAGTTTAGTAGGATTGATGCTCTCGTAAGCGCGCACCATTTCCGTGCGCATTTCTTTAAGTTGGTTTCTCGGTTCGTTGTAATCAATCATAATTTATATAGTTGTCCGTGTTGCTTTGCGCTTGCGATAAACTTCGACAATATCGCAATACGCAAAGTTAAAGTTGTCGTTTCTGTTATCTAAAGTATCGATTGCGTTATTTGTTCTTTCCGCAGCAATTCTTGTATTTTAGACCGCTTCCGCACGGACACGGGTCGTTTCTGCCCACTTTCTTTTGCGTTGCCACGCTTTGTTGTGCGGTTGCGATATTCTGTCTGACGGTTGCAGGTGCGCCGTCCTCTTTCTTCTCGACGTGAATTTTAAGGAGTATGGAAGCTGTCTCCGAGTGAATGCGAGACACCATATCTTCGAACATCTCGAGACCTTCTTCACGGTATGCAATGAGCGGGTCGCGTTGACCGTAACCCCTCAAACCGATACCTCTGCGCAATGCGTCCATAGCGTCGATATGTTCCATCCACTTTGCGTCGACGGTCTTGAGAAGCACCACTCTTTCGAGTTCCTTAAAGTCGAAACCGTCTTTTTCGAGAGCCTCGATTTTGTCGTTATAGTCCTTTACGGCAATCTTAAGAACTGCGTCTTTAAGTTTGTTCACATCAATGCAGGAGCATAGCTCGGGAGTCATCAGATTGGTGCCTTGCGGCAGCATTCTTTTCTCGAGAGCTTTGTTAAACGCGTCGTAATCCCACGTCTGATATTCCGTCCTATAATCCGCATAATCTTTGATTATTTCTTCTGCCAAATCGCCCATCATATCGATGATTTGCTCGTGAACGTCCATACCGTCAAGCACTTTTCCGCGCTCTTTGTAGATGATTTCACGCTGTACGTTCATCACGTCGTCGTAGCTGAGGACTTGCTTTCTTATAGAATAGTTTCTTCCCTCTACGAGGCGTTGCGCTTTCTCGATTTGCTTTGTGATAATGCCGTTGGAAATAGGCACGTCGTCTCCGAGGTTGAACGTTTGCGCAATGGTTTTCATTTTATCTCCGCCGAAGATACGAGCGACGTCGTCCTCCATAGAGATATAAAACACGGTGCTACCGGGGTCTCCCTGACGTCCGCTACGGCCTCTCAACTGATTGTCGATACGGCGGCTTTCGTGTCTTTCCGTACCGATAATGCGCAAACCGCCGAGTGCGACGACCTTTTCTTTTTCTTCGTCGCATATCGCCTTGAACGCGTCATAGTGGTGGTTGTACACCTCTTTAGCCTCGATAATTTCGGGGTCTTGGCTTGCGTGCGGAGACGAAGCGAGTTCGATTACCTCAATCGGATAACCGTCCTTTTCCATCTTTTGTTTTGCCTGATATTCGGCATTGCCGCCGAGCATAATATCCGTACCGCGTCCTGCCATATTGGTTGCAATCGTGACGGCGTTGAGTCTGCCCGCTTGCGCGATAATCTCGGATTCCTGTTTGTGATATTTTGCGTTCAATACGTTGTGAGGAATGCCTTTGCGCTTCAAAATCGCGCTCAACCCCTCACTCTTTTCAACGCTTATCGTACCCACCAAAATCGGTTGTCCCGTTGCGTGATGGTCTATGATGTCTTGCACGATAGCGGTTATTTTTCCGCTGACTTTGGTGTAAATCTGGTCGTGTTCGTCAACGCGCCTGGAGGGTTTATTCGGCGGAATGGTAACGACGTCGAGATTGTAAATACCCTCGAATTCCGATTCCTCCGTTTTCGCGGTACCCGTCATACCCGAGAGTTTCTTGTACATACGGAAGAAGTTTTGGAAAGTTATCGTGGCAAGCGTCTTGTTCTCGCTTCTGATAGCGACGTGTTCTTTTGCCTCGATTGCCTGATGCAAGCCCTCGTTGTAACGTCTGCCTATCATAATACGGCCCGTAAATTCGTCGACGATAAGCACTTCTCCGTCGCTGACGATATAGTCTTTATCTCTTTTCATCATAAAGTGCGCTTTGAGTGCGGCTTGAATATGATGATAAAGTTCGGTATTTTCAAGGTCGGTCAGATTGACGACGTGGAAAAATCTCTCCGCTTTGGCAACGCCGTTGTCGGTGAGCATAATCGTCTTTTCTTTTTCTTCGATTGTGAAATCGTCGCCCTCTTTGCATTGTCTTGCAAAAGCGTCCGCCGATTTATAAAGTTCGCTCGATTTGCCGCCTCTGCCCGAAATGATAAGCGGAGTGCGCGCTTCGTCGATAAGAATGGAGTCCACTTCGTCGACGATAGCAAAGCTCAATTCTCTTTGCACCTTGTCCGATTTGCGCACAACCATATTGTCGCGCAAAAAGTCAAAGCCGAGTTCGTTATTCGTGCAGTAAGTAATATCGCTCGCATACGCCTTCTTCTTTGCCTCTCCGCTCATTTGCGGCACGACAACGCCGACACTCAATCCGAGGAACTTATAAAGTTTGCCCATCCAAGCGGCGTCACGACTTGCGAGATAGTCGTTGACCGTAACGACGTGTACGCCGTTTCCCGTAAGCGCATTGAGATACGCAGGCAAAGTAGCCACGAGAGTTTTACCTTCGCCGGTGCCCATTTCCGCGATACGTCCCTGATGCAAAGCAATACCGCCCATAATCTGAACGTGGAAGTGGCGCATTCCGAGAACTCTTTCGCTGGCTTCTCTTACGAGAGCGTAAGCGTCGGGCAGAATCTGGTCCGTGGTCTCGCCGTTTGCAAGCCTGTCTTTGAGCGCTTGAGTCTGCGCGACGAGGGTATCGTCGTCCATCTCGGCGTATTTGGGAGCGAGAGCCTCCACCTTGTTTGCGATTTTTTCGATTTTACGCAATTTGAATTTGTTTTCGTTAAAAAGCGACATATTACACCTTAATTTTGCTTTTTTACGCACACAAGCGCGTGCGTACGCAACGTCAATATTTGATTATACACTATAAGTTGCGATTTTTCAACAGATAGTGCCTATATTTGAGATGTGCCGTCGTTGCTCTCGACGGGTATTTTGAGTTTCGCTACCGCCGCCGTAAGCACGTTGACCTCTCTTGCTTTTGCTTTCAATAATGTTTTCGCACACTCGTTTGCCGTCGCGCCGGTCGTGAAAATATCGTCCACGAGCAATATAGTGCGGTTTTTCACTTGTTCGAACACGCACGCAAACGCACCTTCGAGGTTGCTTGCTCTGTCCTTGCCTTGCAATTCCTTTTGAGCTTTCGTATCCTTGATTTTGACAAGTGCGGGCAGTACGGGAATATTCAACCTCTTTCCGACTTCGTTCGCAAGCAACTCCGATTGATTGAAACCTCTCTTTTTCTGCTCGCTCTCCGTCATCGGCACAAACACGATTATGTCGGCTTTCATATCGCAATCGAGAAATTCGTCCGCCATAAGCGCGCCGAGCGTTTCGGCAAGATATTTCTTTTTGGCGAATTTGAGAGAATATATCATCTTCTTTGTTTCGCCCTCGTATACGAGCGGAGACCTGTTCTTTACGAATGCGCCTCTTTCGTATTGACATCTGTTGCAATAATCCGACTCGTCTGCAAGCGGCACGCCGCAACAAAGACATCTATGACCTTTTGCAAACGGCAACTTTTCCATACAATCGGAGCAAAGCCTGTATCTCGTGTTCGCAACGAGTTCTTCTCCGCAAACGTCGCAAGTGCAATCGAGCGGATAAAGCGCGCCGTCAAACACGGCAATCGTTTTCTTCACGAACGCGGATATTCTTTCTTTTGCCCGTTCGCGTTTTTCTTTGCGCGCCTGCTTTTTATCGAGAGGTTTATTGACGTCCTCATCGCTCATAAGCGCCTCCGGCAAATTCTTCGTCTATAAGATTGAGCAACAACGAATATCTTTTCGTGGTTTCGTTGTTTTGAATCATTCGTTGTATAGTCTTTTTCGCGCCGCTGATAACCACGAGCCTTTTCGCCCTCGTAACTGCGGTATAAAGCAGATTTCTCGTCTGAAGCATATAGTTCGCGTCAAGCGCGATTACCACCGCGTCAAACTCGCAACCTTGCGATTTGTGTATGGTAACGGCATACGCCAACGTGAGTTGGTCAATGTCGCTATATTCGTAAATCGACACTTTATCGTCATCAAAACGCACGGTAAACTGCATAATCTGCGTATTGATGGCTTCAATCACGCCTATATCTCCGTTGAACACTCCGCTTCCTCTTTCAACTCTCGTGCCTTGAGTTTGCGTCCACTCTTGCTGATAGTTGTTTTGGATTTGCATAACTTTGTCGCCTTCTCTGAAAATGCAGTCTCCGTGTTTGACCTCTCTCTTATAAGGCGACGGCGGATTGATAACCCGTTGCAACTCTTTATTGAGGTTGATTGTTCCCGCGCTTCCTCGTTTCATAGGGCAAAGCACCTGAATGTCCTGAGGGCGCATATCGAGATATTTAGGCAGTCTCTTTGTGACAAGCCCGAGCGTGCAACTGCAAATTTCTTCGCTGCTGTTTTTTTCTTCAAAGAAAAAGTCGTTGCTCTTATTGTCGAGGTCGGGCATAATTCCGTCGTTGATTTTATGCGCGTTGGGTACGATTTTGCTTTGTTCGCTCTGCCTGTAAATCTGCGTGAGATAACTCACGTTAAACTTTGCGCATTTTATCAAATCGTTAAGCACATTGCCCACGCCCACCGACGCGAGTTGGTCTTTATCTCCTACAAGCACAAGGCGAGAGCCTCTTTCCATTGCGTTTATAAGCGAGTTAAAAACGTATTCGTCCACCATACTCACTTCGTCGACGATAACCACGTCGCACGGCAATCTCGTATTCTCGTTGTAAGTAAAATGTCCCTCTCCGTTTTTATAGTCGAGGTCAAGCAAACGGTGTATCGTCTTTGCGTCCTCTCCCGTTGCCTGCGACAACCTTTTGGCGGCTCTGCCCGTAGGTGCGCAAAGAGTAACCCTCTGTCCCAAATCTCTAAAGACTTTGAGAATGCACTTGACTATCGTCGTCTTGCCCGTTCCGGGACCGCCAGTCACGATTTGCACGCCGTTTTCAACCGCTTCTTTTACGGCAGAGACCTGATTGGGATGCAATTCGAATCCCGCTTCTTTTTCAAATCTCGCAACCTCGCTCGCGACGTCCACTTTGAAGTCTGCCGCTTCCTGTTGCAGTTGCAAAAGTTTTCTTGCGATGTTTTTTTCCGTGTTGTAATTCTTTTTCAAGAGTATGGCAACGTGGTCGCCCGTATCGTATCTGACGAGGTCTCCGAGCAGCACCATATCTTGCAAATTATCACGCACTCTTTCTTCAATATTGTCACTATCGATACTTAAAAGTGCGATTGCGTTGCCGACAAGTTCGTTTTCGGGCAAATAGTTGTTTCCGCCCTTCAACGCCGCGTCTTTGAGGAGATAGGTAATTGCGGCACAAATGCGATAGTCGCTGTTGCGTTCGATGCCGAGTTCTGCGGCAATTCTGTCCGCCGTCGCAAAGCCTATTCCGTCGATATCGTCAACGAGCATATACGGATTTTTGCGCACGTTGTCAACGGTTTTGAAATCGTATACTTTGTATATACGCAACGCCATATTGACGGTTATGCCGAGATTTTGCAAAAACATAATTGCGTCTTGCATCTTCTGTATCTTGGCATAATTCATTCCGAATTCCGTCGCGCGTTTTAATGATATGCCTCTGACTTTTGCAAGTTCCATAGGGTGTTTCATCGCTTCGAGCGAATCCACTCCGAACATATTTACGATTGCTTCTGCCGTTACGGGTCCGAGTCCGCTTATAAGACCGCTACCCAAAAACTTCTTTATGCCGTCAACTCTGTTCGGCTCCGACACCCAAACTTTCTCTGCGAGGAATTGCTTGCCATATGTCGTGCGCACTTGAAATTTGCCTTCGACTCTTATATTCTGACCTTCGCTTACGGGCGGAAAAACTCCGACAACGGTAAAAATACTGTCCTCGCATCTCATATCGAGGACGGTATACCCCGTCTCCTGACTTGCAAATATTACGGTTTTTATTTCGCCTTGCAGTTGCATTTTTCCTCCGCGAACGACAGAATTTGTCATAAATTTTCGCTGTTTTTGCGCTTGTTTTTGCCTGTTTTTTGCTTAATTTTTGCCCGTTTTCGAGCAAAAATCACGCTATTTTTACAAAAAACGGTAGGTCAATAAAACCCACCGTTTTCTTTTGTTTTTCAGAACGTGTACTTTGACACGGCTTGGTTGATTTCGTCAACCTTATCGGTTTCTTCCCAACTGAAGCCTTCTTTGCCGAAGTGTCCGTAGTTGGACGTAGCACGGTAAATAGGACGGTCAAGGTGCAAGTGCTTGATAATCGCTTTCGGACGCAAATCGAACACTTCTTTCACGACTTTGGCAAGCGTTTCGTCGCTGACTACGCCCGTTCCGTAAGTATTGACGTAGATAGAAACGGGATGCGCCATTCCGATTGCGTATGCAACTTGCAATTCCGCTCTCTTGCACACGCCTGCCGCAACGAGATTTTTGCAGATATAACGAGCCATATACGACGCGCTTCTGTCAACTTTCGTCGGGTCTTTTCCGCTGAATGCGCCGCCGCCGTGGGGGCAGAATCCGCCGTAAGTATCGACGATAATCTTTCTTCCCGTAACGCCGCTGTCGCCTGCAGGTCCGCCGATAACGAATCTGCCCGTGGGATTGATGTAAATCTTGGTGTCGTCGTCGATGTATTCCTGCGGAATAGCAACGCTAATGACTCTGTCGATGATTTCTTGTTCGAGGTCCTCGAGGCTGATATTTTCGGAGTGTTGGCAACTTACGACTATCGTATCCACTCTTTCGGGAACGTCGTCGATGTATTCAACGGTAACCTGTGCTTTTCCGTCAGGACGAAGCCACGGAAGTTCTCCGCTCTTTCTCACGTCCGTAAGGCGTTTCGTAAGCGCGTGCGCAAGCGTAATCGGCAACGGCATAAGCGATTCCGTTTCGTCGCAAGCATAACCGAACATCATTCCTTGGTCGCCTGCTCCGATTTTGTCGAACTCGTCCTTGTCGTCCGTGTCCGTTGCGTTGTCAACGCCGAGAGCGATGTCTGCGGATTGCTCGTCGATAGAACTCAAAACAGCGCAGGTTTTGTAGTCGAATCCGAGCGAACTGTCGTTGTATCCGACGTCTTTAATAACTCCGCGCACGATTGAAGGAATGTCACAATAGTGTTTTGTGGAGACTTCTCCGAACACCATAACCATTCCCGTAGTCGCGCACACCTCAATGGCGACTCTTGCGGAATTGTCTTCCGCAAAGATGTCGTCGAGGATTGCATCTGCGATTTGGTCGCACACCTTATCGGGATGTCCTTCCGTCACGCTTTCCGATGTAAAAAATCTTTTTTTCATTATAGTTCTTCGATGTTTTCGTCTACGATTTCGTCGACTGCGACGTCTCTGGGTTGAGATTGAGCGGCAGAAACCGTGGTAACGTTCTTGTAGCACTTCATACCTGTACCTGCAGGAATGAGTTTACCGATAATGACGTTTTCTTTGAGACCGAGCAACGGGTCGACTCTGTTGTTGATTGCGGCTTCTGCGAGGACTTTTGCAGTCTCTTGGAACGACGCAGCCGACAAGAAGGATTCCGTTGCGAGAGCGGCCTTTGTGATACCGAGCAAAGTACGTTTTGCAGTTGCGGGTACGCCGCCGTTTTCAAGTGCTTTCTCGTTTTCTTCCTCGTATGCGAGCAAGTCAACCAAAGTACCGGGAAGCATATTTGTGTCGCCTTGGTTCTCGATACGAACCTTACGGAGCATCTGTCTGACGATGACTTCAACGTGTTTGTCGTTGATTTCGACGCCTGCGGTACGGTATGCGGATTGAACTTCTTTTGCGATATATTCCTGAACGCCCTTGACGCCCTTTGCACGGAGCATATCTTGAGGATTGATAGAACCTTTTGTAAGCGGGTCGCCTGCGCCGATAATCTCGCCTTCTTGCACCAAAATGTTGGCGTTGTACGGGATTGCGTACGCTTTGGTCTCTCCGTCGGGACCCGTAACCGTGATTTCACGACGGTCGTCGCTGATGTGGACTGCGCCGTTGTTCTCGGTAATGACCGCTTTACCTTTAGGATTGCGCGCTTCGAACAATTCTTCGACACGCGGCAAACCTTGCGTAATATCGTCGTCGGTTGCAACGCCGCCCGAGTGGAAGGTTCTCATCGTAAGCTGAGTACCGGGTTCGCCGATTGATTGAGCCGCTATGATACCGACTGCTTCGCCAATCTTGACGGGGTTGCCCGAAGCCATATTCTTGCCGTAGCACTTTGCGCAAACGCCGTCTTTGGACTTACAGGTAAGGATAGAGCGGATAAGCACACCGGGTTGATGATGCATATCCGAACCGTTCTTCTCCCAGTAAGACGTGAGAATCTTGTCGATTTCTTTTGCTTTGTCTGTGGAGATGAGCGTGTCGCCGTCGCATATAATTTCGCCCGTTTCGGGATTTACGACGTCGCCGATTGTATATCTGCCCGCGATACGGTCCGCAAGAGCCTCGATGACGCTCTTTTCGTCTCTGATTGCCGTGATAAACGTGCCTTTGGTGTCTCCGCAGTCTTGCTCGCGCACAATGACGGAGTGTGAAACGTCAACGAGACGTCTGGTCAAATAACCCGAGTCAGCCGTCTTAAGAGCGGTATCCGCAAGACCTTTTCTTCCGCCGTGCGAAGAAATGAAGTATTCCAAAACAGACAAGCCTTCACGGAACGAGGAGCGAACAGGAAGCTCGATTGTTCTACCTGACGGGTCTGCCATCAAGCCACGCATACCTGCGAGCTGACGAATTTGTCCCATACTACCACGAGCGCCGGAGTTTGCCATCATCCAAATCGGGTTGAAGTCGTCAAGGCCTTTCTTGAGTTCGGACTCGACCTTATCGGCAGCCTCTTTCCAAATCTTGATGATTTCTTTGTAACGGCCTTCGTCGGAAAGCACGCCGCGAGCGTAAAGTTTTTCGATTTTAACTACGTCTTGCTCTGCTTCGTGAACAATTTGTTTCTTATCGCCGGGGATATGCATATCGAATACGGACGCCGTGATTGCGCCGATTGTCGAATACTTGTAGCCGAGCGATTTGATGTTGTCGAGCATTGCCGCCGTCTCGGTTGCGCCGTGATATTTGAAGCAGTTGTCGACAATCATACTGAGTTGTTTCTTGCCGATAGCCATTGCTTTCTTGCCGAGGACCTTTTGAATGTTCTCGCGAAGCGCGGTGATTTCACGGTTAAACTCTTTCTTGTTGTTGATGTCAAGGTCGCCCGCTTCTTTGACCGCTTGTGCGATTTGCGCAATTTGGTCGTCGGAAACGTTGCCTCTTTTCAATATTGAACGCGCGCGCACGCACGAGTCTGCGTTGACGTCGTTGTTTCTGAACAAATCGACGAGTGCGCCGAATTGTTTTTCGTCCACGCACGCGTTGACGCCCAAGATGCCTTCGACTTCGAGTTGACCTTCGTTTGCTTCGTCGTCTCTGTCGATGAAGTGCAAGTCTTGCGGAATGTTGTTGTTGAATATGCAACGTCCGATAGTCGTGTGCAAGAGTTTGTTGTACGTCGTACCGTCTGCGCGTGTGACTTTGGTACGGATATAGCAGAGCGATTGAAGCGTGAGGTCTTTATCCTGATACGCCATCATTGCTTCGTCGAAAGAGCTGTAGTAGTTACCCTCGCCCTTTGCGCCCGGTCTCACGATTGTAAGGTAGTAAGAACCGATGACCATATCCTGCGTCGGGGAAACGATAGGTTTGCCGTCCGACAATTTGAGAATATTGTTGGTGCAAAGCATCAAGATTCTCGCTTCTGCCTGTGCCTCGATGGAAAGAGGAACGTGTACTGCCATCTGGTCGCCGTCGAAGTCGGCGTTGAATGCGCCGCAGGCAAGCGGATGAAGTTTGATTGCTCTACCCTCTACGAGTACGGGTTCAAACGCTTGAATACCGAGTCTGTGAAGCGTCGGAGCGCGGTTGAGGAGGACGGGATGGTCTTTGATGATTTCCTCGAGAATATCCCAAACCTGATTCTTGCCAGTATCTACGAAACGCTTTGCGCTCTTGATGTTGTGGCAAAGATTGCGCTCGACGAGTTTGTTCATAATGAACGGCTTGAAAAGCTCGAGAGCCATTTCTTTTGGCAAACCGCATTGATAAAGTTTGAGTTCCGGACCGACGACGATAACCGAACGACCGGAATAGTCGACACGCTTACCGAGGAGGTTTTGACGGAAACGTCCTTGTTTACCGCGGAGCATACCGGACAACGACTTGAGGTCTCTGTTGCCGGGGCCTGACACCGCTTTGCCTCTGCGACCGTTGTCGATGAGAGCGTCTACCGCTTCTTGAAGCATACGCTTTTCGTTGCGGACGATGATGTCGGGTGCGCCGAGTTCTTTGAGCTTTTTGAGTCTGTTATTGCGGTTGATAACTCTACGATAGAGGTCGTTGAGGTCGCTCGTCGCGAATCTTCCGCCGTCGAGTTGCAACATAGGACGCAATTCGGGAGGAAGAACGGGGAGAACGTCGAGAACCATCCATTCGGGCTTATTGCCGGATTGACGGAACGCTTCCACGATTTCGAGACGTTTTACCGCTTTGAGACGTTTTTGACCGACGGAGTTGTTGATGATGTTTTTGAGTTGTTCGCTTTCTGCGTCGAGGTCGACTTCCATAAGAAGTTCCTTAACCGCTTCTGCGCCCATACCGACTCTGAAGTCTTTTGCGTCGTGTTTTTCAAGGATTTCTCTGTATTCCTTGTCGCTGATAACTTGTTTTTTGCGAAGTTCGGTTACGTTGCCCGGGTCGAGAACGATGAAGGAGACAAAGTAAACGACTTGTTCGAGTTCCTTCGGAGAAACGTCGAGCAAAATGCTGATTCTCGAAGGTACGCCTCTCAAATACCAGATGTGAGTGACGGGGCAAGCGAGTTCGATATGTCCCATTCTCTCACGACGAACTTTTGCCTTGGTAACTTCGACGCCGCACTTCTCGCAGATAACGCCTTTATAGCGGATTCTCTTATATCTTCCGCAATGGCATTCCCAGTCGCGCGTAGGCCCGAAGATTTTTTCACAGAAAAGGCCGTCCTTTTCCGGTTTTTGGGTACGATAGTTTATAGTTTCCGGCTTGGTAACCTCTCCGTAAGACCATTCTCTAATCTTTTCGGGAGAGGCTATGCCGATTTGAATTGCATCAAAATTGCTGAGTTCGTACATATTGTCGTCCTCCTATTATTCTTCGTCGGAATTGTTGCCGAACAGGTCGCTCATATCGGGAGTGCCTTCGGTAAGTGCGCTGAAGATACTTTCGTCATCGTCGTCGGTATCGAACAGACTAGTGTCGGAATCGGTCTTTTCGTCCGAACCGAAGTCTGCAAAGATATTTCCGTCCGCCATAAGGTCGATTTCTTTAAGGTCTTCGTGTTTCTTTGCCAACGCATTGTCAAATTCCATTTCCTCGTCGGAGTAGTCGCGGAGTTTGACTTCGTCTCTGTCCTCGGTAAGAATCTTGACGTCAAGAGCGAGAGCCTGCAATTCTTTGACGAGAACCTTGAACGATTCGGGAATACCGGGTTCGGATACGTTGCTGCCCTTGACGATTGATTCGTAGGTCTTTACACGTCCGACCACGTCGTCCGACTTGACCGTCAAAATCTCTTGCAAGACGTTTGCCGCGCCGTATGCTTCGAGCGCCCAGACTTCCATTTCGCCGAAACGTTGTCCGCCGAATTGCGCCTTGCCGCCGAGCGGTTGTTGCGTGACCACGCTGTACGGGCCCGTGCTTCTTGCGTGAATCTTGTCGTCTACGAGATGATGCAGTTTGAGGTAGTACATATAACCTACCGTCGCGCGGTTTTCAAACGGTTCGCCCGTTCTTCCGTCGTAGAGTTGAATCTTGCCGTCTACATCGCCGTCCTCGTTGACGAGTCCGCATTGATGGAACAAAGCCTTGATGTCTTGCTCGTTTGCGCCGTCGAAAACAGGAGTTGCGACTTTCCAATCGAGCATATGTGCGATGAGTCCGAGGTGAACTTCGAGAACTTGTCCGATATTCATACGGCTCGGAACGCCCAACGGGTTAAGCACGATTTGGAGCGGCGTGCCGTCTGCCATAAACGGCATATCCTCTTTGGGAAGCACTCTCGATACGACGCCCTTGTTTCCGTGACGTCCCGCCATCTTGTCGCCGACGGAGATTTTTCTCTTTTGAGCGATGTACACGCGGACGAGTTTGTTGACTCCGGGAGCAAGTTCGTCTTTATTCTTTCTCGTAAATATCTTTACGTCTACGACTATACCGCTTTCTCCGTTAGGAACACGCAACGACGTATCGCGCACTTCTCTTGCCTTCTCGCCGAAGATTGCGCGGAGCAATCTTTCCTCGGGAGTAAGTTCCGTCTCGCCCTTCGGAGTGACTTTACCGACGAGAATGTCGCCGGGCTTGACTTCGGCACCGACCATTACGATACCGTCCTCGTCAAGGTTCTTAAGCACTTCGTCGCTGAGGTTCGGAATGTCTCTCGTGATTTGTTCGTCGCCGAGTCTCGTGTCTCTGCACTCGATTTCGTATTCCTCGATGTGGATTGACGTGTAGAGGTCGTCGCGAACGAGTTCTTCGCTGATAAGAACAGCGTCCTCGTAGTTGTAACCTTCCCAAGACATAAAGCCGATGAGCATATTTCTGCCCAACGCAAGCTCGCCGTGGTCGGTTGCGGGACCGTCTGCGATAACGGTGCCTTCGCTTATCATATTGCCCTTGTCGTCGAATTTAGCGGCAACCACTTTGTCGCCCTTGCTGACGATAGGATGTTGATTGATGCAAGTAGATTGGTTGGAACGCTCGAATTTGCTGAGTATATATTCGTCCTCGGTGCCGTCCGCGCATTCGACCACAATCTTGTTGCTGTCGACGTATTTTACGAAACCGTCGTGTTTTGCAATCTTCAAAACGCCGGAGTCGTAAGCAATCTTATGCTCGACGCCCGTTGCAATCATCGGGGCTTGCGGTCTCAAAAGCGGGACTGCCTGACGTTGCATGTTCGAACCCATCAACGCACGGTTGGTATCGTCGTTTTCAAGGAACGGAATGAGCGCGGTTGCGATTGAAATAAGCTGTTTGGGGTTGACGTCCATATAGTCCGCTCTCTCTTTCGGAACTTCACGGATGTCCTTTTGAATACGGCAGTTGACACGGTTGCGAACGAATCTGCTGTTTTCGTCGAGCGGTTCGTTTGCCTGTGCGATAACGTATTTATCTTCTTCGTCCGCCGCCATATATACGACTTCGTCCGTTACGACGCCCGTTGCCTTGTCAATCTTGCGGTACGGAGTCTCGATAAAGCCGTACTCGTTGACTTTTGCGTAAGAGGACAACGACGTGATAAGACCGATGTTTTGTCCTTCAGGCGTTTCGATAGGACACATACGACCGTAATGCGAGTGGTGTACGTCACGCACTTCGAAACTTGCGCGTTCTCTGTTGAGACCGCCGGGACCGAGAGCGGAAAGTTTACGTTTGTGCGTAAGCTCTGCAATCGGGTTGGGTTGGTCCATAAATTGCGAAAGTTGCGAAGAACCGAAGAATTCTTTGATTGCACTCGTAACGGGACGAATGTTTATAAGCGTTTGAGGAGTGATGTCCGCATTCTCCTGTGCAGACGCCATTCTTTCTTTGATGACTCTCTCGAGACGAGAGATACCGATACGGAATTGGTTTTGGAGCAACTCGCCTACCGCACGCACACGACGGTTCGAGAGGTGGTCGATGTCGTCGCAGGTGCCGAATCCGTAACGCAAGCCGAGGTTGTAGTCCTCGATTGCCACGATGTCGTCAAGCGTGATGTGCTTGTATACGAGTTCGTCCACGGAGGAGCGGATTGCAAGGAGCAATTCGTCTTTGTTGCCGCCGAACTCGTCCATAAGTTTCTTGAGGTTGGGATAGTAAACCTTTTCCAAAATGCCGAGTTCGCGAGGATTGCAGTCCACAAAAGCGTCGAGGTCAACCGTGTTGTTGCCGATGACTTTGAACTTCTTGTCTTTGCCGTCTTTGTCGGTGTATGCAAGCCACACCACGTTGACTGCGTTGTTTTGAATCTCGCGGCCTTTTTCTTCGCTGACCACTTCGCCCTTTTGAGCAAGTATCTCGCCCGTGACGTTGCTTACGACGTCCTCTGCAAGCGTGTAACCTGCGATACGGGTTGCGAGCGCGAGTTTCTTATTGTATTTATAACGACCGACTCTTGCAAGGTCGTATCTCTTATAATCGTAGAAGGTGTTGTGAATGAGGATGGTTGCGCCTTCGACCGTGGGAACTTCGCCCGGACGCAAACGACGGAACAAATCGATTTTGCCTTGTTCTTCGTTTTTGCATTGTGCGTCTTTTTCGCAGGTCTTTGCAATCATCTCGTCTCCGCCGAACAAATCGAGGATTTCCTCGTCCGTGCCGTAGCCGAGCGCGCGCAAAAGAGTGGTTGCGGTAATCTTTCTCGTTCTGTCAACGTGTACCCATTGCACGTCGTTGGAATCTTGTTCGTATTCGAGCCACGCGCCGCGGTTGGGGATAACGGTGGTCGCATAACGGGGAACACCGTTCTTATCGAGCACTTTATCGTTGTATACGCCGGGGCTTCTGACAAGCTGGGATACGATAACGCGCTCCGCACCGTTGATAACGAAAGAGCCGGAATCCGTCATAAGCGGGAAATCGCCCATAAACACTTCTTGCTCGACGACTTCGCCGGTTTCGTTGTTGGTGAGGCGAGCCTTCACCCTGAGAGGAATAGCATACGTTGTGTCGCGGTCTTTGCACTCTTTGACGTTGTACTTGGGTGCGCCGTCAAATCTGTGAGACAAAAACTCGAGTTTCAATCTGCCGGAGAAGTCAACGATTGGAGAATAATCTTTGAATACTTCCGTGATGCCGGCGTCAATGAAATTTGCGTAGGAATTCTTTTGCACCTCGATGAGATACGGAATCGGCAAGACGTCTTTGATTTGAGAGAAGTCGCGTCTTTCCGTCGTTCCGTACATGTGATTGTGAATTCTTTGGGACATACATTCACTCCTTAAAAAAATTGCCGTTTTTTCGACCTTGAAAATTTTTTCGAAAAGTCTTAAAAATTTTTTTTCGACCTGTCGATGATTTTTCCAAAATCTGCGCTTTTTTGCGGGGAAAATCACTCTATTACTATGTAATTATAACCCCCTACCCCCAAAAACAAGCTGTTTTAGGGGTAGGAATTCGCATTATTGCGCAGTTTTCTATTATATATTGAAAAATCAAGCCTGTCAAGTGCGACGTATATATAAAATCAACAAATTTTGGGGTATTTTTTCCGTCTTTTTTCGCGAGATTTTCATACGATTTTTCGCTCTTTGATTTTGACCGACAGTTAATTATTGCAAAATATCGACAATAATTGTATAATAACGATTATGAGAATAGACAAATTTTTGAAAGTATCGAGAGTTATCAAAAGACGCACCGTTGCGCAAGAAGCGTGCGACGGCGGTCGTATCGAAATCAACGGCAAAGCCGTCAAACCCGCAAAAGAAGTCAAAGTCGGAGACGTCGTCACGGTGTCTTTCGGCAACAATTCGATGTCATTTGAGGTGCTGTCGACAGACGAACGCCAAACCAAGCAAAGTGCCGAGACGATGTATAGAATTATTAGTTAATAATTAATAATTAATAATTGTGGAAGGCGTAGCCTTATCCGAACGCACACTTATTCAAAGGCTATCAATACACGGTATATACAACTTCGGGGACGGAACAAAACCGTCGTCCGCGAACTTGCAGAGCGGACTAAAAATAACGCATACTCATTCAAGACGTACTTATTAACGAACTGTGTAATTTCGGAGACGTAACACGAGCCGCAAGGCGGCGAGCCTTTGAGTGCCGAACTTGACGATTAGTACCGTCCGACTGTGACGTGTTGTTGCGTAGCAGTCACACAAAGGACGGTGGCATAATGAGAGAAATATCCCTATCTATGTGAGTGCCGAGTGTCGCCCCCACGAGCGATGTTTACCCTTGTAGAGAAATGTCCTTATACGAGTGGTGGGAGAAATACCGGCGTGTCCGGAAAGAGGGGGCTATTGTTTTTGGGGAGTTACGACGTTACTCTATTAGGATAGCTATAGGGGAAACTTGCATTAAAAGAGTTACGACTACACTCTATTGAAATATTGAGGTAGAATTATGAAAATCAACGTTATCATTACGGCAGGCGGCACGTCGCAACGCTACGGTGTGGAAAACAAGCTTTTTGCTCCGTGCGGAACGTCCTGCGTCCTTATCGAAGCAATCAAACCGTTTCTCGCTTTTGAGGAAATAAGCAAAATCGTCGTTGCGATTCATCCGTCGTTCAGCGACGAATTGTTAAATTCGCTCGAAAACGCGCACATAGACGACTATCGCATCAAACTGACGAGCGGAGATTCCACGCGCACTCGAACCGTCAAAAACGCACTTCGAGCCGTGGACGACGATTGCGATTACGTCATAATACACGACGGCGCGCGACCGTACGCAAGCAGAGCTTTGATAGAACAGGTAATCGACGGTGCAAAAGAATGCGGCGCGAGCCTTCCGTTGCTACCGCTTACGGACTCGCTCGTAAACGTCAAAGACGGCGTTAAATGCGTGGACAGAACGTTATATCGCAGAGTTCAAACCCCCGTTTGTGTGGAGAGAGAGCGGCTTTTGAGTGCTTATGCAAAATGTAAAAAAGACTTTTACGACGATATATCCGTCGTGCAAAAGTATGCGAAAGGTCAGGTCAAAGTCGTAGACGGAGACGCAAAAAACATAAAAATCACAACGAAAAGCGACTTGAAAACAGACCTGTGCGGCATAGGCTACGACATACATCGGATGCAAACAGGCAACGGCATAAAACTGCTCGGAACGCTTATCCCCTGCGAGTTTTCTTTCATTGCGCACAGCGACGGAGACGTTGCGATACACGCGCTTATGGACGCAATTCTTTCCGCAATCGGAGAAAAAGACATCGGGCACTTGTTCCCCGTCGACGACTGCCGATACGACGGAGCGGACAGCACGGAACTTCTACGCACCGTTTTGCAAAAAGCGTACGATAAAGGCTACGCTCTCAAAAACGTCGCGGTGTCTATAATTGCAGAAAAGCCTATGCTTGCGCCGTATATCGACAAAATGCGCAATAATATGAGTGCGATTCTCGGTATTCCCTGCCAAAGAATCGGCATAACCGCAACTACGAACGAGCAAGTTGGCGAACTCGGAGATTGCAAGTCCATTGCAAGTTTTGCGACGGCACTTTTGGGCTAAAATTATCTAAAAAGCGCGCTTTTTTGCAAAATGCAACCGATAGTTGCGCATTTGACAAGCAGAATGGGTGGCGCAACCGATACGTTTTTTGCCACAATATAGGCACAAAAACAAGCGAGGCACAATATGGACATTTCAACTGCAAACAGACTTTATGAATTGAGAAAACAACACGGACTTTCGCAAGACGAGCTTGCGGAAAAACTCAACGTATCCCGTCAGGCGGTATCCAAATGGGAACGTTCGGAAAGCTCTCCCGACACGGACAACCTTATCGCGCTTGCGAAGTTGTACGGAATCAGTCTTGACGAACTTCTTAATTACACTCCGCAAAAGGCAACCGAAGACGAGCAAGACGCTCAATCTTCGGATGCGCAAGATAACGAGGACAAATCGCAAGAAACGAGCGGATTTACCTATACGGGAGACGTCGAACGCGTACATATAGACGAAAACGGAATCCACGTCCACGATAAAGACGGCTCCAACGTCGTTATAAAAGGCGGAATCGCAAAATTCGTCAACAAAATCGTGGGCGAAATACACGTTGACGACAAAAACGGCACTTCAAATAAACAAGACGAAGATAAAAACGGCAATAACGGCAAGACCGACGAGTCAAAAGACGGATTCGTACACGTCGAAAACGGACATATCACTTTTACGGACAAACGCGCCAAAAACATTGCGATATGGTCAAGCGCGGTAAACGGCACCGCTTTTCTTCTCTGCACGATTGCGTATCTGCTTATAGGTTTTCTTTGCGAACTTTGGCACCCGGGTTGGCTTCTTTTCTTCGTTCCGTTGATTGTTGGCGGAATATTCGACTGCGCGGTAAAGAAAAATCCGTCAGCCTTTCCCATTGTGCTGATTGTCGTGGCGGTATATCTTCTCCTCGGCTGCGCTTGGGGATTGTGGCATCCGTACTGGGCGTTGTTCCTCATAATTCCCGCGTACTACTGCATCGTTGAGCCTATCAAGCGTGCAATCAAGAAAAAACACGTTTTCAATATAAATATCAATCGTGTGAACGACGATAACGACAGCAATATCGACAATCAACGATAAAACGTCGGGAGTGGCAAAACGCCACTCCCCTTTTATACTCTCTTATGCGTTCAAATCCGTTGACATTATAAACATAGTCTTATATAATCCGAATTGAAAATAAATCGCCGCCGGGTGAGCGCGTCAAATTGCATCGTTAGGCCTTTGAAGATGCAACGTGACGCTTTTTTATTGGAGAAATATGAAAAATCAAACTTTGAAAGACTTTACCAAATACGTTTCGGCAAACGTCATCGCAATGATAGGCTTGTCTTGCTATATATTGGCGGACACGTTTTTCATATCGTTGAAACTCGGAGAAACGGGGCTTGCGGCACTCAATTTGTCTATGCCCTCTTTCAGTTTGGTGTTTTCTCTCGGTATGCTTTTTGCCATAGGCGGCGCGACGAGGTTTGCGATTTGCAAAGGCGCAGGAGACACAAAAGGCGCAAACAAAGTGTTTACTCACACGGTAATTATCGTCGCGTGCGTTGCGGCAATTTTCGTGTTGCTCGGAGCGTTTTTGAGCGGACCTATCGCCACGTTTTTGGGCGCGGACGGCGCAACGTACGATTATAGCAAAACGTATGTGCGGATTATGCTTTGCTTTGCGCCGTTCTTTATGTTCAACAACACTTTGCAAAACTTCGTGCGAAACGACGGTGCGCCGAGACTTGCTATGATAGCGTCGCTTTCAGGCAATCTTTTCAATATTCTATTCGACTACGTTCTCGTTTTTCCCTGTAATATGGGTATGCTCGGCGCGGCTCTCGCAACGGGCTTTTCCCCTATCGTGAGTATGTTGATACTCTCTATCTTCTTCTTGCGCAAGAAAAACTCTTTCCGCATCGAAAAAACCAAAATATCTTTGAATTTGTACGGCGGCATCTGCTCGCTCGGACTTGCGTCGTTCATATCGGAATTCGGATTCGGAATAGTTATGATGCTCATCAACAAACTGTTCAAATCGCTCGGAGGAGATACTGCCGTGGCGGCGTTTGCCATAATTATCAACGTGTTTTACGTCGTCAACGCGATATTCAACGGCGTTGCGTCGGGCGTACAACCTATGATAAGTTTCAGTTACGGAGAAAACGACCACAAAAAGATACGCCGAGTGTTGAAATATGCGCTGATTACCGTAAGCGGAATCGCTGTCGTCGTATACATCGTGCTTTTCTTCGGCGCGGACGGCATTGTATCGATATTCAATTCGGCAAAGCAGGAACGCCTGCAACAACTTGCCACGATAGGTATGCGACTCTATTTCGTTTCGTCGCTTTTCTCGGGTTTCAATCTGCTGTTTTCCGCATATTTCGCCGCGTCCAACAGAGGCTTGTATGCTCAAATCATCACGATATTGCGCGGAATTGTGCTGATTATTCCGTTGGCATACCTCTTTGCATTCTTGTGGCAAATTACGGGACTTTGGCTCGCAACTCCAGCCGCCGAATTCATTACGCTTGCCGTTGCGCTGACGATATTCTTCATTACTCGCAAAAGCCCCGTTACCATAAGCGCGCCCGCATATGTAAAAGAATAAACCTTACAAATAATAACTAAACCGTAATAACAAAAAAACGCTCGAGCGCAAATCGTTTGAGCGTTTTGTTTTTTGTTGAGCATTACTTAAATATCGATGTTTTTGTTATTTTCATACGGAATAGGCTTCGGATAAACTTTTTGTAATCTACCTATATAATCACAAATCATATCGTATAAATTGTCGTTTATATATGCAAGTTTTGACGGTATTACGTCTTTATCTTTGATATGTCCGTTATTATACCGCTCCGCATATTGTCCGCAACTTTTGAGATAATCCATTATCACTCTGATTATCGCTTTATCATCTTCCGCAAAAACAGATTGAGACAACAACGCGTCGGTAATAAAATCACAATAACGTGAAAAATCATCGTTCCAGTTCACGTTGCCGTTGTCTTGCGCCTCGCAACGTATTTTTTCTATTTCTCGTAACAATTCGCCTTGCAAGGTTTTTGATTGCCCCCGTTTGGGAACGTAATGTTGCCAAATATACTTGCACTCGTCAAAATACTCTTGCTCGTATTTTCGGGCTATTAAATTTTCTATTGTAATATCCGTTTTCATATTTTACCTATATAATTCACAATGTCGCGAGCGGTTTGGACGCTGTCAAACGGTAATCGTCGTCGTGCGTGTAAAAGTATTCCATAAGCCAGTAAACACCGTTCGTACCCTTTTTGAGTTTCTTTGCAAGCAACTCTTTGGTTATCGGCATCACTTGGAAGATGCTGATATACTTATGCTCGGATATGTAGCACTTCACGATTTTTGGCGATTTGAACACTTCCGGCAACAAAAGCACCGTTCCGCAATACTTGCCGTCAAGCCCCATATCGATGGTGTCGGATACGGTAACGTTGTCGTTTTCCACAAACGGGTACTGCGCCGTTGCCCACAGCAACGAATTGAGAAAGAGCCAGTTCGTTGCGGACGGATTCTGCACTTCGTCGTCGGATACGGGGCATACGTTGACTTCGGGCGATATTAACATCATATATTCGTTGCGACGGTTTGCTTTTCTACCCCACCCTATCTCGCGCTCGGGCATCATAAAATCGCTTGCGCCGATTGTGCAAAGTTTCCAAAACGGCATTTCATCCGTCGGCTCGAAAACGTACGTCGTGATAGGCTTCATACCTTCGGGCATAACGTTCTTTTTGAGTTTAAGACTAAACTTCGGCTCTTGCCCGAAATAATTTTTGTAATGCTCGTACAATTTTTGATGTCTTTTGCTTTCCATATCCGCCTCGCAATTTGGTCTCATCATAGCACAGATGCCTTTGATTTTCAAGTGTATGTTCCACCGCTTCCGCCACAAAAAGCAAGCGGTGGCGTAAGTCTTTGCTGCGCAAAGAACATCACCTCCGCCGCCCACAAATAGGATTCGTAGCGAGAGAATCGAGCGTAATAGCGGAGTGAGCGAGTTTACTCGTATAACGAAGCGTCAGCCACGAAAAGTGGGTTCGGCGTGCAACGCACGCCGTGGCATTTGCGATGCAAAATGCCACGAATCCCACCGCTGACGCAACGAAAAAGCAAGCGGCGGCGTAAGTCTTTGCTACGCAAAGAACATCCCCTCCGCCCTGCGGAGGGTTACTGCCACAGACGGCAATCCTGCAATGCTGCGCATCTTTGTTTTTCTTATATACGCGC
>DLKM01000011.1:23780-60709 GCA_002478945.1 Christensenella sp. UBA7588
GCGCGTATATAAGAAAAACAACCCTACGGGTTTCGCAGGATTGCTTTTCGTGGCGGAAGCGGTGGGATTCGAACCCACGAACGAGTAACCCCGTTACCGCATTTCGAGTGCGGGCCGTTATGACCACTTCGATACACTTCCGTATTGATTGTTGTCGGTGCGTTGAAGTGGGCATAGGCGCGCCGTGCGCATATAAATGACCACTTCGATACACTTCCGTATTGCGAATTTTGCGTTTTTCGCAATTTGCTAACACATTATAATATATTTATTTAGATTTTGCAACAAATTTTGTCTTGCATATACAAGGATTGTACTTTATAATCTTTTTATAAACCATAGGGGGAAAATTATGGCTAAACAACTTTCAAAACCCGAGAAGGTTCTTTGGGGACTTTTGGGGCTTTCGGTGGCAATCATCGTTTTGGGCATACTGTTTTTGCTGAATGCAATGCAAGATATGTCTCAACCTAACATCGGTTTCTTCCCTGCTTTTTGCGCAATCGACAACGTACTTGCAAAATACATCGTAGTCATACTCACGATGAGTTGCGGTATTATGTTGTTTTCAAACGTGGCTTTGCGCTTCCCGAACAAGAAATTGCGCAACGGGCTTACAATCGGTATTACGACTTTTGCATTCGTGCTGACTTTGCCGCTCGTTTACGTCTTTATCGCGATACTTCCGCTTGCCGCAAAGGCAACGTCGACGGGTATGCCCGCATTCGAGCAACTGAACGTCGTAGACCAAGTTATGCGCACGGATAATATCCTTGCAGGTTTTATGGACTGGTTCGGAAGCGGCGCATTCCTCTGGGTCGTGCTTGTATTTATGCTTTTGCTGTCCGTACTTTTCCTTCTCGAGCCGTTGTTTGCGGGAATATGCGTAACGAAAGGCAAGATTCTCAACATCGTAGGCAAAAACAAAGACGGCAAAATCCGCCTCTTTACCACCGACGAACTGCCCGTGCTTAAAGCTCAACGAGAAGCTGAACAAGGCGAATACGTCCAAGAAATCGATGACGACGAGCCGAATCCGCAACTGTCTATTGAAATCGCTTGCGACGAAGCGGCAGAATAAAAACTCGATTATCGAACAGGCGCATTTGAATGCGCCTGTTTTTGTTTTGATTGGTTATGCTTGATTTTCACGCAAATACGGCTTATTATATTTGTATCTGAAATATAGGACGAAAACTATGGACATTTGTACTTTTTTGGAAAAATCGTATACGGCATATCACGCCGTCGCAAACAGTTGTTTTATTCTTGAAAAAAACGGATTCGAGCAACTTTTTCTCGACAAAGAATGGAATTTGAAAACGGGCGGAAAGTATTACGTTACAAAGAACGACAGCACCGTTATCGCATTCCGTATTGGAAGCGAATTTGCGTTTAACGTTGCGATAAGCCACACCGATTCTCCTTGCCTCAGGGTAAAAGGCAACGCGCTCGTGCAAACGCCGGAAGGCGCACGCATCAACGTTGAAGAATACGGCGGACTCATTCATTACTCTATGCTCGACGCACCGCTTAAAGTCGCAGGTCGCATAATCGAAAAACACTCCGACAAACTCGTAACCAAACTCGTTGAGAGCAAATACACCGTTACAATTCCGTCGCTTGCGATACATCACAATCCGACGGTCAACAACGGCGTTGCTATCGGCGTACAAAAGGATATGCTTCCGTTGCTCGGCACAGCCGACGATTTGTACTCCACTCTTTCGCAAGGAGAAATCGTCGACGCGGACCTATACGTCGTGCCTGCGCTTGCGCCGTGCTATAGCGGAGTGAACGACGAATACCTCTGCTCTCCGAGAATCGATAACCTCACAAGCGTGTACACGTCCTTGCAGGCTATCGTGGAATGCACTCCGCAAAACGTCGCTATGGCTTGTTGCTTTGACAACGAAGAAGTCGGCAGTCGTACAAAACAAGGCGCAAACTCCGCGCTTTTAAGAAACGTTCTCGAAAAAATCGCAAGAGGTCTGAATAAGAGCAAAGACGACTTTATCTCCGCTTGCGAAAACGGATTTATTCTTTCTATCGACAACGGACACGCAATGCACCCCGCATTCCCCGAAAAGTCCGACGTTACGCAAAAGGTCTATCTCAACAACGGAATCGTCGTAAAGCACCACACCAATTACGCCACGGACGGTTTTTCTTCGGCGGTGGTAAAAACTATGCTTGACAAAGCAGGCGTCGAATATCAGGATTACTACAACAATTCAGATTTGCGTTGCGGAAGCACGATAGGACTTATATCGGGTTCAGACTTTTCGATGGACGCTTGCGATATAGGTCTTGCGCAACTTGCTATGCACTCCGCAGTCGAAACGGTAGGCGCAAAAGACATCGATAAAATGAGACTTTGCGTAAAAACGTTCTTCGACAGCAACATCGTGAGAAACGGACAAAACGTAACCGTTAAATAATCGAAAACGACGCATAAACTTCGTTTTTGGACATATTCGGTTTTTTAACGCAACAAAAAAGGACTTGTACGAGACAAGTCCTTTTCTTTTTGGTTAATTACTCTTATTTCACAAAAGCGACAAACGCCTGATGCGCCGTATAGAGGTCTGCTTTGGAGATAAGCTCGTAGGGAGCGTGCATCGAAAGTACGGGTACGCCCATATCCACGGTGTCGATATTCATATTTGCAATGAACTTCGCAACCGTTCCGCCGCCGCCGAGGTCCACTCTGCCGAGTTCGCCCGTTTGCCAAACGATACCCTCTTTCGCAAATACCTGACGCAAATATCCGATATACTCTGCCGAAGCGTCGTTTGAGCCGGATTTGCCTCTTGCGCCCGTAAACTTGTTCATCGTTACGCCGAAGTTGACGTGTCCTGCGTTCATATCCTCGAATGCGGACGCAAACGCAGGGTCGAAGCCTGCCGTAACGTCTGCGGAGATGCACTTTGAGTTTTCTCTCACTACGGAGGGATTTGCGCCGTAACTCTTTGCGATTTCGTTGAGCAAATCGTTGATAAGCACGCATTGCATACCCGTGTTACCTTCCGAACCGATTTCTTCTTTGTCGGCAAGAATGCACATAACCGTCTGGTCGGTATCTGCCTCGAGCGTTGCCGTGATTTCGGGATAAGCGCACACTCTGTCGTCGTGTCCGTAACTTGCAACGTACGCTCTGTCAAATCCGACGTCTTTGGCTTTTACCGCAGGCACGGCTTCGAGTTCCGCAGAGATAAAATCTTCTTCGCAGATGCCGTACTTTGCGTTGAGTATATTCAACACGCCTTTCTTTACGGAGTCTTTGTCGTCGTCCTTTACGGGGATACCGCCGACGAGCAAATTGAGGTTTTCCGCTTGGAAACCGTCGGCAATAGTCTTGGTGTTGAGTTCCTGTGAAAGATGCGGAAGCAAATCCGTGATGTAGAATACGGGGTCGTCCGCGCCTTCTCCGACGTTAAGCGTAACTTTCGTACCGTCTTTGAGAATGACTACGCCGTGAAGCGCGAGAGGAATCGTAAGCCATTGATACTTTTTGATTCCGCCGTAATAGTGCGTCTTGAGATACGCCATATCCGCTTTTTCGTAGAGCGGAACTTGTTTGAGGTCGAGACGAGGGCTGTCAACGTGCGCAACGAGAATACGCACACCGTTTTTTGCCACGTCTGCCTTGCCTGCGCGCACGATAAAGAGACCTTTGCCTCTGTTGTTGTAATAGAGTTTGTCCCCCGCGTTGATTTTGTCGCCGAGCGTGTATGCTTTGTAACCGACTTTTTCAATCATCGCAACGGTTTCTGCCACAACCTCTCTTTCGGTTTTTCCGTTATCGAGGAATTTTTTGTAACCTTCTGCATAATTGCTTATGGCTTCGAGCATTTTGTCGTCTGCCATAGCGTATACGTTTTGTCTTTTATAGGTAATGTCCATAAAAAGCCTCACTAAATTTATTTTCTGCAAACATTATACCACACCTCCCCGAAAAATCAACAACTGCGCCCCATAATAAAAACAAATGCCCGAACGGGCATTATTTTCTTCCGACGAGTTCGTCGAGCGAAACGTCAAAAATATCGGCAATTTTTATAAGCATATATATATCGGGAGTACTGTATCCGTTTTCATAATTAGACACCAAACTCTTTTTACCGCCCAACATTTGAGCAAGTTCGCTTTGCGTCTTTCCGTACAATATGCGAAGTGATTTGATATTCTTTCCGATTTCGTTTTTCATATTGACAATGGTACAAGAATTTTGTACAATATGTAAAAAAGTACAAGTTGTTTGTACCTATTTGCGGAGGAATAGCAATATATGAAAAACAAAATGACTGCAGGGCTTTTGGCCCTATTCGTCGGAGGCTTTGGCGTTCACAAGTTTTATCTCGGACAAACCGGTATCGGTGTCGTATATCTTTTGTTCTGTTGGACAGGCATACCCGGCATTATTGCATTCATCGAAGGTATAATCCTTTTGACGATGAGCGATGACGATTTCAACGCAAAATACAACGGCAACGCCAACGCGCAAAAAAACACTACTACGACCTATGTGCCGGTAGCAACACCCGACGCCGTTAATCGTCAATCGTCGCCTGACATCGCGAAAATTCTTATGACCTACAAGAACTTGCTCGACACGGGAGTTATCACACAACAAGAGTTTGACGCTATAAAGCGTAAATTATTGAAACACGAGGTGTAAGTCGGAGGCACTTACACCTATATTCTCCTTATGGACTAATGCATCGCGAAAATCGTTGTCTTTCAAGTCGCTTTACAACTGCGAGTTTCGCATAAACGATGAGTTTAACACTCAAAAACAACGGATAATCTCGCAAATGGACGAAAACCTGTGAATA
Organism: Christensenella sp. UBA7588; assembly: GCA_002478945.1. GTDB lineage: Bacteria > Bacillota > Clostridia > Christensenellales > CAG-917 > CAG-475. Next base: position 28,619 of record DLKM01000011.1, read on the forward strand.
TGAGGTAAATTATGAAAAAAGATATAAACTATATTTGCATACCGATTTATTTATTGCTTGTGCTATCTTTTCTAGCCGGATTGACAATAAACGGTATTGTCTTAAATCCGTTCGGAATATTCGGAAGCATTATATTGCTCGGCGCAATCGTTTTTACGGCTTTTGCTATGGCAAAAAAGCCGCTGTTGATTATCGGTATGCTGGTAATATGTTTTGTTTCAAAATATTTTATAGGTACTTTTAATTATTATAACTTTAACTCTTGGAGTTCGTTGGCAAATGGCATTGTTAGCGGTTTGTTTCTCAACATTGCAAACGTGCTTGCGACAATATATTTGATTTGGAACATTTGCGCGATATTCGTCGAAAAGCAGTATAAACAAGTAGTTTCTACGACTTCTAATATTACCGAATCGGACGACCAACCCTCTCTCGACGCAATCGACGCTATGTCGCAAGAACTGCAACAAAACAAATATTTGCTTGACAACGGCATACTTTCCGACGAAGAATTTGCCACCGAAAAAGCAAACATTTTGGAAAAATACGGTTTTACTCAAACGGTTATACAAGCGCAACCGACGGAACAATATACTCAATCGAATTGGTTTTCAAACGTAGACGGTACGTATAAATACAGCGATTTGCTGTTGACGCTTTCAAACGAACGTTACGATTTCAAAAAAGTCAACTCCGACGTTCCGCTTATGTCCGGAACGTATATATGGGATTCTACAAAGGAAGTCGTTTCGCTTTCCAAACCCGACAAGTCGTTGATGTTGCTTTCTATAGACGAAGGCGGCAATCTCGTAACAAGCAAAGGCTACGTTTATCAAAAACAATAATAATTTGCAATACTCTGCAAACGCCGCTCATCGGGCGGCGTTTGTTTTTTGCCGTTTTACATTTACAAGCGAGAGTTTTGTGATATAATTATCGCAGTAAATATCTTATAGGTGGTTTTTATGATTATCGACAAACGGCAAGAGGTGCTTGCGCACAATTTGGTCAACTACTCTATCCGCGTCGGCAAAGGCGACAAAGTTTGGATAGACGCTATCGGTTGCGGAGAACAACTCCCTGCGGCTATTATCCGCGAGGTATATAAAAACGGCGGTATTCCCTTCCTCAACATCATCGACAAACGCTTGGAGCGCGAGTTGCTTATGGGCGCAACGCCCGAAATGTTGGATATTTGGGCAAAACGCGACGCAGATTTTATGGATAAAATGGACTGCTACATCGGTATTCGCGGCGGCAGCAACAGTTATGAAACGAGCGACGTTCCCGAAACCGTTATGCAAGAATACGACAAGCGTTACGGCATTCCCGTGCATAGCGACAGACGCGTTGCGCATACGCGCTGGGTTATTTTGAGATACCCCACACCGAGTATGAGCCAACTTGCGGGAATGAGTACGGAAGCGTTTGAGGACTACTTCTTCAACGTATGCTGTCTTGACTATCAAAAGATGAGCGACGCAATGGAACCGCTGGTTAATCTTATGAACAAGACGGATAAAGTGCATATTTTGGCAAAAGACACCGATTTGACTTTCTCTATAAAAGGCATTCCCGCAATCAAATGCGACGGCGCGTGCAATATTCCCGACGGCGAAGTATACACCGCTCCCGTCAAAGACAGCGTAAACGGATACATCAGTTACAACACCCCGTCAATCGAAAACGGTTTCCGTTTTGAAAACGTGCGTCTCGAATTTAAGGACGGCAAAATCGTCAAGGCAACCGCCAACAACTCCGAAAAAGCAAACGCTATTTTCGACACCGACGAGGGCGCGAGATACGTCGGAGAATTTGCAATCGGCGTCAATCCGTACGTCACGCAAGCAATCGGAGACATTCTTTTCGACGAAAAGATAAGCGGCTCTTTCCACTTTACCCCGGGATGCTGCTACGACGACGCACCAAACGGCAATAAGAGCGCGGTTCACTGGGATTTGGTATTGTGCCAGACGCCCGAGTACGGCGGTGGCGAAATTTGGTTTGACGACGTTCTTATCCGAAAAGACGGCAGATTTGTCCTTCCCGAACTCTTTGGCTTGAATCCCGAAAACTTGAAGTAACGTATACCATTTATTTGCACAAACAACGGCATTAAGCCGTTGTTTTTATATGTCATATAATACCGAATTAAATGAAAAATCCACCGAATAATCGGTGGATTTTATATTTGTTTTATACGATTAGATGAGTTTCAAGATGCAGGTTTCCGCTGCGTCGCCGCGACGGTTGCCGGTCTTGAGGATACGAGTGTATCCGCCACCTTGTCCGAGTTCGTTCTTGCGAGCGTCATACTTGGGTGCGTACTCTTTGAACATCTTTTCGATGAGCGGGTGTTTGGTGTCTTTGATGCGTGCTTTGTATGCGCTCTTGGACTCTTTTGCACCCTTTACTTCTTGAAGGTCAACAAGCTCTGCCATAAGTCTTCTGCGTGCCGCGAGTTTCTTGGGGCCGTCGTTGGTAAAAACGACTTCGTTCTTTACGCCCTTTGCGTTCGTGACGGTCTTTGTGACTTTGACGTCGTCTTGATAGGCTCTCATTGCGATTGTGATATATTTTTCTGCAAGGCTTCTGACTGCTTTTGCGCGGTCAACCGTCGTTTCGATTTGACCGTACCACAAGAGTTCGGAGACTTGGTTTTTGAGCATAGCCATTCTTTGGTCTGTGCGTTTTCCTAATTTAGACATTTTGTTCCTCCTGTACCCTTAGTCCTCAACGACTTTCAAACCAAGTCCGAGGTCCTCGAGTTTCTTGACAACTTCTTCGAGTGATTTTCTGCCGAGGTTTCTCACTTTGAGCATATCGTCTTCGGTACGCTTTGTGAGGTCTTCGACTGTGTGGATGTTTGCACGCTTCAAGCAGTTGTATGAGCGCACCGAAAGGTCGAGGTCCTCAACGGACATCTTAAGGACTGCCGTTACGGGGTCAGTCGTATTGTTATCGGTAAGAATCTTGTTGTCTTTCATACCCTTTACGAGGTCGATGAACAGAGCAAGATGGTCGTTCATAATCTTTGCGGCAAGCGAAGTGATTTCTTTTGCCGAAGTCGTGCCGTCGGTGGTCACTTCGAGAGTGAGCTTGTCAAAGTCGATGCTTTGTTCGACACGAGTGCTTTCAACTGCATAGTTGACTTTGACTACCGGCGTGTAAATAGAATCGATTGGAATGTAACCGATGAGTTCGCGTCTGTCTTTGTTTTGAGATGCGGGGACATAACCTCTGCCGCAATCAACAAATATTGACATATCAATCTCAGCGCCCTCGTCCAAAGTGCAGATAACTTGGTCGGGGTTCATGACTTCGATGCCTGTTGCGCATTGAATGTCACCTGCGGTAACGGTGCCGACGGTATTTGCATAGAGTTTGCACTCTTGCTTGCCTGCGGTTTCGAGACTGCTTACAGCTTTGAAGCGAACAGTTTTGAGGTTGAGGATAATTTCTGTAACTTCCTCTTTTACGCCCTTAATTGTGGAAAATTCGTGTTCCACACCCGCGATTTTAATGCCGACAGCAGCAGCACCGGGAAGCGCGGAAAGGAGAATACGACGCAAGCAGTTGCCAACCGTCGTGCCAAAGCCGCGCTCGAGCGGTTCGACTACGAACTTGCAGTAATTGCCGTTCTCGTTCTCCGTGGTGTTTATAACGGGACTTCTCATTTCCATCATAACTGTGTCCTCCAATCAGATTATTTTGAGTACAACTCGACGATAAGGTGTTCTTGAATATCGAGGTCGATGTCTTCTCTTTGAGGAAGTGCTACAACCTTGCCCGTCAACGTTGCGTTGTCGAATTCAAGCCATTTTACGAGGCTGAGATTCTTGGTTTCTTTGACTGCGTCCCACATCGTGGAGTCTTTCTTGTTCTCCTTGACTGCGATGACGTCGCCGACTTTGATGAGGTAAGACGGAATGTCAACCGTTTTGCCGTTTACCGTGATGTGTCCGTGGTTGACGATTTGACGTGCCATAGCTCTTGAAGAACCGAGACCGAGACGATAAACTGCGTTGTCAAGACGTCTTTCGATAAGAGTGAGCATATTGTCGCCCGTTACGCCGCGCATTTCGGACGCTCTGTCGTAGTACATCTTGAATTGTTTTTCCGTAACGCCGTAGTAGCGTTTTGTTTTTTGTTTTTCGCGAAGTTGGATGCTGTAACCGCTTGCTTTCTTTCTTCCTTTGCCGTGGTCACCCGGAGGTGCGTATTTGGTAAGGATGGGGCATTTGGTGGAACTGCACTTTTCGCCTTTCAAATAAAGTTTGCAACCTTCACGTCTGCAAAGACGGCAATCTGCTCCTGTATATTTAGCCATATCTTAAATCCTCCTCTTACAGTCTTCTCGCCTTCGGCGGACGGCATCCGTTGTGAGGAATCGGAGATACGTCTTGAATGAGGGTAACTTCGATACCGACGTTGCCGAGTGCGCGGATTGCGCTTTCTCTGCCTTGGCCCGGACCCTTGACGTAAACTTCAACGCTTCTCATACCTTGGTCGTAAGCGACTTTTGCTGCGTCCTCGCTTACCATTTGTGCTGCGAACGGAGTGGATTTACGGCTGCCGCGGAGTTTGAGCTTGCCTGCGGACGACCATGAAATCGCGTTGCCGTTCATATCGGTAATCGTGACGATTGTGTTGTTGAAAGATGCGTGAATATGCACTTGACCTTTCTCAACGTGTTTAATATCTTTTCTTTTCTTAATAGCCTTTCTTGCAATACCTGCCATAGTCGCGCCTCCTTATTTCTTGCGGCTTACTGCGCGCTTTGGTCCCTTTCTTGTACGGGCGTTTTGTTTTGTGTTTTGACCACGGACGGGAAGTCCTTTTCTGTGGCGCACACCACGATAGCAACCGATTTCCATCAATCTCTTGATATTGAGACCGACTTCTCTCTTGAGGTCGCCTTCAACGTGCAAATGTTGTTCAATGTAATCACGAATGAGACTTACTTGGTCCTCTGTCAAATCTTTGACTCTGACGTCGGGATTGATGCCGGTCTCGCTCAAGATTTTTTGAGACGTTGCAAGACCGATACCGTAAATGTAGGTAAGTCCGTATTCAACTCTCTTGTCGCGCGGAAGATCCACGCCGGCGATTCTTGCCATTTTCTACCTCCGAAATAGTGAAAAAAGTTTTTTATATATGCCACGCATAGGTAGTTGCCGTTAATTGTGGAATGTAGCAACCAGCCGCCCTACGCTTTTTGCCGATTTTAACTTTTGAAGTCTGAAAGCGGAGCAATGCCTCAAAACGTTCAAAAGCCAAACCCCTCAATCAACCTTGACGTTGTTTGTGGTTTGGATACTTTGAGCAGATAACCATAACTCTGCCGTTTCTTTTGATAACTTTGCATTTGTCGCACATAGGCTTGACGCTGGGTCTGACTTTCATAGTTAACCTCCTGATGAGTCCTTTTGTTTGGCTTTGATTTGTTGACCTTATTTGTTGCGGTAGATAATTCTGCCTTTTGTCAGGTCGTACGGCGACATTTCGATTTTGACTTTGTCGCCTTCGAGAATTCTTATGTTGTTGATGCGCAATTTTCCGCCGAGATAAGCAAGTATCTCGTGTCCGTTGCTCAGCATCACTCTGAACTGCGTCTTTGGCAATACCTCAATGACTTTGCCTTCGGTTTCGATAACGTCTTCTTTTGACATAGAGTCCTCTTTATTCTTTGTTGTCGTTATAAAAACGGAGGGCGCTGTGCAGTTCAGCATCGAACACCTGCATACCGTTTTTAAGTTTTTCCGCAATCTTTTCAAGCACGTCGCCCGTCGATTGCAGATGTTTTACGTTTTTAAGTTTTGCGCTTTTGATGTGTCTCAAATCTCCGTCGGCAATTCTGACCGTATTCTCGTCGACGATTTCGACGACTGCGTAATACGCACCTTGGTCGCGACCTGCCTTTGAGTATACAATTAAACCGAGTTCCATATCAAAGCGTAAGTATTTCCGCTCCGTTTTCTGTCAGAGCAACAGTATTTTCGTAGTGCGCCGACGGCTTTCCGTCAAGCGTCTCGCATTTCCAACCGTCCTCCAAAGTCTGCCACGTTCCGAGATTGACCATCGGCTCGATTGCAAGCACCATACCAACCTGAAGTCTCGGTCCGTGTCCCGCCTTACCGTAATTCGGCACCGCAGGGTCCTCGTGCATCTCTCGTCCTATGCCGTGTCCGACCATCGAACGAACGACGCCGTAGCCTCTCGACTCGTTGTAAACTTGAATTGCGTGAGATATATCTCCGAGATGTCCGCCGTCTTTGAATTGCTTTACGCCTTCAAAAAAACTCTCTCTCGTGGTTGCCACCAACGCTTTCTTTTCTTCGTCTACCTCTCCGACGAGGAAAGTTCTTGCCGCGTCCGCTTGCCAGCCTTTGAATACCAAGCCGCAATCGACGCCGATAATCTCTCCTTCTTTGAGCCTTCTTTCGGACGGGAATCCGTGGACGACCACTTCGTCAATCGAAGCGCATATCGTACCGGGGAATCCGCCGTAGCCGAGGAATGACGGAGTTGAGTTGTGCCTCTTGATGAAATCGTACGCAAACTCATCGAGTTTCTTTGTCGAAACGCCGGGTTTGACTCTTTCCTCGAGATAGAGCAGGCAATCACGCAAGATTGCGCCGGACTTTCTCATACATTCGATTTCTTGAGGACTTTTAATGTTTATCATTCCAACACCTTCTTGATGTCGTCGAAGATTTCTTCTTTCGTTCCGCCCGCGACGATGTCAACGATTTTTCCTTGAGCGCGGTAATAATCGATGAGCGGTTGCGTTTTTTCCTGATAAACTTCGAGTCTGTTTTTCACGGTCTCGGGCTTATCGTCGTTGCGGATGAACAATTCTTTTCCGCATTTTGCGCAAGTCGTCTTGCCGTCGAGCATCGAAACGTGATACGTCTCTCCGCACACGCACACTCGTCTGCCGCCCAATCTTTCGATTATCGTTGCAAACGGAACATCGATGTTGATTGCCATATCGATTTTCGCAACCTTGTCAAGCTCTTGAGCCTGTGCAATCGTGCGAGGGAAACCGTCGAGTATGTATCCGTTTTTGCAATCGTCTTGTTCGAGTCTATCTTTCACGAGGCCGATAACGATTTCATCCGGAACGAGTCCGCCCGACTCAACGAACTCTTTAGCTTTGAGTCCGAGAGGCGTACCCTCTTTCATATTGCGACGAAGGATGTCTCCCGTCGAGATGTGAGGAACTTTGAATTCCTCTGCAATCATTGCCGCTTGCGTACCTTTTCCTGCGCCCGGAGCGCCTAATAATATAATATTTTTCATAATTATTTATTATAGCACTTTTTCTTTGTGATGGCAATCAAATCGACTGCCGATTTGTGCCATCACTTGAAAAATATGGGTTAGTTTGTCGTTTTCGCTTATTTGAGGAAGCCTTTGTAGTGCTTCATCATAATTTGCGATTCGAGTTGTTTGTTGAGTTCCAACGCAACCGACACGACGATGAGCAATCCCGTTGCGGAGAACGAGTTTGCAAACTTAAGTTGAGGTTGCATCCACGTTCCGTCGCCCATTGCGAGAGCTTGGAACAAGAACGTAGGAATCAACGAGATAATCATCAAGAAAAGTGCGCCGAACAACGTAATACGGTTGTTGACTTTTCTCAGGAAGTCGCTTGTAGGCTTACCTGCTCTGATACCGGGGACAAATCCGCCGTATTGTTGGATATTTCTCGACACGTCGTCCGGATTGAACTGGATTTGTGCATAGAAATAGCTGAATCCAAGGATAAACAGCGCCAACAGTACATAGTACACCGCCGTGCCGCTGCCCATATATTTTGCATACCAGTCAGCTGCAGACAATCCGCTTTCCACACTCGGAGTTTCGGTGAAGAAAAGTTGGAGTATCATTTGCGGGAACATAAGCAAAGACGATGCGAAGATGATGGGCATAACGCCGCTTCCGTTGACGCGGATGGGGATATAGGTCGTTTGACCGCCATACATCTTGTTGCCTTTGATTTGCTTGGAGTATTGGACCGTAATACGTCTTTCCGCACCGTCCATAAAGACGATAAACACGAAAATTGCAACTACCAAGAGGATAAATCCGAGGATGTTCCAAATGTACGTTATGTTGTTGCCAACCATAACGAGTGAATCCGCCATCGTCGTTCCTGCCGTAGAAAGAATGCCGATGAAGATGATGATTGACGTGCCGTTGCCGATGCCGTATTCCGTAATTCTTTCGCTGAGCCACATAACCATCACGCTGCCCGCCACGAGCAATACGATGGTAAACGCCATTGTAAGAATTGGAGCGTCTGCGGAATTCATCTCGAAAGAGAATACCGGGCGGATGAAACTCTTGAAGCCGACCACGATACCGATTGCTTGCACTACTGCGAGTACGATAGCAACGATACGCGTGATTTGCGTCAATTTTTCTCTGCCTTCGTCGCCCTCTTTGGACAATCTTTCAAGCGCGGGGATGACCAAAGCAAGCAACTGCATAATAATCGACGAGTTGATAAACGGCAATACGCCAAGCGCGAAGATTGTAGCGTTTTGCATTGAACCGCCCGTGATTACGTTCAACACTCCGAGGAAGTCGTTGCTGAACGCAGATGCCGTTGCCATCGATGCCGCGTTGAAAGTCGGGACCGGAATATAGCAACCGATTCTGTAGACGAGAATGAGAGCGAGTGTAAGCCAAATCTTCACTCGTATCTCTTTCGTCTTGAATGCGTTTTTGAGTGTTTCAAACATTATAGCACCTCTACTGTGCCGCCTGCCTTTTCGATTTTTTCTTTGGCAGACGCGGTGAATTTGTTGGCTTTGATTGTAAGCTTCTTCTCAAGTTCGCCGTTGCCGAGAACTTTAAGTCCGTAGGGTTCGACTTTCTTGATGATTCCGCTTGCAACAAGTTCATCAATACCGACAACTGCTCCGTCTTCAAATCTGTTGAAAACGTCGACGTTGACTTGATTGTAAACGTGTGCGAATCTCTTGTTGTTGAAACCGATTTTCGGAAGTCTTCTGGTCATCGGCATTTGGCCGCCTTCGAAGTTGGGACGTACGCCGCCACCGCTTCTTGCCCATTGACCTTTGTGTCCGCGAGTTGATGTTTTACCCATACCGGAGCCTACGCCGCGACCGATTCTTTTAGTCGTGGTTCTTGCACCTTCTGCGGGTCTGATGTCTTGAATGTTCATATACGCTTCCTCCTCAGACTTCCTCAACCTTGACAAGGTGAGAAACTTTTGCGATTTTTCCTCTTACGCAAGCGTCGTCAACGAAAACGTTGGAGTTGCCGATTTTGTGCAAGCCCATTGCTTCGAGATTCGCTTTTTGGTTTTTGAGGATGCCGTTCGCGCTCTTAACGAGAGTAACTTTGATGTTTTTCACTTCTGCTTTTGCAGCCGCTTTCTTTGCCATAGTACACCTCCCGATTAGTCAGCCACGACGTCTACGCCGCGAAGTTGTGCGATTTGCTCTGCGTTGCGGAGGCTCAAAAGACCTTCCAACGTTGCTTTTGCGCTGTTGATGGGGTTGTTGGAGCCCAAGGACTTTGTTCTGATGTCCTTAACGCCTGCAACTTCGAGTACCATACGGACTGCGCCGCCTGCGATAACGCCGGTACCTTCTTCGGCAGGAAGGAGGAGAACTTGACCGCGACCGAACTTACCCGTCGTTGCGTGAGGAATTGTGTTGCCTTTCAAAGAAACAGTTACGAGGTTGCGTTTTGCAAGTTGCGTTGCTTTCTCGATTGCTTCGGGAACTTCTGCAGCTTTGCCCATTCCGAGACCGATTTTGCCGTTGCCGTCACCGACTACGACAAGTGCGGAGAAACGCATATTTCTACCACCCTTAACGGTTTTGGTAACGCGGTTGACTGCGATAAGTTTCTTGGTCAAACCGTCGTTTTCTTCTCTGTTTCTATCGTTTCTTCTATCACGATTTTCTGCCATAATTCCTCCAATTAAAACTCAAGACCGGCTTCTCTTGCGCCGTCGGCGAGTGCTTGAACTCTACCGGTGTAAAGATAACCGCCTCTATCAAAGACGACTTCTTTGATGCCGAGTGCTTGAGCCTTTTCGGCGATAGCCGCACCGACGACTTTTGCCGCGTCGCTCTTTGAAAGATTCGCAACTTTTGCCGCGACGTCTTTTTCAAGCGTGGATGCTGCGCAAAGAGTGTTGCCCTTTACGTCGTCGATAACTTGAGCATAGATATGGTTTGTGCTTCTGTACACGCTGAGACGAGGTCTTTCGGCAGTGCCGCTGACTTTCTTTCTCACTCTTGCGTGACGAATGATTCTATCTGCGTTTTTATCTTTTTTTGTTATCATACTTCACCTCAATTACTTCGTGGCTCTCTTGCCGACTTTGTGGATGACCACTTCATCCTTGTAGTGGATGCCGTATCCGTGATACGGTTCTACCGGTTTGATAGCCTTGATGGTTGCGGCAGTTTGACCGACAAGTTGACGGTCGATGCCTTTGACAACGATTTCAAGAGGTTGCGGTTGGGCAAACGTGATGCCGTCCGGAGCCGTGTACTCTACGGGATGAGAGAAACCGATGTTCATCGTGAGTTTGTTTCCCGCAAGAGTGACCTTGTAACCGACGCCGCTGACGATGAGGCTCTTTTCAAAACCTTTCGTAACGCCAACTACCATATTGTGGATAAGCGCGCGGTAAAGTCCGTGCAAAGCACGATGGTCCTTGTCGTCGGAATGACGAGTGCAAACGATGTGTCCGTTGTCAACCTTGACGTCGATAGACTTGTCAACCTTTTGCGTAAGAGTGCCGAGAGGACCGCTTACGGTAACGAGGTTGTCGTTGTTTTCAAATGTAACACCTTGGGGGATGACGATAGGTGCTCTACCAATTCTTGACATAGCGCGCCTCCTTACCAGATGTATGCCAACACTTCGCCGCCGATGTGTTGTGCCTTAGCCTCTTTGTCGGTGAGGATACCTTTGGAGGTAGAAAGGATGGCAATACCCATACCGTTCAAAACCTTCGGAAGGTTGTCGACGCCTGCGTAAACGCGGAGACCGGGGGTGGATACTCTCTTGAGACCCGTAACGACCTTTTGGCCTTTGACGGGTGCGTATTTCAAAGTGATGACAATCGTGTTTTGGACTGCGCCTTCAACGATTTCATAGCCTTTGATATAGCCTTCTTTTACGAGTATTTCTGCGATTGCGACCTTGATTTTGCTCGCCGGAACTTCAACCGTTTCGTGCTTTGCGGTCAAGGCATTTCTAATTCTTGTAAGCATATCTGCAATTGGATCAGTCATTTTTTGTGCCTCCTCTTACCAACTTGCCTTCTTCACTCCGGGAATCTCGCCTTTGTATGCGAGGTTTCTGAAGCAAACTCTGCAAATACCGTACTTTTTAAGAACGGCGTGTGGTCTTCCGCAAATACGGCAACGTGTATATTCACGCGTCGAGAACTTTTGTGGTCTTTGTTGCTTTATTTTCATTGATGTTTTGGCCATAGTTCACTCCTTACTTTGCAAAAGGCATACCCATGAGTTTAAGCAATTCGCGTGCTTCCTCATCCGTTTTTGCCGTTGTTACTACGCAAATATCGAATCCGCGAACCTTCTCGACTTTGTCGAACTCGATTTCGGGGAAGATAAGTTGCTCTTTCACGCCGACTGCATAGTTTCCTCTGCCGTCAAAAGACTTGGAAGAAATGCCTCTGAAGTCGCGCACTCTCGGGAGTGCGATAGAGATGAATTTGTCAAGGAAGTCGTACATTCTGTTGCCGCGGAGGGTAACTTTTGCGCCGACGTTCATACCTTCTCTCACCTTGAAGTTTGCAACGGATTTCTTTGCTGTTGTGATAACTGGTTTTTGGCCTGCAATCAACTTCAATTCTTCAACTGCTTGTTGGAGAGATTTGCTGTTGTCTTTGCAGTCGCCCAAGCCCATATTAAGCACGATTTTCTCAAGACGAGGAACTTCGTTAATGTTCTTGTAGCCAAAGCGTTTGATGAGAGCCGGTACAACTTCTTCCGTGTACTGTTTTCTCATACGGTATCTTTCAGCATTACCAGCATTCGTCTTATCGGTTGCAGTTTCTTTAGCAACCTGATTTTTCTTTTCTGCCACGATATTACCTCCGATGTATTAGTCCTTTTTCTCTGCGGACTTTTCTGCTTTTTTCTTTGCAGCCTTTTTTGCAGCCTTCTTTGCAGACGGCTTCTTCTCGTCAAGAGACGCACCGCACTTGGGGCATACGCGCAAAGATTTGACTTTGCCGTTTACTTCCTTAAGCTCGTGTTTGACTCTCACGACATCGCCGCAGCTTGCGCAAACGTGCATAACATTGGATGCATCGATTGTGCCTTCTTGTTTGACGATACCGCCGTTGTCTTGTGCGTTTCTGGGCTTTTTGCTCTTGGAGACGATGTTGACGCCTTCAACGTAAATTCTTCCGGTATCGGGAACGACCTTGAGGACCTTGCCCACTTTTCCGGTATCTTTACCGCTGATGACCATAACGTTGTCGCCTTTCTTAACACTCAATTTTGCCATAATAGTCTTACCTCCTTACAGCACTTCGGGTGCGAGAGAAATAATCTTGGTGTAGTCTTTATCACGAAGTTCTCTTGCGATAGGCCCAAAAATACGAGTGCCTTGTGGTTGTTTTTGGTTGTCGATGATGACGGCTGCGTTATCGTCGAATTTGATGTAACTGCCGTCTTCGCGTTGAAGACCGAAAGTCGTGCGAACGATAACCGCTTTCACGACGTCGCCTTTCTTGACTTTACCGCCCGGGATAGCCGATTTTACGGAAGCGACGATAACGTCACCGATGTTGCCGCTTCTTCTGAAAGAACCGCCCAAGACTCTGATGCACATAATTTCTTTGGCACCGCTGTTGTCAGCGACTTTAAGCCAACTCAATGGTTGAATCATAGCGTTCCTCCTATTATTTTGCTTTCTCGACTATTTCGACGAGTCTCCAGCACTTGTCCTTAGAAAGAGGACGAGTTTCTGCGATAAGCACCTTGTCGCCGATGCCGCATGCGTTGTTTTCGTCATGCGCTTTGAACTTCTTGGTGCGGTTTACTATCTTCTTATAGAGGGGGTGTTTTACACGTTCGCTGACTGCGACGACGATGGTCTTGTCCATCTTGTCGCTAACGACGATACCGACTCTTTCTTTTCTGAGATTTCTTTCCATATACTCCTCCGATTAGCCCTTTGCTTCGTCTTTTGCGCGAGCAATTTCTCTTTGACGGATGACAGTCTTGATACGGGCAATGTCACGCCTCGTTTCAACGAGAACCATAGGGTTCGCCAGTTGTTTCGCAGCATTTTTGAAGCGGAGGAAAAACAATTCCGACTTCAATTCGTTGAGTTTGGTTTGCAACTCTTTATCTGTCATTTCCAAAACTTGTTTCGATTTCATTGTTCACCGCCTTCGACACCGTTCACGTCCTCGGCCTTGACAAACTTACACTTTACGGGAAGTTTGTTCGCAGCGAGACGGAGTGCCTCTTTTGCTACTGCTTCGTCGATGCCTGCGATTTCAAACATCACACGGCCCGGCTTGACGACTGCTACCCAGTATTCGGGAGAACCTTTACCTGAACCCATACGAGTTTCGGCAGGTTTCTTCGTTACCGGTTTGTGAGGGAATATATCCACCCATACTTGTCCGCCACGACGGATATATCTCGTCATAGCGACACGGGCTGCTTCAATTTGGTTGGAGGTAATCCAGCCCGGCTCTGTCGAAACAAGACCGTATTCGCCGTATGCGACGATGTTACCCTTGTTCGCTTTGCCTTTCATTCTGCCACGCATTTGGCGACGTCTTTTGACGCGTTTAGGCATTAACATTATTGATTTCCTCCTTCAATCGGATTTTTACCAAGGACTTCGCCCTTGTATATCCAGCATTTGACGCCGATAGCACCAAAAGTGGTGTTTGCGGTTGCTACGCCGTAGTCGATGTCCGCACGGAGCGTTTGAAGCGGAATTGAACCGTCTCTATATTGCTCGCTTCTTGCGATTTCTGCGCCGTCGAGTCTGCCGCTGACCATCGTCTTAACGCCCTTTGCACCGGCTTTCATAGCCTTGGACATTGCTTGTTTCATCGCGCGACGGAAAGATGCACGTCCTTCGAGTTGTTTTGCGATGCCTTCTGCAACGAGTTGAGCGTCTGCATCCGGATGTTTGACTTCCATGATGTTGATGCTGACTTTCTTGTCGCCGGAAACGAGTTTTTCAACTTCTTTCTTGATTTCTTCGACGCCTGCGCCTGCTTTGCCGATAAGCACTGCGGGACGAGCCGTGTAGATTGCGACGACGAGTTTGTCTGCTGCTCTTTCGATTGTGATTTTCGAAATAGCCGTATCGTAATATTTCTTCTTGATGAACTTGCGGACTTTATTGTCTTCTACAATGTTGTCTGCAAAGTGAGCCTTGTCGGCATACCACTTAGAGTTCCAAGCCTTGATAACGCCGGTACGAAGACCGTTTGGATCAACTTTTTGTCCCATGTGTATGCCTCCTTATGCTTTCACGGTGTCAAGAATGACCGTGATGTGACTCGTTCTCTTGTTGATGCGATATGCTCTGCCCTTAGATACTGCTTGGATGCGTTTGAGGGTCGGACCTTCGTTTGCATAGCACTCTGCGATGTACATATCGTTTCTTGCAAGGTTTTGATTGTTTTCGCCGTTTGCAGCTGCGCTCTTAACCAACTTTACGAGCGGTTCGCAAGCTGCTTTGGGAGTGTTTTCCAAAATAGCGATTGCTTCTGTTACGGATTTGCCTCTGATGATGTCGAGTACGATGCGGACCTTGAAGGGAGAGATTCTGACGAATTTAGCCGTTGCGCAAGGTCTTGTATCCGCTTTTGCTTGACGGTCCAAGGCTTTTTGTTTACTTCTTGTAGCCATATCTTCCTCCTATTACTTCGTGGTCTTTGCGCCCGCGTGACCTCTGAATGTACGCGTGGGAGCAAACTCGCCGAGCTTGCAACCGACCATATCTTCCGTGACGTACACGGGGACGTGTTGCTTACCGTTGTGAACTGCTATCGTGTGACCTACCATTTCGGGGAAAATCGTGGAACTTCTTGACCAAGTTTTAACAGATTGGCGTTCACCGGATGCGTTCATCGCATTGATTCTGTTCATAAGGCGTTCTTCTACATACGGGCCTTTTTTAACACTTCTACTCATTTTGTCCTCCGATTAGTTCACACGCTTAATAATAAACTTATTAGACGCATTCTTCTTCTTTCTTGTCTTGTAACCGAGAGCAGGTTTGCCCCAAGGTGTGACAGGTGACGGCATACCGACAGGAGATTTGCCTTCGCCACCGCCGTGCGGGTGGTCGTTCGGGTTCATAACGACACCACGAACAGTCGGGCGCACGCCCATATGACGAGTCTTACCTGCTTTACCTACGCGCACGATTTCGTGGTCGAGGTTGCCGACTTGACCGATTGTCGCTCTGCAGTTGATGAGGATGTATCTCATTTCGCCGCTCGGCATACGCACGATTGCGTATTTGCCTTCTTTTGCCATAAGTTGTGCTGCATTACCTGCCGCTCTTGCGATGATACCTCCGTTGCCGGGTTGCAACTCGATGTTGTGAATCATCGTACCGACGGGAATTGCGGAAAGAGGAAGCGCGTTGCCGACCTTGATGTCCGCGTTTTCGCCGCTTTCGAGAACGTCGCCGACGTTAAGTCCGAGAGGAGCGAGGATGTATCTCTTTTCGCCGTCTGCATAGTGAAGAAGTGCAATGTTTGCAGAACGATTGGGGTCGTATTCGATAGTTGCGACTTTTGCGGGGATACCGTCTTTATTGCGCTTGTAGTCGATGATACGATATTTGTTTCTGTTACCTCCGCCGATGTGACGAACGGTAATTCTACCCATTGAGTTTCTACCGCCACTCTTGTTGAGCGATACGAGAAGCGAACGCTCGGGAGTAGTGCTTGTAATTTCCTCATAAGCAGACACCGTCATAAAACGACGTGCAGGAGATGTCGGTTTATATTTCTTAATAGCCATATTCTATACTCTCCTTTGCATTATGCCAAACTGTCGAAAAATTCGATAGATTTGCTGTCTGCGGACAATGTGACGATGGCTTTCTTATAAGCAGAAGTTCTGCCCTCGTGCCTCCCTATTCTTATCACTTTGCCGTCGTAGTTGGACGTGTTGACTTTGTCAACCTTTACTTTGAAGATTTGTTCGACCGCTGATTTGATTTGTGGCTTGGTTGCAGTCTTTACAACTTTGAATGCGTATCTTTTTTCTGCTGCATCGTTGTAATTTTTTTCAGTAAGGATAGGCTCTATAATGATGTCGTATATTGTCATTGTGCTGCCTCCTCAAGTCTTTTTTCAACTCTTTCCTCAAGATTTTTTAACATATTAACTGAAATTACAATGTTCTTCGTCGCGACCACATCGTATACATTGAGCGTTCTTGCCTCGCAAACGCCGACTGTCGGAATGTTCTTGCTTGCTACGAGCGCATCTTTGTTGTACTCGTCGAGAACAAACATAACCTTGCCGTTGAGAGATAGTGCTTTAACTGCGCTCGCAACGAGTTTGGTCTTCGCCTCTGCAATTTCAAATTTATCGAGAACCACGACTTCGTTTTGACGAATTTTTTCGACAAGTGCTGAATCAAGCGCCGCTGCTTTCATTTTTTTGTTAATCTTTTGAGAGAAATCTCTCGGCTTCTTTGCGAATACAACGCCGCCGCCTACGTAATGAGGAGCAACGATGGAGCCTTGACGCGCACGACCCGTGCCTTTTTGACGATAAGGCTTGCAACCGCCACCGCGAACCTCGGTCCTCGTCAATGCGCTCATCGTGCCTTGGCGCTTGTTTGCGAGTTGTGCCACGACTACCTGATGGATAAGTGCTTCGTTATATTTGTAACGAAAGATGGAATCGCTGACTTCTACCGTGCCGGCTTTTTTGCCTGCCATATTTACAACATTCAGTTTCATATTCTACCTCCGCTTAGCCCTTGACGGACTCCTTCACGATAACCACTCCGCCCTTGGGACCGGGGATAGCACCCTTGATGAGAAGAAGATTTCTTGCTGCATCGACGCGTGCGACCGTAAGGTTTTGGACAGTCACCTTTTCGTGACCCCATTGTCCTGCCATGTGTTTGTTCTTGAACACTCTCGAGGGAGAGGAGCAAGCACCCATGGAACCGACGCTTCTGTGGATAGGACCGGTACCGTGTGTCATAGGACCGATTCTGTGAGAGTTCCATCTTTGGATAACGCCCGAATATCCGTGACCTTTACTTGTACCCGTGACGTCTACTTTGTCGCCTTCGTTGAACATATCGCAGGTCAGTTCCTGTCCAAGTGCATAACTTGCACAGTTTGCGAAACGGAATTCACGAAGGTACTTTTTGACTGTCACGCCGGCTTTTTTGAAGTGTCCGGCAACAGGCTTGTTGACTCTTGTTTCTTTGATAGCGCCGAAGCCGACTTGTACTGCTTCGTAGCCATCGTTCTCTTTCGTCTTTATCTGCACGACCGGGCAGGGACCTGCTTCCACGACTGTTACGGGAATGACCTTGCCTTCCGCAGTAAAGATTTGGCTCATGCCGATTTTCTTACCGATGATTGCTTTATCCATGTAAAGTTCATCCTCCTTATTATTTACGCTTAGAGCTTGATTGAAATATCAACGCCGGCAGGAAGGTCGAGTTTCATCAAAGAATCCACCGTCTTGCTTGTCGGATTGTAAATATCAATCAAACGCTTGTGTGTTCTGAGTTCAAATTGTTCGCGGCTGTCTTTATATTTGTGAGTAGCACGCAAAATTGTGATGATTTCCTTTTCCGTAGGAAGTGGAATAGGACCGGAAACCTTCGTACCCGTCTTTTTGACTGTTTCTACAATCTTCTCTGCAGAAAGGTCGATAAGGTTGTGGTCATACGCCTTAAGTTTAATTCTGATTTTTTGTCCAGCCATTATTAGCCTCCTAATATTAACACTTGTCCGTGTGTGTCTTATATTTTTCAGCCGTCGCAGCGCGACGGAAAATGCGTATCCCTTTCGACACGCTCGTTAAATATATAATTTTTGAAAATTAAAGTCAAGCAAAATTTCATTAAAAACCGAATATTTTTTAATCTTGTGCATATTTTTTATTCTCTGCCCCAAAATCTTGTATTATATGGTTTAATTTTTGTTTCTTAATATACCTTTTATATTATATATTGCGCGTGCCACGCATACGGGTGTGTCGAGAGCAAAAACAATCTATTATAGCGGTATTTACCTATTCAAAGAGGATGGGCTTTGCCCACACCCGAATGCACACTCATTCAGAGGCGTACTCAATAACGAAATGTGCTTATTCGGAGTTGGAGGTGCAAGGCGCCGACCGCATCGAACGCCGAGCTTGACGATTAGTACAAGTGAGCCAACGAGTGTTGTTTTTTCGTTGGCGAACGAGTGGCATAATAAGTGGACGATGCTTATTTATGCGAGTGCTGAGTGTTGCCCCCCTGCGGAGCAGTTCCGTGGGTTCCCTCAAGCATTGCGCAGAGGGGGAACGGAATGGGGGAAACACTTGAGGAAGGGGGAAATACAAATTAATAATTAATAGTTAATAATTAATAATTGAGGGTGGGCTTTGCCCACACCCGAATGTATACTGTACTTAATAACGGAATGTACTTATTCGGAGCTTCGAGCTGCAAGGCGGCGAGCCTTTGAGTGCCAAGCTTGACGATAAGTACAAGCGACTGCGCCATATTGTTGCGTAGCTGGCGCACAAAGCGCAGTGGCATAAAGAGAGAAATGTCCCTATCTATGCGCGTGCCGAGTGTTGCCCCCTGCGGAGCAGTTCCGTGGGTTCCCTCAAGCATTGCGCAGAGGGGGAACGGAATAGGGGAAACACCTGAGGAAGGGGGATAATTGCATTTAATTGTTTTATTGGGAGAAATATCGTCGTGTTCCGAAGGAAGGAGGAAACTTGCATTTAATTAGAGTTATGACGATTATCAATTTTAAGCGTTATACGCATTTGTTGCTTCTCTCAATGACAAATCTATCCCTCCCCTACACTTCGACTTCGATTAGCCACAAAAAAAGCGACCTGCATAAGCAAGTCGCTTTCGTTTGAGTTTTAATGGTTATTCCGCATCTTTCCAGACTTCTTTGATAATCTTGTCCTCATACTTAATCTTGTCTTTTTCGGAATTAAGCATATTGTTCACGAGGCTGTTATATTTGTCCGTGGATTTTGCGGCTTTGAGCGTATCCTCGATAGTTTGTCTTATCGTCTTAACGTCGTCTGCATCTTTTGCAAACGTGATGATGTAATCGAGAGGCAAAGTCTTAGTCACTTCGTCAAGCGTTGCTCCGTCCGTGAGGTTGGACGCGTCCCAAACCGTGTACGAGTTGAGAAGCACGAACACACCTGCGTAAGGACTGCTCGGATTGTTGATGCTGTATTGACCGTCTTTTTCGGTAATAACGTTATCTGCGATGACGTAAGCGTTCTTGTCGCCTGCAAAACTTGCGGAGAAGTCCGTCGTCTCGTTTGCACAGAAGCTGCCTGTACCTTTCTTGATAAGTTCACGAGCATAATCCGTGAAATCGGAGAGGTAAGTGCTGTCTTGTCCTTCCGGAGTGATGAGGTAACCGAGTCCGTTGTTGTTGGAGCTTGACGTTATCGCACCGCTGTCGTCTCCGACGATGTATGCCCACGCGGTTGCAACTTCACGGAGCCAGTACACTTCTTGAGCATATTCGAGGTTCGCTGCTTTTACTTGAGCAAAGCTGTTTTGGATTTGATGGACGATACCGGTTTTTCCGTCTTTGTCAAACGCGGGAACTTCTTCAATCAAGTATGCCATTGACGGATGTTGCGTCGCTTTGAACACTACTTGATATTTACCATCGACTTGCTCGAAAGATATGATTTGGTTGTAATCGTTGGCGTAAGTGCCTTCGCCCGTTTCATATTCGTAAGAATTGTCGTACGGATTGCTCTCGGTTTTGCCTACCTTATTGTAGGGGTTGCGCGAATCGGTATCCGCATCGCGAACTTCGATTTCGTTGCCGTCCTTATCCTCGATTTTCGAGTCTGCCTTATAGTTGGGGTTTGACACCTTGACGTTCATATTCGCGATGAGTTGATTGCGCAAAATCATCGCTTCTGCGCCGTGACCCGGATGCTCTTTCGTGAAGTCGGTAAGAGTTTTCATATCGTCGTCATTGAGCTTGAGCAAAATGTTGATGACGAAACCGTAATCTTTGGTCGGATGATAGTACGTTCCCGAAAGCGAGCTTGTGAGCGAGGATTGATAACCGGACTCGTTGTCTTTGTAGCTTTCGATATTCTTTGCGACTGCGTCGTCGAATTGTTTTTGAATTTCGGCAGGGTCGACCGTTACTTGGTCCTCAACCAAACGTTTAAGTCTCGTGATGAGCAAAGATTGCATTTGGCTGTTGAGATAGTACTCGTAGCAATCTTCGACGGACTTTTTGTGAAGGTTGGACATAAGTTGTTTCTTCATATCCGCAAGACCTTCGCCGATGTACTCTTTGAGAACTGCCACAAGAGTCGTTTCGTTTTCGTCAAAGACGATATTCTTTGCAAAATCAGCTTTGAGGAACTTCTCCGTGAAAATATCTCCGTCCTCTTTCAGCATTTCCTTTTGATAATCTTCGCTGAAGAACTTCTTTGCCATATCTTCGTCTTTAATATCGTTGTTATCGGGGTCATAATCGTCCTCTTTTTCCGCTTCGGGTCTTTGAGTACGAGCGTCGGTATGTTTGACCCACTTTGCATACAAAACGATATCGTTGTTGACTGCGGTGTCAAAATCGAATTCTTCTCCGCTGAAGTCCTTGGTCAAATACCAACCGTAGAACGTATAACCGGTCTTGGTCGGAGCGTCGGGTTCCGTAGCCTTGGTGCCTTTTGCGATAATCTGTTTTTCGATTGCCGTTGCGCCGTTGGTATCGAATCTGACGTAAGTCTCGTTTTCTTTGGTAACTTCGACTTTGGTGTCGTCGCTCTTGCCGATATTGTTTCCGCCGGCATTTGCGTTATCTTCGGTTACGAGGTCCTCGACGATAGACACGAGCGTTGAAAGCATACTGTCGTTTGAATCGCTGATAGCCTTGTTTATCTCGCTCTTGGAAAGCAATTCCTCTGCCTTTGACGGAACATTTACTTCTTGAATGTCCGCAACTGTATAAAGTGCAAACATGTTGAGCAGCTTTTGTTGCGCAAGAGACTTGACGAGCGTGTTCGCAACTTCTTCATACGTCATACCGTAATAGTTGACGTAAGCGTAAGCGTAGCTGTTGAACACGGACTGCAATTCGTACTTGTAGACGTAATCGGTCTTTTCGCGATAATTGACAGTTGCGACGATTTGTGTTGCGTCGCGTTCTTCGTTCTTTTTGATGATTTCGTCACAGCCAACAAACATTGTCACGCTGATTGCGAGCAAAAGTACGATTGCTGTTGCGAGTATCAATTTCTTTTTCATATCAAACTCCATATAATGAGCATTATATCAATAGTATTACCATTATACACATAGCGCACGACGTGCGCAAGCGTTTTTTGTTCTTAATTGCAATAATTAAAAATTATTTTAAGGTTATTTACACTTCTTTCTTATGTATTTTTAACATAATATCGAACGAAAAATAACGACAATTTCAAACGTTTTAATTTATTTTACCGCTTTAGACGTCCGTTTTTTGCGTTTTTCGCATTCGACATGCGATGCAAAACCGCATTCACTCGCAAAAAAATCGCATATTTTCTAAAAACGTTATTATTCGCGTATCCGACCGCTTTGTTTTTGCAAAAAACTTCACTTCCCTCCTTTTTTCGCACATAATAAAAATATTTTTTTAATCTGCTTGACATTTTTTTTGTTTTATCATATCATAAGCAAGCATTGAATATCGCGGGGTAGAGCAGCTGGTAGCTCGTCGGGCTCATAACCCGGAGGTCGTTGGTTCAAATCCTTCCCCCGCAACCACAGCGAAAGCGGAATGCGACGTCGGCGTCAAGGCGTCAGCGTCAAATGCAAGTCCGCCCTTGCAAACCATTGTTGTAGAGGAGCGCGACGCGCTCCCCACAGCAACAAACCAAACGATATGGCGGCGTAGCTTAGTTGGTTATAGCGGCCGGTTCATACCCGGCAGGTCATTGGTTCGAATCCGATCGCCGCTACCATAGTGGAGCAATCCACGCGGAAGTTTAGCTCAGTTGGTTAGAGCACTTGCCTTACAAGCAAGGGGTCACAGGTTCGAGTCCTGTAACTTCCACCAAATAAATAAAAACGGCCCTATGGTCAAGTGGTCTAAGACATCGCCCTTTCACGGCGGTAACCCGAGTTCGAACCTCGGTAGGGTCACCACGAAACCCGACTATTGCAGTCGGGTTTTTTCTTATCCTACCGAGGTCTGGATATTTTCATATCCACACGCCCTACGTGCCGAACTCGGGACACCCGACTGACTACAAGCAAAGAGAAACGCAAGCGCAACGCATCGGACATCGAGCGTAGCGGACATAGCAAACATATTAAACACAAGGTGTCACGTGCGATGCACGGGTGCGATAGCACAATTTGTTTAGCGTAGACGTTTCACTATGCGAATAAATTCGCTCGTTCCACTATTACGGCAGTCGCCAACATATAAATGGTTAAAGAATTATTTGGCATTCACTATATAAAAATAGTTTTTTAGATATTGTGTTGCAATTACTCTGCCATAAAATGCAACGATGAGTTGCGTGACATATCAAGGTGCACGATATATAATTCAATCATAGGAGGCGCAAAATGATTGATTTCATTGCTGTCGGCAACAATATAGCGTCGAGGCGAAAGCAACAAAATCTCACGCAAGAGGAACTTGCGAACAAATTGTTCGTGACAAGGCAACTCGTGTCCAAATGGGAAAACGGCACGGGCGTTCCCTCAATCGAAGATTTGTTGAATTTATCCGAAATTTTTCAAATAAACATCGAAGAACTCTTATGTCTTGACAAAAAAATATATGTCAATCCGGATGACATCTTTGCAGGACACGAACGACTGTTTGTAGTGAGGAGCATCATCGACGGCACAATGAAAATCGACGTTCCCGAAAACTTTTATCGCTTTTCGCAAACGGAAAGATTGATGATTCTCAAAGCAATAAAAGACGGAACGTTAACGGTCAATACGAGAAATCTATATCCAAGACTTACGCCGGCCGAACAAAAATTTTTTAAAACGGAGGTAAAACAATGATACTTAAAAAGAAATTGCAAGATGGAAAAACGGTTTATGAACCAATAACATTTGAAGAAGCCATAGAAAATCATACGGGAAAATCTGACTTCGTGTTTACAGACGAGGACGAAAAAGGCAAATTTATTGATGCGCTCGAAAAAATAGAAGACATCGAAGAAGACGACGACACACAAAACGAGGCTTTTGAAGAAAAAACACCGTCGAGTGATTCGTTGAAAGATGTGTTGAAAAAAGTAAAAAAAATTGCACAAAAAGGTTGCGGAATCGGTGCATCACTCGGGAATCTTTTCTTAAATATCAACGATGAAAAATCACAAAAGAAGGATAAACTCTTACAAATTCTCCCGTTCCTCGATGACGACGACATTCACGAAATCGCTGAAGATATTCTAAACGACCCTGACAACTACTATGGTTTAAACCTATGTGCGATAATGCCTTTTCTCTCTGAAAACGATAGTGACGCATTATTTTTGAAAATCGCGCTCGATACAGATAAAAAATACGAACATTCGCTCACTTCGCTTGCGCCGTTCGTTTCCGAAAAATGTCTGTCAAAGCTGGTAGACAAATATATTGCAGGCGAGATTCAAGACGTAAATATGGACGAATTGTATCCTTTCCTTTCAAGTAAAGACATAAAATGCTTGTTCAAATATATCGTTTCAAAAAAAGACGAATAATGCCCCCTGTGATTTGATTCGTTTCTATAAAAACAGTTTCGTAATTTAGCGAAACTGTTTTTTACTTGACATAATTGCCGTTTTATTCAAACGTTTTACATAGATAAAATGCCTTTTTGACAATTATCTAAACATCTTGAATTAGTCTCATACAATTACAATTCTTATGCTCTGCATCCGCTGCAACTCTTAAATTTAGATTGAGAGTCGCGCGCGTTCTGTTCATACGCGACGTATTTAACCATGAATTCCAACATTGCTTGCCATAATAATGATTTTTATTGCGATTTGCCGATAATCTTTTAGCAAAAACGAAACACGTTAAAAATAGCGGACTCGCTTAACTTGACAAATCTTGCGGTTGTACTAATAATTTACTTATATGGGGGCTAAAATCACATAACAATTATGATATGGCTTTCTTGTATAAGTCAATATCGGTTAAAAACACATTGAAAGCATTATATAATATCAAGTTTGTGGTTGAGTTATGATTGGGCAAAAAAGTTAACATAGATGAGTTAAAAGATTGTTATGTATGTTCTTTTACAAAGATTAAGCCTGACAAAAAATGCTGAAAAAGTATGGCGGCACCACTTTTGGTTTTAAAACAGATAGAATTGCAGATATTCTTGCGCCAATAGTTGTATTGAATAAAACACCAATGTTTGATTATGTTGCTTGTTATGATATTTTGTATAGTAATGAAGAGTTTAAGAACGAAATTAATTATTTGTGCGAGATTATCGATTTATATAATTTGAAGGATGAACAAAAATCAATTTTTTTGATGAAATAATGCGATATTGGTATTTTTCTTTAAAGGATAAAAAATGGGAATATGAACAAGAGCGTCGTTATCAATTATTCATTTTTGATAATGAAGAATATGCTGATTTGGATGTCGAAAATGATTTCTTAAAGATAAAATCAAGCCTATATCTTTACCCCGATTTTATTTTAACAGATAACGGTGTGATAAGGTCAAGAATTAAATTTAACCTAGAAGCGAAACGAAAAGCAATCGCATCAAAGGAATATGTTTATTGCGAAGACTGCTGTCAAGCAGATTTTACAGAAGGCTGTATGGGTTCTATTTCTTATAAAAAATGTCCGATATGTGGTTCCGAAAAAATAACTATAAGGAAACCTGTCGATTAAACCAGTGTTAGAGTTTGTATTTGCAAATTCGAAATCAAATTGGAGTAGACACATTCTTCTATGGCATATGATAATTAAGATCACCGCTTATCCGAGCAACAAAAAGAAAAATGGTAGCGACATAGTAGCATATTGTCATACAGAAATATTAGCAAAAAGAATCAACAATTGTATGAAAGCCGAGAGTTTTTACTCCCGACTTTCCGTTTCATTTTAAACATTTACTAATTTTAATTATTAGAGATACAAATCTTCTTTCCTCCTTTTGCAGTTTTATAAGCCGTTCCGGCCTACAAGAAATAAACTGATCAAATCAGACCAGTTTAAACTAAAATGTGTATTAATTTTGTAAGAATGTCTTCCATTAACCATCCAGAAGCACTATGCTATCTTGCCCACCCGACGGACAATAAAAAGTGACTATTATCCCCTTTTATTTCTATAGCTTAAGACAAAGAATTTGTTCTTATCAAAATTATGCTTTATGACAATCTTAATAGAATCTTGTCGGTAATTCTCTTTAACATATTCCATTGCTTCTTTTTTGTCATAAACTGCATCATTATACTATTGAATTTTGAGCGTCCTCCCCAAACGTATTGACACATTGATTTGCTCAAAAGAAAAGCGCACCCATTGGGTGCGTTTTCTATATACTCAATTAAATGTTTTAACGCTTAACATTAATTGTCGTCTATAACATCATGGTGTAGCATTATGCTTTTCTGAATAATATGTGCAAATCTCCGAATATGCACCGCTAAGGTCAACAGTTTTAATCAGATTTTGCAGTTCCATTTCAGTAATGCGTTTTCTTACTTTTTGACGTTTATCTTTCGCATGCGCAGCCGTTCTTTGATTTCTGTTTTCGTGTATTTTAGAAAAAGCATGAGCGCATTGTGGCAAAAAGCTTTGCAGTTGCGAAACAAAAGCTCCGTATTCTCCTGTTGGCTTATTATGTTTTTCATCAATTAATATCATCTCTGTAACGATTGAATTGAACAAATCAAGATTCTCTAGTGCCGTTTCTGGTATAACATCTTTAGTTTGTATATATTTCATAATATCGTCACAGCATTCTTTATAAAAATCTTCATTTTTCTTTATATTGTTAACAAAGAACTTAGATTTTTTCTTTGGAATATTAAACTCTCTTTTTAACGTTTCCATAATATAATTTGAGACTGGTATATTTAGAATATTATTTATAAAGTCATTATAGTCTTCCGCCTGTGGACTTTTATAATTATTTATAGTATAATACCCCACTTGAGCAAGCGCATTTAATGCCAGCATTGGGTTGTCATGTTTCAGCATATTAATTATCAACTGCTTTTTTGCTTTTTCTTCAGTAATAAAGCGACATTGGGCAATAAACAATTCTCTTTCTATAAAATAGTTATGCATATCATTGGAAATTGTTAAGACCATTTGTACATCACCGTTCCTTAATAACCATTGAATGACCTGATACCGTATGATCCAAAACCTTTCAGATTCATTCGACATATTAGAAGAATAAATCATTTCATCAAAAGGAATGTTATTACATTTTCCAAAAACCACTGCCTTGTCATGCTGATATAAGGCAATGTCTTTCTCTAATAAATTATGTATTAATTGCTCTACGTCTTTATCTGTAGAAAAATGCAACTCTAAATAGTATAAAACACTTTCTAGAAACGGCTTAAGCACCCCGATGTTTTTTAACAACAGATCTTTAATTTCATTATCTTTATTCAATTTATATAACGAGAATTTGATTATTGTTTTGTTTAGATAATTATCTTTATCATTTTCATTAAAACATTCCACTAGACTTCTTTTCAATTTTTTGTGATTTTTTTCAGATAAACTTCCTCTTCTTTTAAAATCAGTTGCGATTGTTGAAAACTTCAAATTTGTACTATTTATATATTTTTCTATTGTATCTTTCTTGAGTTCCACTATTTCTATTTTAGAAACTTGTGGAATTAAAGAAAAGTCACGACAAATTAAATCAAGATATACTATCGCCTTTTCACAATCGATTTTATTCTTTGCCATAACACGAATATCATCAGCATATCTCATATATCTAGTTTTACCATCAAAGCTACTTTTGAAAATTTCATCAATCTCAAACAACAGCAATTCAGAGAGCACAGCAGAACACTCTGGCCCTTGCGGAATTCCACAACTCTTATCAAATTCGTATTTACCTGTTGCCGATATAACCCACTTATTTAAGCACTTCCCCAAAAGTGAGATCAATCTGTTGTCTATCATTCGTTTTTTTAGAATAGATGCCAATATTTTATGATCAATTGTATCATAAAACGATGCAATATCAAATTCAACGACATATTGATATCCTTTATGGAACTGCGCTCTCATTGCTTTCTTAAACGCATTCCACTGGTCTTTCCATTTTGTATATGCAAATATAGCATTTCCTGAATCTGTTTTAATTGGAATATTCCCAAAAACAGAAACATCAAAAGAGCTTTCTCTATAGTCATATGTACAATCTACTATAATATTGCAAATAGCTTGATATACTATTAAATCGATAAAACTAAGCAATGAAAAAGGACGTGCAAGATTCTTGTTTTTTGGAACATAATACTTGCAAACCGGGCGGGGTTGATATTTATTTTCTTCTATATCGTTTATTAGCTGATTAATATTGGCATCTAAAAACGCTTCGAATGCTGAAATATCTTTATAATAAAACTCTTTATACTCATTCCTTCGCATAGTCTTAATCCTTAAGAATGCGAGCATAAAGTTTTCCTTTGACAAAAATCTATCGTATTGATCCATATCTATCCCTTTAAATGACAACTTGCAATGATAACGCAAGCAATTTTTCTTTTTAGCACACGCTAAGATGTGTTGATTAATTAATGACTATTTATGAAATTAGCTTAATCTATACAAAGACTTATTTAACATCTATGCCCTTTTATTATAATACAAATATATAAAATGTCAAATATTAGCATTTTTTGCAATATTAATTATTCCAACAAGTCATTATAAATTCAAATCAATTGATGCACTATTTTGCTCACCAACAGACAATAATACGAACTCAGATAATGGGTTCGTATTATTTTTTCTTCGAGAATTTTTCACAACAAAACTACGGCTATAAATTCCAAGAATTTATAAAAATCTCGTATCGTTGATTTTAGACAATCAAAACATCACCCTATTTATCTATACATCTGCTTACGCACAAATTTTATGCGCAACCTCTTGCGTTCTCCTTAAAAGCGTTGTGTCCAATTAGCGATTAAATCAAATTATAAAAAATAACTGCTCCGATTTATTGCCTTTCGGTTTGGCGGTTTAGCACAGCGAAAAGCCTATATCAACGGCATAATTATTGCTTGTTCGATATGGGCTGTTTTATTGTAATCACATATATTCTGACGGATACGATATAGCACAAACGGCGATGTTGTTTCTGTGTGAACATATCGGCGAACAACTTGGAAATCCATATATAACAGCGCACAACAAAATTATAACCGTAAAGCAAGCGTGTTTCAGATTCGCGGATAGGTATTTAGACAAACAATACACACGCTATTTAACACACAACTGCCATAGATGATAACATTGTATCATCTCCCATAACTTTTATCGACGATGACTCCGACAGCGATTATGCCATTGTTGACGCGATTATCGAATCAATACATTTAACACCCGCCGAATACGAAATGCTTTCCGCATATATGTCCGGCTTGTCGCATATCGAAATTGCAAGATTACTTAATGTGAACCGCACTACGATCTGGCGCAGACAAAACAGTATTCGTAAAAAATATTTGCGAGCAACAAACAGTATTTAACGTTAACATATTAATTATAACGATAGCATAATTTTTAGTCGGCTTATTTTATGCTATTATATATAAGTTATGTTTGCATACAAATAACACCATTTAAATCCATTGAAAATATTCTTAAAGAATGATATACTTATGATAAGCTTGTTTTTTTCGGTAGTCGAGGCGTAATTTTGCAATAAATCATTATAAAAGTGGGTGTACTTCTATGGCTGAAGAATATGAAAAGTATCTTAACCAAAAATTTGAAAGCAATAACAAAACGACATATACGATTACCACTTTTC
The DNA here is from genome assembly GCA_002478945.1 of Christensenella sp. UBA7588. Classification (GTDB taxonomy): domain Bacteria; phylum Bacillota; class Clostridia; order Christensenellales; family CAG-917; genus CAG-475. The sequence goes on from DLKM01000011.1 coordinate 57,886, forward strand.
TTAATAAAGGCGGCAACGGATATGTATATGATTGTGTTACAGAAAACGGAGAACACTTTGTCGTAAAAATTCTGCATGATTTTGGCAAAAATCACATTAAAGAATTAAATTTTAAAAAGGAAATTGACTTGCTGAAATCTTTAAACTCTCCATACATTGTAAAATGTCTTGATAGCGGAACTCTTCGTTTAAAAAACCAGCAAAAAGACAGAATTTTTTATGTTATGAAAAAGTACGACAAAACTTTGGAACAGCTGATAAACGATAACGAAATTACGCCAATCAGTGCTTATAAATACTCGATACAATTATGCGAAGCTTTAAAAATAATGCATAAAAGGAGCGAACCATTAATTCACCGAGATTTAAAACCAGAAAATATTTTATATGACGAAGCACGCGACGCACTTCTTGTGTGCGATTTGGGCTTAACCCATATAAACAACGAAAATAAAACCATAAATAGTGGCTTTGTTGGGAACCTCGATTATCATGCTCCAGAACAAAAACAACGGGGTTTTCATGAAGTTGGTACATATACCGATATTTATTCATTGGGTTTAATCATCAATGTTATGTTTACAAAAGAAATACCCATCGGTGAAAATTACAAAAAAATATGGGAATGTGCACCTTATTTCCATTTTATAGATGAAATCATTAATAGAATGATTCAACATGATTATTCAAAGAGAGAAAACGATATTAATTCTGTTCTAATTGAATTAAATGAGCATAACATGGAGTTTGAAGTCGAAGAATCTTTTTTAAAAATAAGGTGTTCTAAACTTGGAATCCATCCTAACAAAGTAAAGGAGATCATGGATCTATACGCACTATCAACTTATTTTTTGAAGAATGACTGCAACCTATCGGTTAATAATAACTATTACTGCGATTATCATTTTAGATGCAACGATAAAATGCTGAATTATTTACTATTGTGCATATTACATAAAAAAATAAGAAATAGATTTGAAACTGAAATCAGTGAATACAGTCAGTCTTTGTGCATCAATCTCAATAGTAATGAAGATATGCTTTTGTTTGAATCATTAAAAAATGCTATTGATCTTGACACTTATGAAGAAGCCGCAAATCTTAAAGCTAATATCCAAAAGTACTTTCAATGCATTTATGAATATCACGCAAAAGAATTTTTGGATTCAATATGCAAAGTAAAAAATGAAATTAACTGTTATTGTTTAGACGCGCCGATTCTGGCTATAACATTTTTCGTAAAAGAAAATGCATATGAACTTGGAAACTTACAGTCAAGCAATTTTATTGAAATAATAGACTATGATGATTCCGACGTCATTGATAAAAACATTCTATTTTTCAATAAAGACATGTCACTAAAAGATTTTGGGATGAAAATAAAAAGCTTAATAAAAGATTCGTCATTTATCATTAAAGACAATAAAATTAAAGTGTTTTTTGATGATTTTTCAAGCGAGGAGAAGTTCGAAGAAATATTAAAAAACGCAATTGAACATCTACCGACAAACGATGTAAGGCGTTATGATATAATAGACATAATTGATAAAGCGGAGATGGAACTGTTAAGAAAAATATATGTTTTTGATGAAGCAGATATTCAAGTTGTACAAACGTTTCTCAAATGATAAGGGCAAATATAGTACATTTAACCTATCGAACAAATATAAAAATTACAAGTCAAAGTCGAGAGTTTAATGTTCTCGGCTTTGGTTATTGATTAGGATATTTATTGCAAATTTACTATGTTGCTTTCGTTGTTGGTTTGAATATTTTTACGTACAAATTCGGCAATATCGGAAGGCGCGTTGTATCTTTGCGAACACTACGGAAAATATTTATCCGACGTTTTGCTTTTTAGCAAGAAAGGCAAACCGATTACGGTTGAAATTGCGTGCATTAGAGCGATGTCTAAACTTATAACACGAAGAACAAGCGATTATTACCGCTCTGCGAGCCTTGATGCCTTAACACTTGTAAGCGAGCCGTCTTGTGAGATTGAAGAAGATGTTGTCAAAGACTATACCGTCTATGATTCAATCGTTGACAGCCTCAATCTGACGGACAATATGAGAATTGCGCTCGAATGCAGGCAAAACGGACTGAGTTACTCCGAAATCGCCGCCATACTTGAACGAGCGCAATCCACCGTGTTTGAATACTTTATCAAAATGCGTCAAAGATATACGGCAATTTACAACTGAAACAATATAATCCATTACAATTTGATATTCATATTCAAACTGGATTATTAGCTTATAAGAAAGTTAATAATTTTCACGGCACATAACGGACTGAAGTTATTCTTTTATGCCATTTCGGAGTTTGAATTAAGTTGATTATAAAAATCGTTATAAGTTAAATGGTGCGATTTAAGTTTTTCGGCAATCAACAATAGATTTATAACGCTAATTGCAACGCCATTAACTCCTGTATCTAATGCTATCCGTTGCAATGTAACGCCAATGTTACCTTTGAACAAACTTGAAATGAAAGCAAAATTAAACATACTTATTGTTTCAGGAAAGTTATCCCACCAATGATTAGAATTAATTGCTGCATCACGAGTTTGATTTTCGCGAATATATCGACTCATTTCATCTGCTTGCGAAATGGGTAGGCTGTAGCCGTTAGAGTATGCTTTTGTATCAATTATAACGCCACACTGTTCTTCTGTACGATAAATAATGCCATCGGGTTTGCGACCGCCGCCCAAATGTCTACCAGCAAAACCACATTCATTTACAAACAAATCAATGGTTTTTATTTCAAAAAGACGATTTTGCGTACTGTCAAATGCCATATACGACAAGACCTAAACGAA
>DLKM01000025.1:0-2237 GCA_002478945.1 Christensenella sp. UBA7588
GGCACTCAAAGGCTCGCCGCCGTTGCGGCTCGAAGCTCCGAATAAGTACATCCAGCTAATAAGTACGCTTCGAAATGGCAGAGTGCGTATATAAGAATACCTTAGACGAGTAAATTCCGTTTACAAAGAAAGCATTTCATTTATACTTTTCATATTCAAAAAGGTGTCGGGGATTTCGCCGACAATCATATTTTCGCACACGAGGACTTCGGCTTTTACCTGAATCGTGGGTTGGTCGATAGGCGTAACGATGCTTACGTCCGCATAAACGTCTATGTAAATTTTGTGCAAAGTCTGATTTATGCCTGCGGACTGAAAATATGACACAAAGTCGCACGTTGCAGTGCCTATAGGCGTTATTTTTATCGTTACGTCGGGGCCGAAGCCCATCAATAGCGCAAGTCCCGTAAACGTACCCGCAGGAATCTGTATCTCCTGCGTGCCTAATCCGTCGAGATTTGCTTGCGCAAGATTTGCGATTTCTCGAGCGATTTTATTTATTTGAGGGGAATTGGCTTTAATCATTGCGATTTTGCCGTCTTTGTCTTTTTCGATTTCAAATAACTGGTCGTAGGTTAAGCCGTCTCCGAGGACGCTCGTTGCGGCAATATTGACTGCGTTCGTGGTTATCGCGCGCATCTGCGCCACGGAACTGTCCATAACCGTAGGCACGATATTTGCCCTGAAGTACACCGTGCAGAATATGAAAACGGCAATAAATCCCGTTATAGCGATTATTGCTCTGAACAGTTTCGGTTTCATATACGCCAGTTTGCTTCGTTTCCGCACGTTTTATTATATGAATAATACTTCTTCGTCTTTACAAATTCGCGAGTGATTGTTATAATCTTCGTATGGATTTATTCGATTATCAAGACAACGTAAAAACTATGGCTCCGCTTGCCGAAAGAATGCGTCCGCGCACTCTCGACGAGTTTTTGGGGCAGGGCAAAATCGTCGGACAAGGCTCGCTTTTGAGAAGGGCTATTTCTGCCGACAAACTCGGCAGTTGCATCTTTTTCGGACCTCCGGGGACGGGAAAAACCACTCTTGCAAATATCATTGCGGAAAATACCAACGCAAATTTCGTCAAACTCAACGCCGTTACGAGCGGTGTAGCCGACGCAAAAAAGGTTATAGACGAAGCAAGAGATTTGCTCCGTATGTACGGCAAGCGCACATATTTACTGCTTGACGAGTGCCATAGATGGAACAAGGCGCAAAGCGACAGCGTTTTGCAAGCAATAGAACAAGGATATATCATATTTATCGGCTCTACGACAGAAAATCCGTACGTTTCGATGACGAGAGCTATCGTTTCGAGATGCCGTATATTCAATTTTTCCAGACTTACCGAGGACGACGTCAAAAAAGGACTGAAAAGAGCGGTAGAGGATAAGGAAAGGGGGCTCGGCAATATGAATCTCGAGCTTAGCGACGAGGCGTTGTCGCATCTTGCTTGGGCAAGCGGCGGAGATTTGCGTACGGCTCTCAACGCGTTGGAACTTGCCGCGCTTACCACGCATCCGAGTCAGGACGGCGTAATTCGTATCGGCAAAGAGGAAGCGGAACAGTCAATACAGCAAAAAGCCTTGAGTATGACCGAAGATATGTATTACGATATGATTTCGGCGTTTATCAAGAGTATGAGGGGAAGCGACAGCAACGCCGCGCTTTACTGGGCGGAAAGGCTTATCGAAGCAGGTTGCGACCCGATGCTGATAGGGCGCAGAATTATGATTCACGCTTGCGAGGACGTCGGACTTGCCGACCCAAACGCAATCGTCGTGGCAACGTCGTGCGTGCAGGCATTTGAAAGAATAGGTCTGCCCGAGGGCAAAATTCCGCTTGCAGAAGGCATTATCTATGTTTCGGAAGCACCCAAGTCAAATAAGGTCGTCGAGGCTATCGGAGGCGCGGAAAACGCAGTAAAAACTATAAAAAGAGAGACTGTACCGCTTTATTTGCGTGACCCGAATTATAAGGGCGTAGACGAAAAAGTGAGCGGATACAAATACCCGCATTCCTACGGCGGTTGGGTAAAGCAACAGTATCTTCCCGACGAGATAAAAGATGCGGTATTCTATGAACCGACGGAAAACGGCTTTGAAAAAACTATAAAAGAACGGCAATCAAAGAGAAAGTGATGCTTATTAACTGAATGTGCTTATTCGAAGTTTCGAGCCGCAAGGCGGCGAGCAAATCGAACGCCGAGCTTGACGAATAGTACAAGCGAC
>DLKM01000025.1:2321-141330 GCA_002478945.1 Christensenella sp. UBA7588
GTTCCGTGGGTTCCCTCAAGCACAGCGCAGAGGGGGAACGGAATAGGGGAAACACCTGAGGAAGGGGGAAATTGTATTAAAATAAATAGGAAAAGAATTGAAGTTATTGTATTTTGAAGATATGATAAAATTTTTATAAACAAGTCGCGATTTCGCGGCTTGTTTGCATAAATCTCACTATTTAGTGGTTGACAAAACGCATATCAAACGATATAATATCAAGTGATACAAAACAAACGGAGGCAATTATGCCAAGAAAAGCCACAATCTCCAAAGAGATGATAAAAAATGCGGGAGTTCAAATGATTCTCGAGGGAGAGAGTTTGAACGTCAGAGCCGTTGCGAACAGACTCGGTTGTTCGATTCAGCCCGTTTTTTACAATTACGCAACTATGGACGATTTGAAAGCGGATATTTTGACTACCGTATCTCAAAGGTACGAAGAATATATGGCAGAAAACTCGAAATCGGACAAATATTTGCCGTATATGGCTATCGGAATGTCCTATATCGGGTTTGCAAGGGATTATCCGCAGTTTTTCAAAATGCTGTTTATGGAGGAAAACGGCATAAAAACGCAAAACAGTATGGCGTTGAAAAGCGCGATAAATTTGCTTACAAAGACATTTTCCTGCTCGGTGGAAACGGCAATGCGCCTGCAAACCGAAATGTGGGTATTTGTTCACGGCTTCGCGACTATGATTGTTACCAAATACATCGAATGGGACGAAGACAGCGTGACGGAAATGTTGTCCGACGTGTTCAACGGCCTAAAAGCGAGGCTCGGATTGACAGAATCGGTATAATAGAGCAAATTAAATTTCAACTGCGTTGAATACTTTGTATTCAAACGACATATAATCGACAAAATAAAAGGAATAACAAAAAATGCTTCAAATACGCAATTTAACAAAAACTTACGGCGGAAACGCCAAACCGTCAGTCGACAATCTTACGTTGACGGTCGGAGACGGAGAAATTTTCGGTTTTATCGGTCCTAACGGCGCAGGTAAATCTACGACGATTAAATCGATAACGGGTATTATCGACTTCGAGGACGGCTCGGTGTGCCTTGACGGAATCGACATCAAACAAAATCCTATCGAGGCAAAGAAAATTCTCGGCTACGTCAGCGACGACCACGTTATGTACGAGGGTTTGACGGGAGTGGAATATATCAATTTTATCTGCGACGTTTTCGATGTGCCTACGGCACAAAGGCAGGAAAGACTGGAAAAATACGCCGAACTTTTTTCCTTGCAGGACGCGGTAAAGAAACAGATTTCTACATATTCGCACGGAATGAAACAAAAACTCAACATAATCGGCGCATTGATACACGAGCCGAAACTTTGGGTGCTTGACGAACCTATGACGGGACTCGACCCTCGCTCGGCTTATAACCTAAAACAACTTATGCGCGAACACGCGGATAAGGGAAACAGCGTGTTTTTCTCCTCGCACGTTCTCGAAGTTGTCGAAAAAGTGTGCGACAGAGTGGGGATAATCGACGACGGACATCTTATAACCTGTTGCAAGATTGACGAACTCAAAGAGCGCAACAAGGATAAATCGCTCGAGGAACTTTTCCTCAAACTTACCGACGACACGCGTAGCGTGTCAAACGAAATGGCGGAGTGACGATATGAACAAATCTTTGTTATTATTCAAGACGTTGTATCGCAACGCCACCGCGCCGACGAATGCGGAAAAAGACGGTAAGAAAAGAATATCCAAGAGTCTTGCCGCGATTTTGTCGATGTCTCCGCTGGTAATTATGATTGCGATAATGATGGCGTTTTTGGCGTTGTCGCTAAAAAGTATTGCCGATTTGTCCGCACTTTTGACTTCGGTACTGTTCGCAACGCAGATGTTGGTGCTTTTCTTATCTATGGCGTCGATGTTTTCAACGCTGTACGACGCAAAGGACACGCCGTTTTTGCAGACTTTGCCGATAAAACCGACGGGCGTATTCTTTGCCAAATTTGCGCTTGTTTACGTCAATTCGCTCAAACTGGCGGCTATCGTGTTTTTGCCCATAGCGTACGTCGTTACGATAACGTTTAACGTTGCAAATCACACGATGTTTTACGGTGCGTATCCGCTAATTTTGTTGGTTGCGCTGTGCGCGCCCGTGCTTCCGTTATTCGTTGCCGTGTTATTTTCGATGCCCGTAGCGTGGCTCGGTTCGTATTTCAAAGGTAAACCCACGCTTAAAAGCGTGATAACGATTCTGTTTTACGTTATCTTGATGTGCGCGTATATGGTGGTCGTGTATTATATGAACACCACGGGTTTCGGTCAAGAGGGAGACGTGGAGATTTCGCAAGGCGCGCTTGCGTCGTTGTACGGAGTCGCCAGAGCGATATATCCCGACAAAGTCCTCGTTGATTTCTGTTACGGCATAAACGCAGGCAAGAATTTCGGAATTTCCGCCGCCTGTATCGTCGGTATGATTGTCGTTATGCTTCTTCTTGCGCTTGCGTTCTATAAACGTATCAACATCAGGAAGAACGAAACCGCCGCTCAAACCGCGTCCAACAAAACGACGCTCAAACAGGATAGCGTCGTTATGTCGCTCGTCAAAAAGGATTTCAAATCGATAATCCGCAACAGCTCGCTTGCAATGACCTCGTTTGCAAATACGCTTATGGCACCGATTTTCATCGTCGTGATGTATTTTATCACGGGTTTCAAGTCCGAAAACGGAGAAGCAATGAATTCGCTTACGCTCGAAATGATGGGGATTGGTTTCGTAGTGATGTATTCGATGATATTCCTTGCAGGAGCAAATCTCATAGCGTCTTTGGCGTATACGAGAGATGGAAAGACGTTTTTCGCAATGAAATCTTTGCCGATTAAGCCTATCGACAGCATAAAATCCAAAGTTTTGCTTGCAACAATCGTTCCTGCTGTTATAATGGTACCGATAATGCTTATCGCATTGCTTTTGTACAAGATAGACATCGTATCGACGCTGTTTATCGGTATCGACTCTATGCTGATGGTGGTCGGCATCAACTGCCTGAACGTGCTTTTCGATATGAAGAAAGGCAATCAACATTGGGAGGACGTATCCGAACTTCGCAACGCAAGCCGCGGCAACTACTATCAGATTTTATCCGCGTTTTTGGCAATCGTTCCCGCAGCGGCTCTGTTTTTGCTCGGAATACTGCTTTCGGTGTTTGCCGGCGTACTCGGAGAAATCGCTATCAAAGCGATATTCTGGGCAGTCGCGACAGGAATATCTGCTGTGATTTTCGTCGTCGGATTGTGCGTTATAAGAAGCAAAGGCGAGGAGTATTACGCGTTGATAGGACTCAACAAAACCGAAAGACGCGCGAGAACACAATATAACCGTAGAGGACTGATGAAATGATTCAAAAACACAAAATTGCACTTGACGTCGGAGACGTACGAATCGGAGTTGCCGTAAGCGATTTGCTCGGTATTACCGCCAACCCTCGCGAAACTTACGTTCGCAAAAAAGGCGATATGAACGCCGACATAGCGTATTTTTGCGATTATGCCAAAAAAGAGGACGCGGACGCTTTCGTTCTCGGTTTTCCTAAAAATATGGACGGAACGGAGGGGGACAGGGCGGTCGTTACCCGCGAATTCGGAGATTTGCTTGCAGAGGCAAGCGGACTTCCCGTGTACTATCAGGACGAGCGTTTGACGACGGTATCGGCGGAAAGAATGCTCATAGACGCCGATGTTCGCCGCGAAAAACGCAAAAAAGTCATAGATAAGGTTGCCGCAACCATTATTTTGCAATCTTATCTCGATTCGCATAGCAGATATTAAAATGCGATTAAATTAGACAGCCAAAGATATTTTGCTTGCAAATTGCGCAAAATATGTTAATATCAATGTATCAAGACGCACAGCGTCCAAAGGAGAACTACAATGGCAGATTTTTTTGATGACCAAAACAATATGCAAGAAGATGACGACATCATCACTCTTTACAACGAAGAAACAGACAAAGACGAAGATTTCTATCATCTCGCAACGCTCGACGTTGACAACAGATGGTTTATCGTTATGAAACCCGTGGAGAAACTCGACGACATCGACGAGGACGAGGTCCTTATTTACGAAATCGGCGAAAACGAGGACGGCAACGACGTCTTTATGGCAATCGAGGACGAAGCATTGCTTCAACGCGTTTTCGACGAATTTATGGCAGAAGTCGAAAAGATGGAGGGCGGTTGCGATTGTTGTGATGACGATTGCTCTTGCTGCCATCACTAAGACCGCGCTAAATCGCGCTTAACTTTGGCAGAGCCGTCCGAATTGCAATCACAACTGCAAATAAGACAATCACGTTTAGTTTTTCAAAAGACACGCAAAATAGCGTGTCTTTTGCATTTATTTATTTCAAAGATGTAACACGAGCCGCAGGGCGGCGAGCCTTTGAGTGCCGAACTCGACGATTAGTACCGTCCGACTGTGACGTGTTGTTGCGTAGCAGTCACACAAAGGACGGTGGTATAATGAGAGAAATATCCCTTTCTATGTGAGTGCCGTAAGGAGCGAAGCGACGGAATAGCGATTGTTACGCTTTGCGTCAATCGCGTTGAGTCGCCCCCACGAGCGACGGATAATGTTGTAGAGAATTGTCCTTGTACGAGTGGTGGGAGAAATACCGGCGTGTCCGGAAAGAGGGGGTTATTGTATTTAGAGGAGTTGCGACGCACTTCGTTTTGGGTGTACTTATATACGGAATTTGATTGTTAGAGGGGAAAAATTCAAAAATAATCGGAAAAATTTGAAAAAATTCCTCAAAAACACCCGAAATTTATTTGCAAAAATATTTTATATATAATATAATTCCAATCGACCCTGCATCGTAGAGGAGTCCGTTCTGTTCCATCGGAGGTTCGGACGTCGAGTCTGCGAGAGGTAAAAAACAATAGGAGGACCATAAAAATGGCCGTAACAACAATGAAAGCCCTGCTCGAAGCAGGCGTACACTTCGGACACCAAACCAAGCGTTGGAACCCGAAAATGGGCAAGTACATCTATGCAACTAGAAACGACATTCACATCATCGACCTTCAAATTTCCGTCGACCACGTCGAAGCCGCTTACAACTTTGTAAAGAGTGTTGCAGCAGAGGGCAAATCCGTTCTTTTCGTCGGCACGAAGAAACAAGCTCAAGACGCTATCAAACAAGAGGCAGAACGTTGCGATATGTTCTACATCAACCAAAGATGGCTCGGCGGCACGCTTACCAACTTCAAGACTATCCGCACGAGAATCGACCGTTTGAACAAAATCAATCAAATGGAACTTATCGGCGAGTTCGAACTTCTCCCCAAGAAAGAAGTCGCACACCTCAAGAAAGAACGTGACGACCTCGAGAAGAACCTCGGCGGTATCAAGAATATGCGCACTTTGCCCGGTTGCTTGTTTGTAGTTGACCTCAAGAAAGAAGAAAACGCAGTAAGAGAAGCTCGCAAGCTCAATATCCCGATTGTTGCAGTAGTAGATACCAACTGCGACCCCGACCTCGTCGATTACGTTATCCCCGGCAACGACGACGCTATCCGCGCAATCCAACTCTTTGCGTCTTTGATGGCAGACGCCGTTATCGAAGCAAAACAAGGCGAATCTTTGCACGCAGCTCCCGTAGCCGAAGAAGCTAAGGAAGAAGCACCGGTTGTCGAAGAAGTCAAAGCAGAAGTAGTGGAAGAAAAAGCTCTCACTCCCGAAGAAGCTCTTGAAAAAGCAATCGCAGAAAAAGAAGCACAAGAATAATCGAATTTATCCGCACGCAACCAACACTTGCGTGCGGTTTCAAAACAAATAATAGGAGAAAATATATGGCATTCACAAGCAAAGACGTTATGGAACTTCGCCAACGTACCGGTGTCGGTATGATGGACTGCAAAAAAGCTCTCGTGGCAACTGACGGCGATATGGAAGCCGCTATCGATTTCTTGAGAGAAAAAGGTATGGCAACCGCAGCTAAGAAAGAAGCTCGTATCGCAGCGGAAGGCATCGTTTACGCAGCATCCAAGAACGGCAAATCCGTACTTTTGGAAGTCAACTGCGAATCTGACTTTGTCGCAGGCGGTCCCGTATTCAAAGAGTACGTCGCAAAAGTTGCAGACTACGTTCTCGACAATTCCGACGCAACCGTCGCAGACGTTGTTGCGGCAATGCAAGACGTTACCAACGAGTACGTTATGAAGATGGGCGAAAAACTCTCCATCCGTCGTTTCACGGTTTATGAAGCAAACGATTCCGTCGTTGATACATACATCCATATGGGCGGCAAAATCGGCGTTATGGTCGAGGCTACGAACGGCGCAAGCGCAGAAGTCGTACACGACGTCGCACTTCAAATCGCAGCGGCAAACGCACAATACGTTTGCAGAGAAGAAGTTCCTCAATCCGAAGTTGACCACGAGAAAGAAATTCTCAAGGCTCAAGCTCTCAACGAGGACAGCAAAAAGCCCGAAGCAATCATCGAAAAGATGCTCGTCGGCAGAATCAACAAATTCTACAAAGACGTTTGCCTCAACGAACAAGTTTTCGTTAAGAACGGCGATTTGACCATTTCTCAATACCTCAAACAAAACGGCGACGTGAAAATCATTCGTTTCACTCGTTACGCAATGGGCGAAGGTTTGCAAAAGAGAGAAGACGACTTCGTCGGCGAAGTTATGGCTCAAGCTCACTTGGCAAAATAATCAATCGAAAAAGGAATGGCTTTCCATTCCTTTTTTTGAACGTTTTTTCGGAATAAAATCAATCGGACGTACTGCGATTTGTGCAATTATTTTGCAAAAATAGTGCGTTAGATGCTCTAAAAGGAGTTTGAAATGAGCGAAACAATCCAAAAGACGGTAGACCCGTCCGTGAAGTATAAAAGAGTGATAATCAAGATTTCTGGCGAAGCCCTCGCAAAAGAAAACGGCGCGGGAATCGACAATGAAAAACTTGAATTCGTATGCAGACAAATCGTCGCGGTCAAGGACCTCGGCGTCGACGTCGGTATCGTCATCGGCGGAGGCAACTTCTGGAGAGGTTTGCAAGCCGCAGACAAAATGAACCGTGCAACCGCCGATTATATGGGTATGCTTGCAACGGTTATGAATGCTCTTGCGCTTCAGGACAAACTCGAAGAACACGGTGTCCCCGTCAGAGTGCAGACTGCGCTCACTATCACGAAAGTTGCCGAACCGTATATTCTGCGCAAGGCAATCCGCCACTTTGAAAAGGGCAGAATCGTGATTTTTGCTTGCGGAACTGGCAATCCGTATTTCTCGACAGACACGGGTGCGGCACTCCGTGCTTGCGAAATAGGCGCAGACGCATTGCTTTGCGCAAAGAACGTCGACGGTATATACGATTGCGACCCCAAAAAGAACAAAGACGCAAAGAAATTTGACCATATCTCGTATATGCAAGTCATTTCTCTCGGTCTCAAAGCTATGGATACGACAGCCATTACAATGTGTATGGACAACAATATTCCCGTAGTAACCTTTGCTCTTATGCAGGAAGGGAGTATGGTTAAGGCTGTGTGTGGCGAAAACGTCGGCACAATTATCTCTTAAGCTGCGCTATTTAGCGAATAGCATTGTCAAAACCCCTTGTTCACCAACTCACGTACACATTAGTACGTTAGGGTTGTTGCTCAAGGGGTTTTTTCGCGCTTTTCATCTAAATATCGCAGTTTTCAAATGCGCTAAATCGCGAATTACTTCGGCAGAGTCACCCGATTGTCAACTCATTTACGCATAGTAAATTAGGGTTGCCTTTTGGGTGGCTCTTTCTTGTTCTTCATCGATTTATCGCAGTTTAAGTATCTAACCACTATATTTAATATTTTATTTTTCTCAAAATATCGCAGTTTAAGTATCTAATCGCTATATTTATTTTTTCATCAGAATATCGCAGTTTTTCAAACGCACTAAGTCGCAAATAACTTCGGCAAAATCGCTCGATAGCCAACTCATTTACGCTCAATAAATTAGGGTTGCCACTCGGACGACTCTTTCTTGTTCTTCATCGATTTATCGAAGTTTAAGTTATCAAACCGCTTTTTTTGTCTCAAAAAATTGATACTTTTGTTTCGTTTTGCAATATGATATTATGGATTCAAGAGATAGTAAGGAGGATTTACTATGAATAAAAAAGTCAAACTTATGATTTGTGCGGTTCTCGTACTCATCGTTGCTCTTGCGTGTTTTGTTGCTTGCGGCGATAATGAGGAGCCGAAAGACGAAGTCACTGTTACCGTTGTCAGAAACGGACAAACGACACAAACTATAAAAGTCGAGAGTGGAAAAGATGCGGAAAACGCATTGAAATCCGGAGATGTTTTGCCTCCCGACGGTATGTGGAGCAGTTGGTATTATTATGACGCCGAATATACGCAGATTGTAAAAGCCAACGACGTTATCGACAAGGACGTTACGTTGTACTGCTATAGAGTGGCTTTGCCTGACGGTGGATTCAAAGTCAGCTACGTCGTTGACGGTAAAACGAATGATTTTTATCTGTTGAACGGAAAAGTCGATAAAAACACATATTATAGCAGAGCTACGATGAAAGTTTTGGAAAATCCGAATAACGTTAAGTTTTATTCCGATGCGGAGATGACGCAGGAATTTGATTTTACAGACTGCAACGTGACGTATACGACAGACGAAAACGGAGCAAGACATTACGGTTCGGTTACCATTTATGTGAAACTTGCATAACGCTTTAGCGTTAAATTTTGAAAAGCCACCTCGTGTGGCTTTTCTCATATACTGCAAAAACGGATGCAAAAACACGGTTTTGCCGTTGATATTTCTTCTTGCAATATAGTTTATCATTTGATATAATATCTATATATTCAAAATTCGGAGGTCTTTTATGGCATACGGTATTGACGAAGTCGATTTGATTTTTGACGATATGAATGAAAAAATCGACAAAACAATGCAGAATTATATTTCGGAATTGCGCAGCATTCGCGCAGGCAGAGCAAATCCGCACATCCTCGACAAAGTCGTGGCAGATTATTACGGAACGCCTACGCCGATAAACAATATGGCAAACATTTCCGTTCCCGAAGCAAGACTTTTGGTCATTGCGCCTTGGGATAAATCGCAACTCAAGAGCATCGAAAGAGCGATTCTTGCCGCAAATATCGGCATCAATCCCAACAACGACGGTCAAGTTATTCGTCTCGTATTCCCCGAGCTTACGGAGGAGCGCAGACGTTCAACCGTCAAAGAAGCCAAAAACCTTGTCGAAGAAGCAAAAATCGTTATGCGCAACGCTCGCAGAGACGCTATCGACGAACTCAAGAAGATTCAAAAAGCATCCACGATTACCGAGGATGATTTGAGAAACTTCACGGAGGACATCGATAAGAATCTTGCAAAGAAAACCGAAGAAGTAGACAAACTTTTCAAGGAAAAAGAGCAAGAGATTCTTTCAATCTGATGATACCGAAACATATAGGTTTTATTATGGACGGAAACGGCAGGTGGGCGCAAGCTCGCTCTATGCCACGCTCCGAGGGATACGCGCACGGTCTTGTTGCCTTGTATAAGGTGGCAAAAAGATGTAGCGAACTCGGAGTTGAGGCGGTTTCCGTCTATGCTTTTTCAACGGAAAACAATGCTCGTCCGCTCGACGAGATAGACGCAATCGCAAAAGTCGTGCAGAAATTCAATCTGTCTTATGACGGCAATTACAAGATTTCGTATATGGGCGACATTGCGTCTTTGCCTGATTCTCTTGCAAACTCCATTGAAACCGTTGAACAAAACACCGCCGATAACGACGGTATGTGGCTGAATATAGCATTTAATTACGGCGGCAGAGCGGATATTATCCACGCCGCAAAAGTCGCATACGACCACGGCGAGTTTGTCGAAGATACTTTTGAAAGTCATCTTTCAAGCGCGCATTTGCCGCCTCTCGACGCGGTTGTGCGCACGGGCGGAGAAAAGCGTTTGTCCAACTTTATGTTGTACGAAAGTGCTTATGCCGAGCTTATTTTTCTCGATAAATTGTGGCCAGATATGCAGGAAAGCGACGTCGACGATATAATTGCCGAATTTGAAAATCGCAATCGCAAATTCGGAAAATGACGTAATTTACGTTGAAAAATATGCAAAAAATCAGGGTTTTTTTGCTTGTTTTTTGACGTTTGGAAATGCGCAAAACATTGAAAATGCGCAAAGAGGTTGATATGTTAAAGAGGACGCTTACAGCAATCGTGCTTTTGGTGCTTGTCGCAGGCTTTATGGTTTGCGGATATTTTGTCAGTCCGATTTTTATCGATATGCTGATTCTGCTGTTTCTTGCAGGTGCGGTGTACGAGATGTACAAGTGCTTCAAGGACGCAGGTTACAAAATGTTCGTTGCGCCGCTCGTTCTTATGCTCGTTGCGTCCTATCCCGTGTTTTACACCTCGCAACGTTTTGGCGGTATCGGCGTGCAAGGTTTGCTTATCGTGTTTTTGGCAAGTTGTATGCTTGCGCTCACGATTTTTACTTTCAAACCTGCAAAACACAGCAAAAAAGACTTTGAAAACGCGCTCGAAAACGGAGAAACGCTCGAGAACGAGCCGAATGCCTGCTCGCTTAAAGATTTGCTTGCCAACGTATTCATACTCGTATATCCGATGCTGTTTTTGATGACGGCTTGGGTTATCAGTTACAAATACAGCGCATTGTTTGCCGTGTTGTTTGCCATTTTGGTGCCGATAATCGGAAGCGATACTTTTGCGTATTGGTTCGGCTCGATGATAGGCGGCAAGAAACTTTGCCCTAAAATCAGCCCAAAGAAAACGATTGCAGGCGGCGTCGGCGGTCTTGTCGGAGGTATGGTTATTTCCATATTGTTCTGGGTGGTATTCGAGCTTTGTGCAGGCAAATATCCCGCGTTTATAGAGCAATGCGGATACAGAGCGTTTATACCTCATACCGAGACTGGCTGGGAATGGAAAAGTGCGCTCATATATCTTGCAATCGGACTTGTATGCGGCGCATTGAGTGAACTCGGCGACCTTGCCGCGTCTCGCATTAAGCGTGCAATCGGCATAAAAGATTACGGCAAAATTTTCCCCGGACACGGCGGATTTATGGACAGAATCGACAGCGTTATGTATTGCCTCGTCGTTCTGCTCGTGGCATTTTCGTGTATATATCGCGCTTGATTTAATCGAGATTTAACAAAAGCGGTACAAAATGTTTATATATGGGCTTGCAAAAGACTTCAAATCTCTGCCTATGCGGCGCGCAAGTCTATAAGGATAAAATGAAAACTATTACGATTTTAGGCAGTACAGGCTCTGTCGGACGACAAGTGCTTGCTACCATATCAGAACATCCCGACGCATTCAAAGTCGTCGGGCTTTCGGCTTATACGAACGAATCGCTCTTAAGAGAGCAGATTGAAAAGTACAATCCCACGCATTACTATTTTCCGTCGGGCGCAGTCGAGGTGCAAAGCTCGCTTTTTGATTTTTTGGAGGACGAAAAAACTTCCAAATGTCTCACTTCGCTCGAGGAACTTGCGGCAATCAAGTCGGATATAGTCGTTTTGGCGGTTACGGGCATTGCTGGACTTTGGGCAGCGGTTGCGACGCTCAAAAGAGGCGGCACGCTTGCCATTGCGAACAAGGAGACAATCGTTTGTGCAGGCAGACATCTCAAAGCTCTCGAGAAGAAATACGGCGGAAAAATTCTGCCGCTCGACACCGAGCATTCGGCAATATTTGCTTGCTTGAGAGGCGAGGAGAAGAAATACGTCAAAAGTCTCGTTCTGACCGCAAGCGGCGGAGCGTTGAGAGATTTGCCGATAAGCCAACTTTCCAAAGTCAAAGCCGAGGACGCGCTCAAACATCCCGTATGGAATATGGGCAAAAAGGTCACAATCGACTCGGCAACTTTATTTAATAAAGGCTTGGAAGTTATCGAAGCGATGCGACTTTTCGACGTCAAAGCAAAAGACGTAAAAGTGGTTATGCACAGAGAAAGCGTGATTCATTCTCTCGTAGAATTTTCCGATTGCGGAATGAAAGCCCTGTTATCCACACCCGATATGCGTTTGTCAATCGATACGGCGTTGTTTTATCCCGAACACGCAGTCAATTCTGTTGCGCCGCTCGATTTGATTAAAACAGGTATGCTTACGTTCTCCGCGCCCGATTTCGACCGTTTCCCGTGCCTGAAAATCGCAATGGACGCGGCAGAGGCAGGAGAAGGCGCGTGCATTGCTGTTTCAGCCTGCGACGAAGTGCTTGTCGAGGAATTTTTGAAAGGCAAAATCAAGTATAACGACATTGCAAACACTTTGGCAAAGGTGCTTAATAAGTTCAAAAAGGTCGGAGACGTCGAACTCGAAGATATTATCGGCATAGACGAGCAAGCAAGAAAATATACTTATTCTATGATAGGAGCAAAATAAGTTGGTAAGCATTATTGCGGTTACAGCCGCCGAAGTGTTCACATATATCGGATACGTCATAGTCGCGCTTTTGGCACTTATGGCGATGATTGTTATACACGAATTGGGACATTATACCGCAGGTAAATTGCTCGGATTCAAGATAGACGAGTTTTCTATCGGTTTCGGTCCTGCAATTTTCAAACGCAAAAGCAAGAAAACGGGAGAAGTCTTTGCATTGAGGCCGTTTCCCGTCGGCGGTTTTTGCGCGTTTCACGGAGAGGACGCGGACGGCGCATTGCTTGACGAAGAAGGCAATCCCGTAATCGATGCGAAAGGCAACGTCGTAAAAGACCCCGACGCGTTTAACAATCAAAAGCCTTGGAAACGCCTTATAGTGCTGTTTTCGGGCGCATTTATGAACTTTTTGAGCGCAATCGTGATTATCACGATATATTTCAGCGCATACGGTCAACTTTTGCCCGCGGTGGTTGACACCGTGTCGATAGACGGTTATCAAAACGTCTTTGAAAGCGGAGACACGATTTTGTCCATAAACGGCAAGCAAGTGAACATTATGCTTCAAGAGGATTTGGACAACGCGTTTTCGGGTATAGGCGACAGCGCCGAGTTTGTCGTTCTTCGCGACGGTAAACGCGTTAAGCTCAAAGCGGACAAGTTCAATTATTGTCCGTTTGAGGACGGAGATATGATTTATGCCGTTAACGGACAGGAAGTCGAAACTCCGTATCCGTATCAACAACTTGCAGACAACATCGATACCGATGAACAAATAACGGTTGTGACCGTTAGATACGACGAGAACGGAAAAATCTGCGAAAAAACCACGATGCTCGTAAAAAGAGGAGCCGACGGCGTGTTTTATAGTTATGGCTTTGGTATAACTCGTTCGCTTGCGAGAGCAAAACTGCCGTTTTTCCTTGCTTTCGGCAGAGCGTGGGGATTCAGTTTCTTTATCGTTTTCAAGATTCTTGCATCGCTCGGCGCATTGATAACGGGCAAAGCAGGTATTGAAACAGCCGGCGGAACGATAACCACAATCGGTATGATGGCAAAAGTGTCTGCGCTCGGTTTTGACAGTTTTTTATACGTCGTTGCGATTATCTCGGCAAACCTTGCGGTTATGAACCTATTGCCGTTTCCTGCGCTCGACGGAAGCAGAATGCTGTTTACGCTTATCGAAATGATATTCAGAAAACCCGTGCCGAGAAAAGTCGAAGCGGTTATCCACACGGTGGGATTGATACTGTTGTTGGTGCTTGCGGTTTTTCTTGACATATTCCACCTTGTAAAAGGATAAAAACGAAAGAAATCTGCAATCTAACGCAATAAAAGTGCGATTGCAAAGCGGTACTACTATGATTGAAAGAAGAAAAACGAGAACCGTATACGTCGGAGACGTGGCTATCGGCGGAAACGCGCCGATAACTGTGCAGTCGATGCTCAACACGAAAACGACGGACATAGAAGGCTCTTTGAAACAGATTGACGCATTAAAAAAGGTCGGTTGCGACCTTATTCGTCTTGCCGTTCCCGACGAACAGTCGGCTTACGCTTTCGGAGAAATCGCAAAAAGATGCGGTTTGCCGCTTATTGCCGACATTCATTACAATTATAAACTTGCACATCTCGCTCTTGACAACGGAGCAAAGAAAATAAGAATGAATCCCGGAAATATGCGTGACTTTTCGGAAATTAAGCCGCTTGCTCAAAGGCTTATCGATATGCATATTCCTGTCAGAGTCGGCGTTAACGGCGGTTCTCTCGATTCGAGATTCAAAGGTATGGACGAAGCGCAGGCACTTTGTGAGAGCGCACTCGAATGTGCAAACGTCTTTGAAAGTCAAGGAATGAGGGATATAGTCATTGCAATCAAAGCGTCCAACACTTTGGTTAACGTAGAGGCAAACAGACTCCTTGCAAAGCAATGCGATTATCCGTTTCATATCGGCGTTACGGAAGCGGGAACATTGCGCACAGGGCTTGTGAAGTCGGCTATCGGTATCGGCACGTTGTTGCAAGAGGGAATAGGAGACACAATCCGAGTGTCGCTTTCTACCGACGTTTGCGAAGAAGTTCTTGCAGGTAAAAAGATTTTGCAAACTCTCGGAATCAGAAAAAATGCCGTCGAAGTGGTCGCTTGTCCGACGTGCGCAAGAACGGAAATCGACGTCGAGGGGCTTGCGAATAAGGTCGAAATGATGTGCGCAGGCATCAATAAGCCGCTTACTATCTCTATCCTCGGTTGTCCGCTCAACGGAATCGGGGAGGGCGAAAACAGCGATTTGGGCATCGCAGGCGGAAAAGAAAAGTCTGTTATCCTCAAAGACGGCAAAATATTCAAAACCGTGAACAGCGCGGTTTTAATGACTGAATTTGACAAATTATTGCAAGAAGTATTATCAAAATAACAGATTTTTGTAATACTTTTGCGAATTTTCGATAAAATTCGACATAATACGACGGAGTATCGGCAAATGACGAATAAGTTTATAGAAGAATTTACAATCCGAAGCAAAGGCGAGTTTCCTATGCTCAAGTACAATTCTGCCACATATTATAAAGCGCAGAGAGAACTTGTAGTTAAGTTTATAATCTCCGCTTTCGAAGTGCGCGCTTTTGACGAAGAAAGCAAAAAGAAAGTGCAAAGCATAATCGAAGAAATGTTTTCGGGTATATCCGTAAGCGTACAGTATATTCGCACTTATGCGGACGCAAACGTCGTAAAAAACAAGGTTCTTGAGTTTTTCAACCGCACGAATCAGATGATTTTCAGGCGTATAAACGACAATACTCTGCATATCGAGGTCGGAGACAACGATATTGACGTAAAACTGACGTTTGAAACGCCGACGTATAAGATGCTTATGGCGGGAGATTTGGTGGATAGATTGTACGATTGTCTCGATACGTCGTTCAACCAGCATATCGACATCGTAACGGAGGAGGACGTGCTTAATACCAACGAAAACGTGGACGATATACATATCGATACGGTCGTCAAAGTTGACCCGACGCTCAGATTAGTCGAGACGAGAACGGGCGCAAAAGTCTATTCGAGAGGTAAAATCGACGGCGTGTCGCAGATGCCGAATTACATAATCGACGTAAAAGGTGCGTGCGAAAACATAGTTTTGTGCGGAAAAATCTCGCAAATAGAGAAAAAAACGTACAAAAACAAGAGATATAACCCCGACGACGCAAAGAGCGGCCCCGAAACGTTGCCGTTTGTCAAATTTATGCTTGACGATACCACCGCAAAAATAGACAGCGTTTGTTTTGCAGGGAAGGACGAGGACGTCGAGCGCATTCTCGCGCTCAAAGAGCAGTCGCAAGTCATTTGTATGGGTAAAGTGAGTTGGTCGCAGTTTTCCTCGGCGTGGTCGTTTACGGTAAACGCGATATTCGAAGCCGATATAAATTTTGACAGCATACATCTCACTTCCGTAAAACCCGTACCCGATAAGTACGTTACGATAAAACCCGAGCCGTACGTTGATACTACTCAAAAGAGCTTGTTAGATGTCGGAAAAGTTGAAGAAATCAATCCGTATTTCATCGGGAAAACCTTTGTGATATACGACCTTGAGACTACTGACGTTAAAACCGACCTTGCCGAGATTATCGAACTTGCCGCGCTAAAAGTCGTGGACGGCGTGCCGACGGAAACGTTCCAGACTCTCGTAAAACCCGTTGCCGCAATATCGCAGACTATTACCGAACTTACGCATATCACAAACGCAATGGTACTCGATTCTCCGAGCATAGAGCAGGTGGTTCCCGACTTTTTCAAGTTTGCGCACGGTTGCATACTTTGCGGACACAATATTGCCGGATTCGATTATCCGATTCTCAACAGAATCGCGGAAAAATCGGGATATAATTTCGACAACGAATTGATGGATACGCTTTTGCTTGCAAGAAAATATCTTACGGAACTTCCGAACTGCAAGCTCGAGACGATTTCAAAAACTTTCGGCATAACGCACGAAAACGCGCACCGTGCAATGAGCGACGTGTACGCAACGTGGGGTGCGTTGAAGATAATAGCGCAAAGAATGTAATCTTCAATACGCTATAATGACGATTTGAGAGCGAGCGCGACTCGCTCTTTTTCGTGGGAGATTTCGTCGTTTTTTGTTATGCCTTGGTTGTCAAAATCGTATCGAATGGTTAAATTCGACAAAATTTGCAAACTATTTCGCATAATGGGGCAAAAACGCTTGCAATAGGTTAAAATATATGATATTTTATAGATACTATAGTAAAGTATTACTAGAGTGAGCGTCGGCTCACTCTTTGTTTTGTAAGCAGGTGTTATATGACTGACGATAAAAAACTCGTCTCCGAAAAAGTCGAGAGCGAAGTGCGCGAAATGGCGCAAAAAGCCGTCGATTCCTTTGACGGAACGGAACTCGTGGAAGTGTCCTTCTATAAACAATACGGCAAACTCAACGTCGAAGTGTTTTTGTGGAAAAAAGAAGGCATTTCTCTCAACGATTGCGAGGCGGTGCATAACGTGCTTTCGTCTATGCTCGACGCTATAGAGGACGATTTTGCGGACGATTACGTTCTCAACGTTTCCTCGTCGGGGTTGGACAGAAAAATCGTGTCGGATGACGACTATCGCAGAGCGCTCGATACAGAAATCGAATGCGTGGACGACAAGAAAAACAAAACTCACGGAATTCTCGTCGCTTATGACTCGGACAACGTAACTTTGAAAACAGAGGGTAAAAAACCTCAAAATATAACTTTATCAAGAAAAACATTGACCAAAGTACAACCGTACATTAGGTTTTAGGAGGAATCTAAAATGATGAACAGAGAGTTCTTTCAAGCATTGGACGACCTCGAGAGAGAACAACACATCTCAAAAGAGTCTATGATTGAATCAATCGAAGCAGGCCTCGTGTCCGCTTACAAGAAGGAATACGGCTTCGCAAGCCCCATTTCCGTCCGTCTCAACGAAGAAAAGATGACCTACAAGGTTTACGCGCATAAACTCGTCGTAGACGAAGTAGAGGACGAAGAATCGCAAATTTCTCTCGAGGACGCGCAAGACATCGACAAAAAGTACAAAGTCGGCGACGTCGTAATCGAGGACATCACGCCGAAAGACTTTTCTCGTATCGCGGCGCAGACGGCAAAACAAGTCATCTTGCAACGCATCAACGATATGAAGAAAGCTATGGTTCTCAACGAAATGAGCGAGCGCACGGGCGAAATCCTCAGCGCAATCGTCAGAAGAAAGGAAGCAGGCACCGTTTACGTCGAGATTACCGGTACGCAAATGGAAGGCGTTATGATGCAAGCCGACCAAGTTCCCACCGAGACTTACAACGTCAACGACGTTATCAAAGTGTACGTCAAGAAAATTCGCGACACGGCGCACGGCGCACAAGTGGTTGTATCCAGAAGCTCCGCAGGTTTCGTTCGCAGATTGTTTGAACTCGAAGTGCCTGAAATCAAAGCAGGTCTCGTAAAAATCAACAGCATCGTTCGCGAGGCAGGATTCCGTACCAAACTTTCGGTCGGCAGCGAGGACCCCAACGTCGACGCAGTCGGAAGCTGTATCGGTAATAAAGGCGTGCGTGTAAACGCAGTCGTAGCGGAACTCGGCGGAGAAAAAATCGACGTTATCGAATATTGCGACGACCCCATCGAATACATCGCTCGCGCTCTCAGCCCCGCACAAGTGCTTATGGTCTCCATCAACGAGGAAGAAAAGAACGCAAAAGTCATCGTTCCCGACGAGAAACTTTCGTTGGCAATCGGCAGAAGCGGTCAAAACGCTCGCCTTGCCGCAAAACTTACGGGTTGGAAGATAGACGTCAAACCTTATTCAACCCTCAACGTAGACGCTCAACAGGGAGAATAAAATGTCAAACCCCAAGGACACGCGCAAATGCATATCGTGCAGACAACACGCCGATAAATCCGAATTGTTGCGATTCGTCAAATCAAAAGACGGGCAAGTCTTTCTCGACGAAAGCAAAAAAGCGGACGGCAGAGGAGTATGGGTGCATAATACCGCGGAATGCAAGGCAAAACTCTGCAAAAAGAAATTGCTCAATTCCGCATTCAAAACCAACGTTTCGGACGATATATACAACGAGATAAATGACTGACAAAATCAAAGCATATATTGGTCTTGCTCAAAGAGCAAACGCCGTTCTGTACGGCGAAGATATTATCTGCGAGAAAAAGCGTCTCGCAAAAGTGGTTTTGGTGTCCTCTGCGGCGACAGACAAGTATAAAGAAAGAATTGCAAATAAAACCTTTGATTGTCCGACTTTCGTCGTAGACAATCTTTGCGAGGCTTTGCATCGCGACGGCGTCAAGTCGATTGCGGTAACAAACGAAGCTCTTGCAAATGCAATTATAAATATTTTGAGGTGAATAATGCCTGAAACAAAAAAAGAAACTAACATCGAATCCGTCAAAAAACTCGGAGAATTTAAGGGTGGAAAACAACTCGAAACGCTCGTAAGCGATATTTCTCGCGAAAAATCGAGAGCAAATGTCATTATGGCTTCTATCAAAGCAAAAAGAGATGCTTTGATTGCAAAGGCAGAGGAAGAAGCAAGAACGAAAGCGGAAGCCGAAGTCAAAGCCGTCGAGGACGTCAAAGTCGAGACCAAACCCGAACCGATTGTCGAAAAGGTTGAAAAGACGGAACCCGTAAAAGAAGAAACAGCGGAAAAGAAAGAAACCGTCTTTTCCGAAAAAACCGAGGCGAAACCCGTTAAAGTCGAAGAAGTCAAAAAAGAAGACAAGCCTGCGCAAAAAGTAGAAGCGAAGGTCGAGAGCAAAAAAGACGATTCGGCAAAAACGAACGAAAAAGCAGAGGTAAAAGCCGAAGTTAAAGCGGAAGCTCCGAAGAAAACGGCTCATATCACGGTTACGCCGAAAACTCCTTTCGAACTCGCTCAAGAAAACCCCGAGATTTTGCCAAACGGCGAAATTCGCAGAATTTACGTTCCGCCGACGCCGAAGCCGAAGGTCCAAACCAGAGTATTCGGTCAGAACGGCTATCAAGCGCCTCGCGGTCCGAAAACTCAGGGTCAGGGCGGTTATCAAGGTCAAAAACCGCAAGGACAAAATCAACAAGGCGGTATGCGCAGACCTTCCGCTTCGCAGAATCTTGCAAACGTTGCACAGCAATTTCCTCCTAAACCGGCTGCGCAAAAAGGCAAGGGCGCAAAGCAGAATGCCGGCGCAAATACAAATTCCAACAAATTTGACGACCGCACTATGAACAAGCGCGCTCTCCTCAAAAAGGGCTATATCGTCGACGATAGAATCTCTTACGACGAGGACGGCGAAATGGTGGTGCGCAACTATAAAGTCAACAAGAACAGAGGCGGTGGCAACAGCGCGACGATAGTCATTGAAAACGCGGTTATCACGACAGACCCCGTGTCCATCAAGACTTTGAGCGAAAAAATCGGTAAATCCGCCGCAGAAATCGTCAAAACCTTGTTTGTACTCGGCATAATGAAAACTATCAACGACAGCATCGATTTCGCAACTGCGGAACTCGTTGCCGACGAATTCGGTATCAAGCTCGAATACAAGCCCGACGTTACCTTGGAGGACACGCTTTCGGCGCAACTCGAAGTCGACGACGAAGAAGAACTCGACAACCTCGTACCTCGTCCGCCTATCGTGACGATTATGGGTCACGTCGACCACGGCAAAACGTCTTTGCTTGACTATATCAGAAAAACCAACGTTACGGGCGGAGAAGCAGGCGGCATTACGCAACATATCGGCGCGTATACGGTTACGCTCAACGGCTCTCCGATTACCTTCCTCGACACCCCCGGACACGAAGCGTTTACGTCGATGCGTGCGCGCGGTGCGCAGGTTACGGATATTGCGATTTTGGTCGTTGCAGCCGACGACGGCATTATGCCGCAGACTCTCGAAGCAATCAGCCACGCAAAACAAGCAAAAGTGCCTATCATAGTTGCTCTCAACAAGATGGACAGACCCGGTGCGAATCCCGACAGAGTGCTTTCGCAACTTGCCGAAAACGGCGTAACGCCCGAAGAATGGGGCGGCGAAACGCCTGTCGTCAGAGTATCTGCAAAAACGGGTATGGGCGTTGAAGATTTGCTCGAGCAAATTCTCGTCAGAGCAGAGTTTGAAGAACTCCGCGCAAATCCCGACAGAAACGCTCGCGGTACGATTATCGAGGCAAAACTCGACAAAGGTCTCGGCAAAATCGCAACGATTCTCGTTCAAACGGGTACTTTGAGAGTCGGAGACAACGTCGTTGCAGGAACTTGCACGGGCAAAATCAGAGCGATGATTGACGACAAGGGCAGAAAGGTCAAGAAAGCAGGTCCGTCAATCCCCGTATCCGTTACGGGTTGGGACGACGTTCCCGAAGCGGGCGACAGAATCGACGTCGTCGCAGACGAGAAGTTCGCAAGAGAACTCGCAGAGGAGCGCAAACTCAAAATCGCCGCAAGTCAAACGGAGTCAACGTCGGTATCGCTCAACGATTTGTTCGACAAGATTTCCAAAGGCGAGCTTAAATCCGTCAAACTCATCATCAAAGCGGACGTTCAAGGCTCGGTCGAAGCGGTCAAACAATCTCTGTCCAAACTCGGAAACGAAGAAGTCAATATCGACATCATTCACGCGGCTGTCGGCGGCATCAAAGAAAGCGACGTATTGCTTGCGGAAACTTCAAACGCAATCATTATCGGCTTCAACGTGCGTCCCGATACCAACGCAAAACAACTTGCCGCGCAAAAGAAAATCGATATTAGATTCTACAATATTATTTACAACGCAATCGAGGACATCGAGAAAGCTGTCAAAGGTATGCTCGACCCGAAATTCCAAGAAGTCGTTCTCGGCTCGGCAGACGTTCGCGAATTGTTCAAAATCAGCGGCGTCGGCACGATTGCAGGTTGCCACGTTACCGACGGCAAAATCGTCAGAGGCGCGCAGGCAAGACTTATCCGCAACGGAAAAGTGGAATATACGGGAGAAATCGCGTCCTTGCGCCACGGAAAAGACGACGTCAAAGAAATGGCGAGAAACTTCGATTGCGGCATAATGCTTTCCAACTTCCAAGACATCAAAGTGGACGACGTAATCGAAGCGTTCACTATGGAGAAAACAAATGAAGATTAAAATGGAGCGCGTAAACGCCGAACTTGCAAAGCAAATCACGAAAGTTATTGCCGAGAACGTTAAAGACCCTCGTCTCGGCAATGCAATCGTGGGCGTTACGAAAGTTTATACCACGCCCGATTTGAAATACGCAAAGGTGTATTTGTCCATATATGCGGACAGCAAAGAAAAGGTCGAGGAAGCGTATTATACGATATGCCGCTCTCGCAATTTTATCCGCAATATGCTCAAGGACAGCGTACAGATTCGTTTGTTGCCCGAACTCAATTTTTTGATTGACGACAGCGTAGATTACAGCATAAAGATTGACGGTTTGCTCAATCAAATCAAAAAAGAGCAGGAAGCTAATCAAGCGATTTCAAATCGAAACGACAATGAATAATCCGATTTTAGCAGAAATCGAAAAACAAATAAATCGCGCAACCGACATTGCGCTTTTTTGTCATACAAACCCTGATTGCGACGCTTTGGGCAGTATGCTCGCATTGTACGTCGCATTGAAAAAGAAAGGCAAAAACGTGTCGGCGTATTGCGATATGCCCGTTCCCGAAAGGCTCAAATGTCTAAATTCGAGCGAAGCGGTGGAATTTCCTCAAAAACGCGTACACGAACTTGCGATAAGTCTCGATTGCAGCGACCTCGACAGGCTAGGGCAATGTATGAAATCTTTTTTGTCGGCAAAAAAACAAATTGCGATTGACCACCACGTTTCGTTTGCGAGATTCGCGTCTCTGTGTATGGTTGATTCCGACGCGGGCGCGTGTGCGGAAATAGTGTATGAACTGCTTAAAAATATGAGGGCGCTCGACAACGACGTCGCAAAACTTTTGTTTGCGGCTATTGTTACCGATACGGGATGCTTTTCGCAATACAACTCGACGAGACGTTCTATGGAAATTGTGTGCGAATTGCAAAAATTCGATTTCGACGCAAACCAAACTATCTACGACGTGTACAAAAGCACGTCTCTTTCTCGTTTCAAGCTCAAGAATCTTGCTCTGTCAAGAACAAAGTTCTTCGACGACGGCAGAATAGCATTGATATACGTTTCTCAAAAAGATTTAAGCGATACGGGCGCGAGCGTTGACGACGCAGACGGAATAATAGGAAATTTGCTCGACATCGATACGGTAAAAGTGGCATATTCGCTTTTGCAGGTGGGAGAGCGCAATTTTAAATTGAGCATTCGCACCAAAGAGGGCGTTGACGCTTACGATATAGCCAACGTTTTCGGCGGTGGCGGTCATAAATTTGCCGCAGGATGCAGAATCAACGGTTATTTCGAGGACGTCGTGGAAAAACTCGTCCGAATCGCAAGCGACAGATTGATATAATCTCAGGTGCAATTATGAAAGGCTTTGTAAACGTAAATAAACCCAAAGGTATGACGTCAAGCGACGTTGTTGTAATCGTAAGGGGAATACTGCGCAAAGCAACGGGACAAAAGCAAAAAGTAGGGCATCTCGGCACTCTTGACCCGCAGGGAACGGGAGTGTTGCCCGTTACCGTAGGCAATGCGACGAGATTGTTCGATTATCTTCAGAACAAAACGAAAGTATACCAAGCGACTTTCGTTTTCGGTACGGAAACGGACACGCTCGATACTGACGGACAAGTGATTGCAACTTCTCCGATTATACCGACCGCAGAGCAAATCGACGCGATTCTGCCGACTTTGTGCGGAGAAATCGACCAGATTCCGCCGATGTATTCGGCAAAATCCGTAAACGGACAGAGAGCTTACGACCTTGCGAGAAAAGGCGTCGAAGTGGAATTGAAAGCAAAGAGAATCCGCATAGATTCAATCAAACGTATAGACGACGGCAACGGAAATGCCGTATTGCAAAACGGAATAAAGCCGCTTGCGCACGGAGAGTTTGCGTTTGAAATTCAATGCTCGGGCGGCACTTATATACGCTCAATCGCAAGAGATATGGCAAATGCGCTCGACACGGTCGCATATATGAGTTCGATACACAGAATACAGAACGGTTCTTTCAAAATAGAAGATTCGGTTTGTATCTCCGCTCTTGAAAAAGAGCCGTTTAGATACCTGAAAAGTATAGACGAATGTCTGCCGAATTTTGAGCGTTACGATTTGCCGTCGCACATTTCAGACAAGGTGCTGAACGGCGTCAGAGTGAAGTGCGACAATCTTCCCGACGGAAATTTTTTGGTCAGATTGAACGGAGAGACGATAGGAATAGGTCAAAATTGCGACGGAGAATTGCGCATAAAGACGAGGCTTTGATATGAGTTTGAAAATCGTTGATTTCAATGAAAAATACGATAATCCGATTGCGGTGGCACTCGGTTTTTTCGATTGCATTCATATCGGACACGCAAAACTCGTAAATGCCGTAAAACACTACGCAGCATCTCATTCGGACACTCAAAGCGCGCTTTTTACGTTTTGCAACGACCCGAGCGAGTTTTTGGGAAAATCAAAAGAGATTTATACGTTTAACGACAGAGCGTCTGCGCTCGATAATCTCGGGCTTGACGTCGTGATAAAGGCAAAATTCGATTTCGATTTTATGAGTATGTCTCCCGACGGGTTTATAGCCAAATTGTTCGAAAAGAACGTAAAAGCAATTGCAGTTGGTTCCGATTACACGTTCGGCAAAAACGCGGAAGGCAAAGTGGACGATTTGCGCGCGATTTGCAAGAAAAACGAAATTGAACTAATCGTCGTTCCTTTTGAAACGATAGACGGTCAGAAGTTGTCCACCAGTTATCTGAAATCGTTGGTGCAATCGGGCAACGTCGCTCGTCTCAATAAGTATTTAAGCGAACCGTATTTTATGAAAGGCGTTGTAAAACACGCCAAACACAACGGTACGGGGCTTGGTTTTCCGACCGCAAATATCGAAATTAACCCGAATAGAATGCTTATTTGTGACGGTATATACGCAACCGTGACGATAATTGACGGCAAAGAGTATTATTCGATGACCAACGTCGGAGCAAAGCCGACTTTCAATGACGACAGCGTGTCGGTCGAGACATACGTTTTCGATTTCGACGAGGACTTGTACGGCAAAGAGATAAAGATTGAATTTATCGAACGCACTCGAGACATCGTTAAGTTCTCGTCTCGCAAACAACTGCATAACAGGCTTATTGCCGACGAGATTCAAATCAGAAAAATTTTGGAAAATAGGAGTGAATTATGAGCCAAAACAACGTTGCGCTTTTCGGTCCTTCGGGACACGACGAAACTTTTGTTCAAGAAGGCTGTCAGGCAACGATTCAGATGCCCGAATGGTTGAATAAAAAAGGACTCGATTTGTTTGAATATTCTTTTGGCAGAGGCGTGCGTATAACGGCTCAAACCGCCGAGGCAATCGGCAGCGAAGCCGACAAATACGGAATCGAAATGAGCGTTCACGCGCCGTATTTTATCAATTTCGCATCAGTGGAGCAGGAAAAAGCCGATAATTCCATAAATTATCTCACAAGTTCGCTCGAAGCTCTTAAGCACTTCCACGGCAAAAGATGCGTTTTCCATCCGGGCGCAGAGGGAAAGCAGCCGCGAAACGAGGCTTTTGCAAGAACCATAGACAATTTTTCGCGCGCACTCGACGTCATAAAACAACAAGGTCTCGACGATTTGTTCGTTTGTCCGGAAGCGATGGGAAAACAGGCGCAGATAGGCACCGTAGACGAAGTGATTAGTCTTTGCAAACTTGCGCCAAACGTATATCCTTGCGTTGATTTCGGACACGTCAACAGTCTGTGGGGCGGCGCATTGAAAAGCGCGGAGGATTTTCAACGCATCATCGATAAAATGTTCGACTCGCTCGGCGAAGAAAAGACCAAAAATATGCACGTTCATTTCAGCAAAATTATGTATGGCGCAAAAGGAGAAATCAAGCATCTCACGTTTGCAGATAACGTATATGGTCCCGAATTTGAACCGCTTTGCGAGGTTATCGTCAAAAACGGGCTTACGCCTCACGTTCTTTGCGAATCCGCAGGCACGCAAATGCTCGATTCGTTATATATGAAAAACTTCTATCTGCAAGCAATAAACAAAGCGTAAAAATCAAAGTATCTATAAAAAAATCCGCCGAAAAGCGGATTTTTTACATATAATCGGACAATTCTTATAATCCTGATACAAAAGACCGATATTGCCCAAAAGGCAATTATTCTATTTTATAGAATAACAGTACGTCTGCTATTTGTTTTGTCAAAGCGACGTTTCCGCAGATTGTATGGCGTTTTCCCAAATCGTCGGAAAATACTTTTGAATAAACAGTGCATAGGAATCGTCGGGTTTCGATATAAGGTCGTTTTTTATTATTTCATCGCGAATTTGTCCAAAATGAAATTCTTTTGCCTTATCTGAAAAATCGTCAAAAGAGTGAAGTATTATATCTCCTTGTTCAACGAGTTTATTTAAATATTCGTAAATATCGTCGATATGCGCCACGGGGCGAACGTCAACGGGCGTTTCGGACAGATACACCCAAGGCATTTTGTCGAGTTGTTGCAATGTTCCGCCAAATCCGTAAATCGTACCCGATTTCCGATTATGCAGAACTTTGAATTGATTTTCAAAGTATTCGTCGTAATGCAAAACTCCGTCCTTGAACCAGTATGTGTTTATATGGTTTTTAGCGGCGTACATAACGGCAAGATTAAAACAGTCGGTAAAATAGACGTATGCCTTTCCGTGATTAGAAATATAAGGGTTAAGCGTAGTCATTTTGTCAATATTCGTACCGTGATATAACAGCATAAATAACCTTATCTTGATTTTTTTATAAATTATACCAGCAGCAGGGCGTTTTTGCAATACAAAATTCTGAACAATACTTCGGACTATTAACACGGAAGCGTATAAGCCGAACGGAAGTAAAAGCAAAAAGTCGCAATTATAAAAAATAAGTAAGCACATTGACCCAGAGTCAATACCTTCGCTTACTTATAAAAAAATCAGCCCGAGTGACCCTTCGATCTATTCCGAACACGAAGTTCGGCATTGGGTGATTTCAATAACAGTTTATACATTTGCTTGATATTTGTCAAGCAATATGATATTATTCCATTGCAACATTGTTGCAAGAGGTTAGTAAGTGGAGTTTATGACTTCCGCATATTACAACCTCTTTTTTAATTTGCGAAATATTTTACACAGTAAGTGAAGCAAAGATTTCATCATACGCAGAATTTGCAATTCAAAGAGAAGGAGATATTGTGTAGGGACATGGCAACGTTTGAGGAATCTTTGGGGGATGAATTCGAGCTTTACAAGAATGACGGCAAGGGCATAACGTATTACCGAAACAAAAAACCTATGTAAATCGAGTATTGACCCGTATTTAATCTATTCGCAAAACACGAGTTCAAGAGTTGAGGCGGTCAAAAAGTCCACGGAGATAAACTCCGTGAACTTTTCATATAGTGGACAATTTGTCCTATCATCAAAAATCGGTTATTCCTATTTAGCATCCCCGCCTTAGGCGTCGTACGTAAATGAAGCAGTGCTTTTTTGCAGTTCTGCTTGCAGAATTCGGGTGCAGGGGTGCAGGGGGCGCACCCGAAAGAAAAAAAGTGCAATGAATAGTACGGCGCCGTTTGATTCTTTTTTTATAAGATTGTTTTCTATATTGAAGTTGTTGGTAACTTGAATGAGTGGTTTATGGTTTATTTTTTGGCGCTTTTTCATTTAATTCTCCCGTATATAGATTATTTTTTCTTTATTTGAGTGGTAGTAAAAAAAACTTGTTTTGTTCCGTCGATACTTTCATATCCCAAAAGATAATCAGTAGATACTTCGAGAATGGATGCAAGTCTTTTTATATCTTCGATGCAAGGCTCTTGTTTGTCGAGTTCCCACGATGAAATCGTCATTTTGCTTACATTGAAATAGCTGGCTATATCGTTTTGTGAATAGCCTTTTTCTTTTCTCAATTCTTTTAGACGGTCTCCAAATATTTTGCTCATTTTTGTTGTTTTTAGATTCGCATATGTGTTGCAACAATTCTATTTTTATATACTTATATGTTAAAAAGTTTTGTTGAATCAATTTGATATATTTTACACAAAAGTGTTATTTTTTCATAATCTAATTGAAGTTTGCCTGTTTCATATCTACTATAAATTGTTTGTTTTGTATGTAATTTTTCTGCTATTTCTTTTTGAGTATATCCTGCATTTATTCTTGCAACACGTAGATTGTTTCCGATTATTTGAGATAGGTCGTTGACGTTATCTAAAAGATAATCTGTAGTAACGTGAAAAAAATTGGCAATTCTTACGACTGTTGTTAAATCTGGTTCATTATCACCTGTTTCCCAAGCAGAAATTGTCGTGTTTCTTACTCCAAGATAATTTGCAAGTTCGATTTGTTTTACATTGCTATTAGTTCTAATTTCTTTTAATTTATTACCAAACATTTAGGGTAGTGTCCTTTTAGTGAGTTTTCATTTTTAGTCCAAGTAAATAATCGGCGCTAATATCAAAATAAGTGCAGATTTTAATAATTGTGTTGGTATTCAAATCTCTTGACTCATTTTCATATTGACTTATTGTTCTTTGATTTACATTAAGAATTTCGCCCATTTGTTTTTGCGTCAAGTTGTGGTCTTTTCGTATTTCAATCAATTTTTGTCCAAACATAATGTAGTTATATTTAATTGTCAGTTATTCCTAATAGATAGTCTGATGTGATGTTATAATGTAGGCTAATTGCTTTTAGATAGGTTGCTTTGGGTTCGATAATACCTTTTTCCCATTGTGATACTGCACTTTGTGCAACGCCTATGCTGTTGGCGAGTTCTTTTTGTGTTTCGCCTGATAATTCGCGTTGTTCTTTGATACGTTCTCCAAGATTCTTTAGCATATTATACTTTTAATATAAATCCTTTCTCCCGAGTAAGTAATCCGCACAAATGTTGAAATAGTCAGCAAGTGCAATGATATAGTCGGCATTTGGAGTAGTTTTGCCTTGTACCCAATAATATACCACCGAGTTAGAAATTCCTAAATCGGTTGCAAGTTTATGTGCGTTTATATGTTCTTCTTTTAGTAGGCTTTGTAATCTCTCTGCAATTTTACTTTTCATTTCTTAACAAAAGTTTTTTCTTTCGATTTGTATGCATTATTTTTTTGCGGTTTTAGTTCGTTGTTTAGTAAATCGTTGTATTTAATACTCTTTTAACTCTAATAGGTAGTTCGCCGATACATCTAAATATAAACATAGTTTTCTAATTTCACTTGCTTTTGGTTCTGTAACCCCCGTTGCCCAGTTTATTAACGTTTGTTTGTTTAGATTTAAATCTTTGGCGACTTTATACATAGTTATACCATTGTTATCTATTGATTCTTTCAGTCTTTCTGCAAACATAGCTTACCTCTATTAAAAAAATATACTAAATTATTAGACCAACGTCTTGACAAGTCTAAATAATTAGACTATTATATTTTTAGTCTAAAATATTAGACTGCAAAAAAATGATTTCTTCTTCGACGTTTGTTGGCGCTTTCGTTCGTAAAAGAAACATTTTGCGCAGATGCATCAAGTTTCGGTTTTTCTTCTTGGTGCATCTCCGCTTCGGCGGAATTCAAATCTACAAAAAAGAAAAACGAAAAAGGAGAACGAAATGATTATATTCTTGCTTATTAAGTATTTCCGATTGAAAAAAGAGTACGAGCAATTAAGTGCTGACCTTAATGCCTCTATACTCGGTTCTTGTACCGCTACAATCAATGTACCACTTGGGTATCGCTTAAAAAAAGTTACAAAATTGAAAGAATGTAATTCTGTGACCATAGAGGTTGTTCCGAACAAACTTTCGTTTTTTGAGGCAGAGATAAAGAAACTGAAAGAACGAGAGGAAGCGCAAGCAAGCAACGGTAAATCTATCGATGACGTTACTGTCGAGGATTTGCAGAATATGGACGAAACCGAGTTGAAAAAACTCCGTCATTACAAAAGATTGTTTGATTATCAGCAAAGAAATATGAAGGACGACAATGCCGACACGCCTGCATCTTGAAATTTTAACCGGTACGTATAAGTTTCACGACTTTTTCAAATTTGACATCGGATATGCGAAATTTGCGCTGTATCGAAGAACGAATCGGTGGGGCGGAGAGAAGGTCGTGTGTATCTATCAGACAAGTCAAAAATGCTATAGGGTAATGTACTGTGACAAGTGGAATATCAAACTTAAGGGCGAATCGCTTGATAATGCCTGTGAATATAGAAGTTTCAGAACTCAATGGGAGTTGTGCCGATACCTCGACACTCTCGTATAGGAGACTTAAATGGCAAAGAAAACGAAACTTGAAAAAGATTTTGAGGGAATTTTGATGATTCTCGAGCAAATAGATTGTGAGGCAGTTGGAGACGGCTATTATACAAGTCTTATCGAGGCATCGAAGGTTCCTGCGAATAATGCGTTGCTTGCTATACTGTGCGACACGGCAAAAAGAGTGAGCATCACTCTTGACATAATTTATACTCGAATCGTAGTTCCGAAAGCGCAAGACAGTAGGGTGTTTAAGGAAATTCTCGATTCATACAAAACAACGAGCAATTCCGCAAATGCGGTTGCAAATATAAAAGAATAAAAAGGAGAACAAAACAATGGCAGAAAAGAAATTTGACGAACAACAAGTTCAGCAAGGAATGATTGGGTCTGACCCGAACGCAGAGGTTGCAGAGGAGCGCAAGCCGACGAATGTAAGAATTCAAAAGTTTTTGCTTTTGAGCGCACGTTCAATGGACATTGCAAAGAAAGATGCAAAAGGTCGTAAGACTTCCGAAACGGAGCAGGCAATGCAAATCTTTTTCCTCGACGGCAATCAATGTATTCCAAAGACGGGCCAACCGTTGCTCAACGGTTTCGCCCCCGTGGTATCGATATTCAAGAAGGATCTTGCTCCGGACATCAGAGCGTTGGAGGATATGAAAGTTTTCACGCCGGTGTTTGCAAAAATCAGCGGAAACGAAAACTTCATTCAGTTGCACGGCATTTTGTCTGACGACGAAGTAGCTGCGTACAGAAGAATCCTTGCAGACCTTATATAAGTCCCCTGTTTCCGTCCTATGCGGCAATAAAAAAGCCGTATAGGATTTGATATAAAAGCGAGGTGATGCGGTGTTGTAAAGAAATCTATGTTTCCTTCTTAAAAGAATATGCTAACGCAGTTGTTTGTTTTCCCTGCCGTTCGGTGGGGAAGATAAACAGCTCGATAAGAAACAAAAAGTGATTAACGGAACGGGGGTGTATAAAAAATAACATTTCAAGGAGTAAAGAATTATGGCAAAAGTAATAAACAGAAAAGACGGAAGCAAGGTTGTTTTGCTTAACCCGTCGGAGCGTGCAAAAAGATATGCTCGTGAGCTTAAGAAAGGATGCAAATCAAACGGAGAAAAGCTCACTTCAGCTGAAGCAGGATTTCGTATGGGTGTTTTGAACGAACGTTCAACGCAGGCAAAAATCTTCAATCGCCAACATAAAAAGAGATAACTTTGAGCTATGGCACGAAAGTATTTGAGGAAGAATGAGTTTCGGTATTACACAAAACCTGAATACTTGTCAAAAGGCGGTAAACCGCACGTTGCGCATATAAGCGCAAAACATAACGATAAGTATAAGTTTAATCTAATAACTCATTCGAAAACTTTTTTTAATTCTAATACAAAAGAATTGAAGAAAAATCCAAATCGGAGTAACAGCGGGCAAATTGATAAACGTCCATCGAGAATTTCGGTCCCAAGGTGGGATAAAATAAAATACTTTTCAAAAAACAAACTATTGCATTGGCGTTTTGATAAGCAAGATAAGTCCGCAATAAAAAAGTGGAACAAAAAAAGCAAATAAAAAAATCAGCCCGAGAGATCCTTCGATCGAGTTCCGAAAACAAAGTTCGGCGTTAGCTGATTTCAATAGTAGTATATGCAATCGTTTGATAATTGTCAAGCGAAAATTCAAATCTGACACGGCAGAATCCCGTGAATAACTATGTGAGGTATATATTTTGAGCAATAAAACAAAAAAGATAGTCGCTATCGTTTGTATTGTTGTCGCTTTTGCGATTTTGGGCGTTGCCGTTTCAGCTGCTCTTACAAACGGTTTCAAAAACAGCAATCCGTACGGTTGGCTTGAGAATTTCGGAAGAATGAAGAAATCTCAAGAAATCAACGGCTTCGAGGTCTGTAAAGATTTCGAAGTGGACTTTGTAAAACTTGTCAAGGGCATCGAAGCTGTCGAAGATAAGGAAACCGGCGTAAAGACGTATTCGCTTGTGAAAACGGACAATGACGACGTATACATCAACGTTGTCGAAACAGTTGCGGACGAAAAGAGTTCTTACACTCTCGTTATCAACGGACAAAACATATGCACGAGTGCAGACGGATTCAACGATACCGCAATCGAAGCTATCAAGTCTTTTGACACTTGCAAAATCGCATACGTTAAGAACGCAGGCAAGCTTGCACATTATATCGGCGCAACGTTTACAAAAGCCGAAGAACAACCGCAGGCGTAACAGTACGGAGTTTGTCGGGAGTGAGAAATCGCTCTCGACAAAAATTCTATAAGGAGTCCTATAATGAAAGAAAACATTTCAAAAAATAAAGTGTGGCAAATCGTCGGAATAAGCGTACTGTGTGCCGTTTTCGTACTCGGCGCCGTATTAAGCATCGTGCTTGGTATGCGCCATAACAACATTACCGACAATCAGGTCCTTCCGAAGGATATGTCCGATAAACCCGACGATTCTGTCATCATTGAAACGCAGGGAGAATGTGGCATATCGCTTTTGTATGGAAGTGCTACGACTTCAGCCGACGGCAGTACAACAAGAACCATTACGGCAACCGTCGAACCTAACGATGCGGACAATAAAGCCGTCGATTGGAGTGTTGCATTCAAAAATGCAAGTTCTGCGTGGGCTACCGGCAAAAGCGTTACCGATTATGTGACGATAGTTCCGGCATCTGACGGCGCATTAACCGCTACGGTAACGTGCAAGCAGGCGTTCGGAGAGCAAATCGTAATCACTTGTTCCTCTCGTGAATCTTCAGATATATCGGCTACGGCGACGGTAGATTATGAGAAGAAAGTTATTGATTTAACTTGTCAACTTCAGCGTAAAACAGATTCAACGGAGTATTCGGATGTGGCAGTCATCGATATGTCTGAAGGATATACATATCGTTGCATCGTTTCTCCTGTGTATTCGGTTTATACGATTGATAAGAGCTATTCCAACGCCAGTACATACGGCGTATATTATGGCGAAAACTCGTTCTATAGCTTTGTAAAAAGCGGTTCGTATAGTTCCGTTACAACTCTTTCTAAAGAACTCGACCATACTACGACAAATAGTTTCGATACATCGCTTTCGTCAATTTATGCAATGCTTACCGAAGGTTCTTTTGGGTCAGGTGCTATGGCAAAAGCTCTGAGAAACCAAATGCAAGAATCTTTGTCTGAATGTGGCTCCTCAAACAAATTTTATCAAGTGGACGGTTGCTTCGGAACCTTCAGAAAAAGCTTTGTGTATTCTATCGGAACCGTAGATTATTCAGTCGCCGTAACAAATGTCGAGTTGGATAACACGGGGTTAATTTTCTAAACGGTAAAATATGGCAAAACGTAAGACTTCGATTTCAAAAATTATAATCACGGTTTTAGCTCTGCTATTGCTCGTAGGTGCAATAGCAGGTTTTGCCGTTATGTTCGGAAATAAGCAAAACAGCTCTGATGTGTCGACTTTCAGCGTTCGAATAAACAACGACACAGTAACGTCTGAAGATGCTTACGGTTTTTCTGTTCGTAAAAATAAGCCTCTTTCTATAGAGGTTCTATTTCCTGCAGGAACATCGGAAGGAAATATGGTTTACGAATATAACCTAAGTTTTTCCGATAGCAATGACTTCGTGTTCTATGTCGATTATGAAGAACATACTTGGTCTAAATCAAATATCGATGTATATTCGTGTCTCGAGTTGAACCTTACGAAAAACGGTATGACGATAACCCCCAAAGAAAATACTGTTACGTCACTTCTTCATCTCTTGTATCCCCAACGTGAAATATATGTCGATGAAGATTCGATAGACTACAGCAAGGATATGTTTTCTTTGCTTATCAAATCTGGAAGCGGAGAAATAATCGTTATCGGCTTCAGTTTGGCTCGCAACGTTAAAAGCGTTTCTATAGATACAAAGGAGATTATTTTCTGATGAAAACGAAAATACAAAACAGAACTATTATAGCGTTGGCATTTTTGATAGTAGGCATTCTTTTCTGTATGCTGTTTTCAACGCAATCGAACATAGCTTATGCAGGAAGCGATAACGTGGCAATAGTACATAGCAATTCGTATTTGAATTACGATACCATTGATTCCACTAATTTTTATCGTGATACCACGATTCAGAATGCAGGACGCGAATATCCCGTTACGGGAGAAAACTTTGCCTTTGAGTTGGGGGCAGGCGTTCTTAAAAGCGATATTAATACTTTGGTTTTTCGTCTTAACTTGAGAAAACCCGAATTTGAAAAAGATAATGCATCTGCTTACATTCAGTCGTTTGTGCTTTACGAGTGTTCCGCCGACGGCAAGACGTTTAATCCGGTTATGGATGTTGTGGTATTGCATACGACAACAAATGGCGTTCAGAATGAGATTCAAATGCTTAAGCGCTTTGAGTATTCCGATACGCAAATCGGAGTTGTTAACTATAAGCAAGACGCTACGGCACCGAATGGCAGTCCGTTTTTGATTATTTATCGCACGGACGGATATGAAACGTTAGGAGCATACGCATTTGAGGGTGCGAATTTGCTTATAAACGGTGGTCATTCGTTGGATGTAGTTGTTAAACCGCCATCGCCATATATCCGATACTTTATAAGAAGTACGTCAAGGTTATTCCAAAAAAATGCTTCTGTATCAGATAAGCTCGATTCTTCGAGGGTGTCTGTATATGACGTTCTGTCGAAAATGTCTAATATGGAATCTCTCGATGCTTTGGGAGATAAAAAAGCAGAAGCCGAAAACGTTATCAATAACTACAACGTACAACGTGTTCAGATTCAATATTTGAAACGCATCGAATCGACACCGTTTGCTTCGGCAGTAACGGAATACATAGACGTACCAGTCGTAAACGGCATAATACGAGTGGCAGATGCTCGAGCAGCTCTCGGCATCAATACTATGGCGGTTATGCAATCTGCTTGCGATTCGTTCAAATACGATGCAAATGAGGATATTTATAAGGCTTATTATTTTAAGTCTGTTTGGCTTTCGTCAAAGACCGCGGACGGTAAAACGCAAGACATTTATCTCGATTGCAATTTGAGCTTCCGAGACTTTTATTATCCATACGTTCGAGACGGCATTCTGCCTTCGGGAAACGACGGTTACGAATATTTTTTCAATCGTATAAAGCAGAAATTCCCCGAAGTAATGGACTATCGAGATTATGAGCTATACGGCTATTTCGGCTACGTTATGATGCCTCTTACAAAATCGTTCTCACAGTTTATGTTCGAGTTTTGCGATTCGTCGCAAGCGAACTATAAGGGGACTGTCGATTCCATTCGTAACGTCGGTGTGCTTTCGAAAGAGAGTTATAACAAGCTTCTGAAGGACTATCAATACGGGTGGGTTCAAACCATATGGAACGATGTCATCGGCTCACTCGACGTCTATCAGGCGTATCATTATTCCTTCTATGTCGATTCCGGTGTAATCGAAGCGTTTATTGCTCATAACGGCTCGAACGACATTTATGACAATTCCTCGAGGACCGGTGTCGGCGCAAGAAACGCCGCAAAAGCTTATGTAGATATAATTAAAAACGTGTTCGGTACCTTGGGCGAGTGGTTTACACAGAACAGCAAAACATTCGCTATCATTGCCGGAATCATAGTCGGTATAATTGCGCTTCTGATATTCCTGTTTATCGTGTCAAAACTAACAGGAAAGAAAGTCGTTGTCAAAAAGAAAACGACGAATAAACCTCGTAAAAAGAACGAATCACGGAGAAAATAATCTATGAATGTCAACAAAAAGAAAGTTGGGATAAGTGTCTTTAGGATTATCGGATTAATACTTTCCGCATTTCTCCTCGGATACGTTGTATACACATTCATACACGCATAATGAAAAAAGAAAACATTTTGAAAAATTTAATCTGCGCAGGAATTGCCGTCGTGCTTATATTGCTCGGCGTTTTCTGCTTTAGAGAATCCTACATAAGGTTTGCGGAGTCCTGTAGAGATTTAGGTCTTGCCGTTGCAGGTTTGTTTTGCAAAGTGTTTTCTTTGGAATATACGTTCAATGCTGAAAGTGTTTTTGAAATCTCCGACGTTAAGCTCGAGGGCATTCTTCCTCTTGATTTTTCAGCGTTGATTGAAAAGTCTCAAAATTTTATTCACAAACTTTTTGACCTCGAGAATATAGTCGGATATTTTCATTCGCTTTGGGTTGGCGGATATGTGTTGTTCTACGTTTTGTTTGTAGGCGTGCCGCTTGCTCTGATTATATGGCTATTAATCGCTCTGAACTTGAAAGGTCAGAACGTTGACTACGGCGCAGAAACAAAGCCCTTAATTCTTTATAAACGGTTTGAGAATAAGGTAATAGGTCCTGTCACTTTTGCAATAAAAGAATTTGCCGAATTCGTTAAGGAATCAAGACTATGGAAAGTGGTGTGGTGTATTATCATAGCATTTTCGCTTAATGTAGTGACGATAGCTATAGAGTGCTTCGCTTTTTACTACACGATGCTCGGAGGTTTCAGTTCTTCGGCTTATATTGCGGTTTATAAACTTTTCGTTGACTTGTCCGTATTATCTCGTGTGCCGATTGCTGTGTGGATAATAGTGGCTTTGGTAGTTGTTTCGATTTGGCGTAAAAAGACCGGATATAGACGTTTACGCCGTCGTGAAATGCTTAATCGGAAGATTATCGAAACCTTATCGACGTTCGTTATCTTCTTTGCTACTATGGGCGCAGGCAAGACCTTAACGATGACCGATGTTATATTATCTCAACAACAAAAGATTCGTGACGATGCGAAAGACATTATGAGCGAAGTAGATTTTGCTTTTCCGGACTTTCCGTGGGTAGAGTTCGAGCAAGATATGAAATATCGAATGAACGAACACGTTGTCGAGAAGAAAAACTGTTTCAGTGTGGTTGTCGAAAGACGTGTTATACGTCCTACGCTTTACAATCTTCAAAGCATCGAAGCGTGTTTCGATAATCTGAAGAAATCCGGAGAACGTTATTTTACCGATGAAAAATATCGTATGTTTTACGACAAAGCCGTCCGGAGAGGAAAGCTTAAGCCGATACTGTGGGGGTATGACGTTGCGCAGTACGGTACTTGGTACGATAACGCTTTGAAATTTGAAAGTATTTACGACGCTTTGCGTGATTATGCACAAGCGTATTTTATCTATTCTATGACGACGAGTATGATTATTTCGAATTATGCCGTTGTGACAAAAGACGTGATAGACGATGCAGGGAACTTCCCGCTCTGGATGACGGACTTCTTTGAGGTTCCGACGTTTGATTCAGAGTGTCCGTCTATGAACTCGCACATACTGGATAACGATATGTTGCGACTCGGAAAGAAATTCGACGAAAACAACAAATTCAAAGACAGTTTTGAGTTTGGTGTTTTAGCTTATACCGAAGGGGATAAAGAAAGAGGGAATATGCTCGAAAACCTCGAGCTTAAAAAGACTTCCGAAGAAGTGAATCAGAAGAATGACAACTTCAATGCGATGTTCAAGATGTCACGACATCCTGCTACGATTCGCAATAGAAAATTTTTCTTTGCGTATATGGATATGCAGAGAACCGGGAGCATAAATGCGGACCTTAAAGAAATAGGCGACAACGTCAGAATCGATTCGGTTGATTCGATAAAGATGTTGATGCCGTTCTTTGATATAGAAGAATTGATGTTCAACCTTATCGTGCCGAGATTTGTAAATCGGTATTATAAATATCGTCACGACCGTGGGGATATGAACTTGACGATGTATCTGATGAAGAAAATCGCAACTGCGATAAACAATCATTACGTCAAATCGTATAACACGTTCGGTTGCAAAGTCGAACATCTGATTATCAATGAAGAAAGAAAAGAGAAGTATAACATAATGCCGAAGAAAATCTTCAGCGGTGTGTTTGCCTCGGATGCGCTTGCAAGCTTCTTCAGAATGAAATCATCCAAAACATCGGTGGGAATAAAAGATATACCCACATTTAAGACCGATAAGGCGAGTTTAGAGGAGCTTTTGCAACTAAACAGCTACTTTGTAAGAGATTGGATGCAATACCTCGGAAAAGACGAATGAG
The DNA here is from genome assembly GCA_002478945.1 of Christensenella sp. UBA7588. GTDB lineage: Bacteria > Bacillota > Clostridia > Christensenellales > CAG-917 > CAG-475. The sequence goes on from DLKM01000025.1 coordinate 40,269, forward strand.
CCTGTCCTGATGTCAAGGATAAGGCAAAAATAATTTGCCCGGCAAATTATTTTCGGGACGGAATGCCCCTTGACATCGGGGAAATATTACAATCTTGCAAGTCCGTGTAACATTTATGTTGCACGGCTTGGTTGCAAAAAAATATAACGGTTTGAGCGAAAGCGAAAACAACCATATTTTGCCCTCGGAAGTTTGACGGCGCACAAGGAGCAGTGCCGGTGCGCCGACGAAAGCCGAAGGCAAAAATGTTTGCGCACTTGATACTGCGCAAACATAAAGGTCACGGAGGCTGGAAATGAACGCACTCTTGAATTCTCTATTACATAACTGCGTAAAGCGTGAAGAAATGACTCCGATATGGCTTCCTGATGTAAAGGAAGCTAATTATCACGATTATGTTACTGCCGAAAAGAAACTCGCAAGTAACGAGAATCGTAGATACATATATAAAAACTATTGCGCAACTTGCACTTGCCGTGCAAATTGCAAGATAATCGGATATAAGCATTGGAGTCTGAAGAACACGATAATTAACAGATTTCCAAACGGAGAAGTGGAGATAATACGTTTTGACAATCCATTGAGATGCATAGATGAGAGCGTAAATCAAGAGAACACCGGTGGCAGGAACTATATAGAGATAGACGGAATGCTGTTCCCGAAAGATGAAAATGCATCGAATGCGAAGTTTTTGGAGAATATGTCAAATTCTTCGAGGCAAAGCATAGATAAATACTGGGGATATGCGAAAAGCAACGAATGGGACTATTTTATAACTCTGACTTGCGACCCGAAGAAAGTAGACAGATTCGACGACGATAAAATTAAAGAGCTTTGGACGTACTGCAGAAAGAAAATGCAACGTTTCGATATAAACGTAAAAATTCTGCTTGTGTGGGAACGACACAAGCGAGAAAACGAATACGGGCAAAAAGCGTTACACGCACACGGATTTGTATCGATGTCCAAACCGTTTCTGTTACGACAGATGAAGGATAGGAACGGGAAGTGGATGTATTCGAATACAGGTGCGGCATTATTTGAATTTCCGTTTTGGAATTACGGACTTGCGACGTGCGCAATTCTTCCGAAGGGAAAGGACAAGGACGGGAACGATATATCTCAAGGCGCAGTTGTAAGTTATTTGTCTAAATATATGAGCAAGTCTGAATTGAGTGAAGTAGGCTACGGAAAGAAAAGATTTCATCATACACAGAATTTGCAATTCAAAGAGAAGGAGATATATTGTGTGGACACGGCAACGTTTGAAGAATCTTTGGGGGATGAATTCGAGCTTTACAAGAATGACGGCAAGGGCATAACGTATTACCGAAGCAAAAAAGCTATGAAAATCGAGTATTGACCCGTATATAATCTATTCGCAAAACACGAGCTTTACGCATAGAAAGGCGCAAAATTGCCAGTAAACAGAGGAATTACAACAAAATCAAATCCGATATTTAATTTCAATTTTACTTTCAAACGATTTGATTTTAACAAGATTTTATGTCGTATTTGCCGTAAAATGCATTTGAAAAACGCATTTTATAGCATTTGATACAATACGTTTTTTCTATATTGCCTACCGTTTTTCCGCTATTTTTACTGCCGACTTTACACTTGATTTTACCGTATGTTATCCCATACATATTACCATACATATTACCGTGATTTTAGCGGTTAAAATTACGGCTAAAACGGCTGTTTTTCAGTCAAAATTCAGCGTTTCGAGCGTATGTTGAACGGCTAAATATGCGTGTTCGTACGTCAAACCGCCTTGAACGTATACGATATACGGCTCTTTTATCGGAGAATCCGCGCTTAATTCAATCGAAGAACCTTGCACAAATGCGCCTGCAGCCATAATAACTTGGTCTTGATAACCGGGCATATCCCACGGCATAGGTTTAACGTTGCTGTCAATGGGCGAAATCTCCTGAATTGCGCCGCAAAAATCAATCAATTTATCGGCTGAACCGAGTTTAATGCTCGTTACGATGTCATACGGATACATATCGTCGCGCGGAAGCGTCTCGAAACCGAGTTTTGTATATGCTTTTGCGAACAAAAGCGAACCTTTTAGCGCGTTTTTGACAACCGAAGGTGCCAAAAAAAGGCCTTGATAATACGGTAAATAACCGTAAACGTACGAACCTTCTTCCATACCGAGCGACGGCGCGGTCAAACGATACGAAACTTGTTCGACAAGCGCGTTTTTACCTGCGATATATCCGCCTGTAGGTGCGATTCCGCCACCGATATTCTTGATTAACGAACCCGCAATAAGGTCTGCGCCGACGTCCGTAGGCTCGATTTTTTCGACGAATTCGCCATAACAATTATCGACCAAAACGAGCGTTTTGGGGCTGATTTTCTTCACAAATTCAATCATTTTGCCGACTTTTTCGACGCTGATTGCCTGTCTTAAGCTATAGCCGCGGCTTCTTGCGACAAAAACGGCTTTAATAAATCGTGATTTAAGCGCGTTTTCGATAGCCGAAAAATCGAATTCTGGCGTTAAATCGGGATTGGTTTTCAAGTCGATTTTTTCAAAATTTACTCCGAAATCTTTTAGCGAGCCTTTATTTTCCGCCAAAATTACGTCGGTTAACGTGTCGTAAGGCATTCCTGAAACCGCCAAAAGCGTATCTCCCGGGCGCAAAACGCCGAATAACATAAGCGTCAAAGCGTGCGTGCCCGACACGATATTCGGAGAAACGATTGCGTTTTCCGTATGAAAAACGTCGGCATAAAGCCTGCAAAGCGTGTCTCGACCGATGTCGTCGTAGCCGTAACCCGTGGTTCCGAACAAATGACGAGCTTGTATCGATTGATTTTTGTAGGCGTCGAGAACTTTTTGTTGATTGTATAAAGCAATATCGTCGAGACGAGCAAATTGTTCTTTTAGCTCGATTTCGGACTGAATCATCAGTTGTTTTGCAGAATTTTTGTCCATATTTTTACCGTTTCCAGAAAGTATTTATCGTTTTTTTTGTGCTTATTTAAGTCAAATTTTTTGGCATTCGGAGCCTTGACGTTTAGATTTTGCTTCGATTTCTTGCGTCAAATACGCGATTGCGCCGTCTTGGTCGTTTACGTCAAACCATTTTACAAACGAATATTTTCTGAACCAAGTGAGTTGGCGTTTTGCGTAATTGCGTGTATGTTGCTTGATTTTATCTTTTATCTGCGCAAGTTCTTCGTCGTCAACGACGTATTCGCCATCGTTTTTTTGATAATGACACGCCGCAAACTCTTTGTATCCGATTGCTTGCATCGATTGATAATCGAAATTTCCGACGCTCAAGACCTCGTTCACGAGACCGTCATTGAACATTTTGTCGACTCGTTCGTTAATTCTTTCGTAAAGAGCGGCTCTATCGGTATCGAGCGCAATCATAATCACGTCGGGTTCTTGGCGTTCGTCGCTGTTTTGCGCAAGCGTTTTGCCTGTAGACAGAATGATTTCAAGCGCGCGAACGACTCGCTTCGTGTCGTTGACGTGCAATCTGTCGGCTGTTTCTTTATCTAAACTTTCGAGTTTGTTATGCATTGCAAGTGCGCCGTTTTTTTGCAATTCGGCTTGCAATTCTTCGCGCAATTCGGGATTCTTTATTGTATTTGCAAAGCTCATCGGATAAAGCAACGATTCAAAATATAATCCCGTGCCGCCGACGATTATCGGAAGTTTTCCGCAATTTTGAGCGTTTGATATTTCGGCTTTTGCCATTTGCGCAAATTCCGCAACCGAAAATTCTTCGTTTGCATTCACGACGTCGATGAGTTTATGCGGAATTTTATTGCGAATCTCGACGCTTTCTTTTGCCGTTCCTATATCGAGTCCTCGATAAATCTGCATACTGTCGGCAGAAATAATAACGGAATCGAATACGGATGCCAATCTGACGGCAAGCGCACTTTTGCCCGAAGCAGTCGGACCTGCGATGTACACGGGCGGATATAATATGGTATTTTTATCTTTTATATTATCCATATATTATATTAGACGATACGTTTGAACATTTTTTCGATGTCGCGAGCGCTGAATGCAACGACGGCAGGACGGCCGTGCGGGCATTTCGTAGGAAGATTGCCGTTTTCGTCGACGTAATTTTTGATAACTCTTTCGATTTGCGCTCTCGAAAGCGATTCTCCGCCTTTTATTGCAGCTTTGCACGCTTGCTGGCAGAGTTTGTCTTTGAGCAACGATTCGAGCGTCAATTCGTTTTCGTTTAGCATATTTGCAAATAATTCCGAGAAAAATTTTGCAAAATCGATTTTAGAAACGGGTTCGGGTACGGCTTTGATAAGATAACTCGAACCGTTGACTTCGATTTCAAAACCGAGCTTTGTAAGATTTGGCAAAACTTTGTCAAAATATTCTTCTTCCTCGCCCGTGAGGGACAATTTGTACGGAATCAAAAGCGGTTGCGCAAATTCCGCATTGAATTTTTTGACGATATTGTCGTAAAGAATGCGCTCGTGTGCGGCGTGTTGGTCGATAATATAAACCAAATCTCCGCGCTCGCAAATAATGTACGTATCGAAAATCTGCCCTACGATTTTGCCGTCAAAAACAGATATTTGTTCATCGACGGAATCATCGTGTTCCAAAATATGTGGTTTTTTAGAATACTCGGCATCGATGTCAACAGATAATAAATTGCTTTTATAACTATTCGCAAAATCCGTATCGTAATAATTTATCGTCGAATCGTTTAACTTTGACGGTTGAATCGGTCGAGTTTGATAAAAATCGATTCCAGAATAATTTTTAGGTTGAGTTTTTCCGCTGAAAAGTTTTGACGTATCGATATGTGTTTGTTCGTAAACATCGTGTTTTTCAGGTTCGACATCGTTTGCCGACGCCAAAATGCCGCTTGTTTTCGGCGTATTTTCGAAGTCTGTGGTCGTGTCGAAGCCGTAAGATACCGTGCTTAAACTTTGAGTAATCGTATCCGAAACTGCGTGATACACCGCACTAAAAACGGCTTGTTTGTCTCTGAATCGTACTTCCGTTTTCGACGGATGAACGTTAACGTCCACGTCCTCAAACGGCATCAATACGTCTACGATAAACATCGGATATGTACGTTTCATAAGAAAATCGGCGTATGCACGCTCCACCGCCGTCTGAATAGTAGCGTCTTGAACGGCTCTGCCGTTTACGATAATCGACTGATAAGTGCGATTCGGCTTGGTAAAATCAACGGCAGAAGTATACCCCGTAACTCTGATATTTCCTCTTTGATTCTCGATAATCGGAAGAAGTCGGTCTGCGTTTTTTGCTCCGTATACCGAATATATTGCGTCCTCGAGGCTTCCGCCTTCGTTGCTTAACAGAACTCCTTCCTCGTTTGAGAGCGTAACGGAAACGCTCGGATTTGCAAGGATAAGAGTTTTTACTACGTCTTGAATATAATGCAGTTCGCTCGACGCCTTTTTGAGGAATTTCAATCTTGCCGGCGTATTGAAAAACAAATTTTCGACGCTTATGAGAGTGCCTTCGGAGCGATTGCTTTGTCCCTCCGACGCAACATGACCTGCGCTCAACGTGATTTGCGTGGACGATTTTTGTGTTTTGCTTGCCGTAACGAGCGAAACGTTGCTTACGGAAGCAATGCTTGCAAGAGCCTCTCCCCTAAATCCCATAGTCGAGAGACTGTCAAGGTCCGTAATTTTGCAAAGTTTGCTTGTCGCGTGCGGCAAAAACGCGGTTCTAACGTCCTCTTTTTCGATTCCGATGCCGTTGTCGCTCACTTGAATCTTATTGAGACCGCCTTCTTCGACGTAAATATCGACGCTCGTTGCTCCTGCGTCTATGGAGTTTTCAACGAGTTCTTTTACGACCGACGAGGGGCGTTCCACTACCTCGCCTGCCGAAATCATATTGAAAACGTTTGGTTGTAATATATTGATTTTGCTCATATTCACTCCGAAATTTTATCAATCTTCCAACTGTTTCTTGAGGTCGCTCAAGATTGTCAACGCCTGAAGCGGCGTGAGATTGTTGACGTCCGTATCTCTGATTTGCTTTTCTATCGCGCTTTCGCCTGCGTCGAAGAAACTTACCTGCGCGGTAACGTTCTTCTTTGCCGAGGAAAGCAACATCTCGTTTGTATCTCTGTTTTTGGAATCTTCCTCAAGAGAATGCATAATGTTTTTTGCGTGTTCGATAACGGGTTTTGCAACGCCTGCGAGCGATGCGACCTCGATACCGAAACTTTGCGACGCACCGCCTCGCACTATTTTGTGCAGGAATACGATTGTGTCTCCGACTTGCGATACGAGAACGCGATAATTCTTTACGCCCTCCAAATCCTCGAGTTCGGTAAGTTCGTGGAAATGCGTTGCGAAAAGAGTTTTTGCTTTAATATTTTTCGTTATGTATTCGAGAACCGCCCACGCGATTGAAAGTCCGTCGAACGTGGACGTGCCTCTGCCGATTTCGTCGAGAACGAGCAAACTGGAATCGGTTGCATAATTCAAAATGGTCGCAACCTCTATCATTTCCACCATAAACGTACTTTGTCCGCCGCTCAAATCGTCGCTTGCGCCTATTCTCGTAAATATACGGTCGGTAAGCGAAATTTCCGCAGATTTTGCAGGCACGAAACAGCCGATGTGCGCCATTAACGTAATTATTGCGACTTGCCTCATATAAGTGCTTTTGCCTGCCATATTTGGACCCGTGATAATCATCGTTCTGTTGTCCGAATCGTCAAGAAGCGTGTCGTTAGGCACATAGGCACCCTTGTCGAGCAACGTCTCGACAACCGGATGTCTGCCGTCGGATATATTTATGCTCTTGACTTTTTTGTTTATAAGCGGTTTGACGTATTTGTTGGCAACGGAAACGTTTGCAAACGAAAGCAGACAATCGAGCGTGCTGAGCGCGGTTGCGTTTGACTGCAATTTTGCAAAATTCTCTATGCAAAGCGACTTGAGTTCTCCGAAAATTTTGTCCTCGAGCATCTGCACGTTTGCCTCTGCGGAGAGGATTTTTTCTTCTAATTCTTTAAGTTCCGCCGTAATATATCTCTCTCCGTTTACAAGCGTTTGCTTGCGTTCGTAACGATACGGTACTTTGTCCGTAAAAGACTTCGACACTTCGATATAATATCCGAAAACTTTGTTGTAGCCGACTTTCAGAGTGCGAATACCCGTTTCGTCTCTTTCTCTTGCTTCGAGATTTGCAAGCCACTCCCTTGCGGACGTCTTTATCGAGCGCATTCCGTCAAGAGTCTCGTCATAACCTTTTGCGATGTAACCGCCGTTTTTATAGCTGTTTACTCCGTCTCTGTCGAGCGCGCTTTGAAGCGTGGCGCAAACGGATTTCAAAGAGTCCAAATCGGCGTTTATATGCTTGAGCATACTCGCTTTTGCCTCTTTCAGTGTGAGTTTTATTTGAGGAATAACCTCGAGCGTATCGCTAATCGACAACAAATCTTTTGGAGTTGCGTTGCCGTATGCGAGGCGACCGTTCAATCTTTCAAGGTCGCGCGCTTGTTGCAATGCCGCGCCGAGTCGTTCTCTGATTGCTTTGGATTCCGTCAGGTTTTCGACTGCATCGAGACGAGCGTTAATCTGTTCGCTGTCTTGAAGCGGTTGCTCAATCCATCTTTTGAGCGTGCGCGCGCCCATAGCCGTATTCGTCTTGTCGAGAACGGACAACAAAGAGCCTTGACGCTTCCCGTCTCTTGCGCGTTGAGTGAGTTCGAGATTCCTGCGAGTGGAATTGTCGAGCATCATAAACGACTTGTCGTGCAAAAATACGATTTTATTTAATTGTGCGAGCGAACGTTTTTGAGTTTGCGCAAGATATTCGAGCAAACCGCCCGTGGCGCAAACCGCATAAGGACGATTTTCGATTTCGAAAACCTCCAGCGACGGAACGTTGAACGTAGAGCAAATCTTCTTTGTAGCCACGTTCAATCCGTATGCGAATTGATGATAGCAATGCGCCCTCTTTTCGCTCGCTTTGAAGAATTGCGTCTTTTGATATTTTGACAGAAAGTCCTCGTTGCATATAATTTCGCTCGGAGATATGCTTCCGAGTAAGTTGGACAGTTTGTCGAGATAATTCTCTCCCTCATACTCGTAAACGTTGAACTCGCCCGTGGAAATGTCCGTCCACGCGATTCCGAAAGCGTTCGATTGAGTGAAAACGGAGCAAAGATAGTTGGACGAACGCTCGTCGAGAATATCTTCTTCCATAACGGTTCCGCTCGAAACGACTCTCACGACGTCACGTTCCACCAACTCGCCTTTAGCGGTGTTGGCAGGGTCGCTCAACTGTTCGCAAATAGCCACTCTGTAGCCGTTTTCTATAAGTTTTCTTATATAATTGTCGACGGCGTGATAAGGCACACCGCACATAGGAGCGCGCTCCCCCAAGCCGCAATCTCTGCCCGTAAGAGTAAGGTCGAGAACGCGCGAAGCAGTCACGGCGTCGTCAAAAAACATCTCGTAAAAATCTCCGAGTCTGAAAAACAGCAGACAATCGGGATAATTGTCTTTGATGAGAAAATATTTTCTCATCATAGGTGTCAGTTTATTGCGGTCGATTTCCATCATTCAACCTCCTTATGCCCGAAAAGCGAAGCGGACTTGGATTGAGTTATTCTCACGTTGAAAAACTTGCCGATATCGTCTTTCGTACCCTCGAACGTTACGAGCCTGCCGCCCTCAGTTCTTCCGCATACCATACCTTCGTATTTGGGAGCGACGTCCTCGCACAGGACCTCGAAAACTTTGTCTATAAACGTATCCGAAATCTCTTTCGTAATTTTGTTCTGAAGTTTTATAAGCCTTGAAATGCGCTCTTGTTTGATTGCATAAGGAATCTGCTCCATCTTTGCGGCAGGAGTGCCTTTTCTCGGAGAATAAATAAAGGTAAACGCATTGCTGTAACGCACTTTTTCCACTATTTCGAGCGTTTTTTGGAAGTCATCCTCCGTCTCGGTCGGGAATCCCACCATAATATCCGTCGTAATGCCGATGTCGGGCATACGCTGTCTCAACTTTTCTATGGTTTGAAGATACTTTTCGCTGTCGTATCTGCGATTCATATTTGCAAGCACCTTGTCGGAACCTGCTTGAATGGGCAGATGCAGATTGTTGCAAATCTTGCTCGATGTTGCCATTGCGTCGATAATATCGTCGTTCAAATCCTTCGGATGCGAAGTCATAAATCTTACGCGGAATTTTCCTTCGATTTTGTCGATTTCACGCAACAAATTTGCAAAATTTACGTTTTCGTCGTCAACGTCGTTTCCGTATGAATTGACGTTTTGACCGAGCAACGTAATCTCTTTGTAGCCCTCTGCGACGCACTTTTTCACTTCGTCGAGAACGCTGTTCATATCTCTTGAAACTTCCCTTCCTCTGACGTACGGGACGATGCAATATGTGCAGAAATTGTTGCATCCGTAGATAATGTTTATCCACGCGTTCGGAAAACTCGTTCTCGTCTGCGGAGTTTTCTCGTCGATTTCGAGATAATTTTGAGGTTGGACGGTATCGAAGCAACGATATTTTTTGTCGTTTCTCTTTTTTATACGGGAACGAGCCTCTTTGACTTTGGTTATCTCGTCTCCGAGTTCGGCAATATTTCTCGTGCCGAGAACGATGTCGACGTACGGGTATCTTTCTTTCAGACTTTCCGAAACGCCTTCTTGTTGCGGCATACATCCCACGACAGCCAAAATAAGGTCGGGATTACGTTTTTTCTCGGCTTTGGTTACGCCGATATTGCCGAGCGCTCTGCGCTCCGCCGTGTCTCTTATGCAACAAGTATTGAAAACTATCACGTCGGGATTCTCTCCGTCGGGACAATCGGCGTATCCCATTTTTTCGAGTATGCCCGCAATTTTTTCACTTTCGTGAACGTTCATCTGACATCCGTATGTATTGATTTTGTAAAACATCGTATTCTCCTAATATGACGTCGTCTTTCGTATGTGCGCGTATGCGCGATTCTATATCCAAAAAATTATTATACATAAAAAAAGCGCATAAAACAATAATAATTTTGATGAAAAACGACCGAAAAATCAAAAAACTTCTTCCGGACGAGCAAAAACGCAAAAAACGTAAAAAAATAGTACTGACTATCGTCCTCGTTTTGACGTTGATGCCGATTCTCGCAGTTGCGATTTCGGCGGCAGGCTTCGCAATATGGGCGGACGGAGTATCTCTTGACCGCACTCTACTGCCTACTGCAACCGCAAAACCCGTATTTTACGATATAAACAACGACAAAATCGATTATCTGACCGACGATTATTTAACGAAAGACGAAATTCCGCAAAATCTTAAAAACGCTTTCGTCGCATTAGAGGACAAGCGTTTTTATTCACATAAAGGATACGACCCGATAAGAATCGGCGGCGCAATGTTAAGCAATATCAAATCGCATTCGGTAAAAGAAGGCGCGTCCACGATAACCCAACAACTCGTCAAAAACACGCATTTGAGCAACGAGCGGACTTTTCAGAGAAAACTCAACGAAATCGCGATAGCGCGAAAAGTCGAAAAAGAATATTCAAAAGACGAAATACTTGCGATGTATTTAAGCGTAATTTACTTCGGAAACGGTGCTTACGGCGTAAAACAAGCGTCACAACTGTATTTTGACAAAGAGATAGACGAATTGTCTTTGCAAGAGTGCGCCACGCTTGCAGGCATAGTTAAAAATCCGAGCAAATACTCGCCTTTTGCAAAAGAAGCAGATTGCGTCGCAAGACGAAACCTTACTCTCGAGATAATGCGCAAAGAAGGATATATCGACGACGAAGAATGCGCAAAAGCGTCCGCGACTCCTATAACTAAGTCGCAAAAAGACAAAAAAGCGAAAAACGGGAGCGGATTTTGCGACGCATACGTCAAAAAAGTAATAGACGAGGTGTGCGATTCTTTGGGAATAACCAAATATCAGCTTAACAATTCGGGATATAAGATTTACACCAACCTCAACGTCGAATTGCAGAAAAGTTTATATAATAACGCGCTTAATTCGTCGTTGCGCGAAAACGACGACGTTGAAAGCGTTCAAATCGTTGCCGACAACGAAAACAACGCAATCGTCGCATATTACTCGACGTTACCCTACGACGTCAAAAGACAGGCAGGCTCGATTATGAAGCCCGTTGCGGTATACGCACCTGCGATAGATATGAATATCGTATCGCTTTCTACTCCAGTCATAGACGAAAAAATCGATTATTCGGGTTATAGTCCGTCAAATTTCAACGACGTGTATCTCGGAGAAACCACCGTAAGACAAGCGATTCAAAAATCGCTCAACAGCGTTGCCGTCAAGACGTTAAGTTACGTCGGAATAGACAATAGTGCCAAATACATTTCTAATTTTGGGCTAAAATTAGAATACTCTGACCATAATTTTACCATTGCGCTCGGTGCAACGTCGAAAGGAGTATCTCCTCTTTCTATGACGGACGCATACTGCACTTTCGCAAACGAAGGCGCATTTTGCAAAAGCAGTTTTATAAAACGCATAACGGATAACGGAACAAAAATATATGAACCCGACAAACAAAAAACGAAAGTCGTCAAGGTTTCGACCGCAAACATCGTTACCGACGCGCTTATAGATACCGTCAAAGACGGAACTGCGCGCACGTTGTCTGCGCTTCCCTTCGAAGTTGCGGCAAAGACAGGCACGGCGCAACGCTCCGACGGCAAAAACAGCGACGCTTGGTGTATGAGTTATAACGAAGCATATACGGTGTGCGTATGGCACGGAAACGACGTCGGAATAAACGAAAGAGGCGGTGGTTACCCTGCGCAAAACAACAAAGAGATTTGGAAAGCGATTTCAAAGCAATCGAATCAGCCTCAAAAGTTTGCTCACGACAACGAAATAGAATACAAAGACATAGACACCTATGCGTTGCAAAGCAAAAAACAAGTTCTGCTTGCAACGGAAAACACCCCTGTAGAATACCGAAAACGCGAGGTTTTCCCTGTAGGTTCTTTCATCGAACAATCGGATTGTTTCGATGCCGTAAACGACTTTGATTTTCAAGCCGTCGCAAACGCAAATCGAGTCGTCTTGACGTTAGACACCCAAAAAATATACACTTACAGAATTTACCGAACGGATATTTTCGGTCAGACGCTCTTGTGCGAATTAAGCAACGACGAAAGCGTTCAAAAAGAGATTTACGACACTCCTCTTGCATTTTATAATCTCGTTGAATATCGTATAGAGTGTTTCGTTACCGCAAATCCGCAAGCCTTGAGCGCAATCGTCAAACAAGTTTACGTCGATGACAATCTTTAATAACGCAAACGATACCAAACGTAAAAAACCGTAGCAAACGCCACGGTTTTTTCGTTTATTATTCCGAAATCGGAAACTCTCAGACTATTTCTATCCCCTCAACCGCTTTTTTGACGAGAGCGTCGATGTCCATTGCTTTTTCCGCCTCTCTGACTCTGTCGAGTTTCGGATGTATGGCAGGATTCTTTGGCAAGAATATCGTGCAACAATCTTCAAACGGTTCAATCGAAGTCTCGTAAGTGCCGATTTTTCTTGCGAGTGCCATCGTTTCTTCTTTATCGAAAGCAACGAGCGGCCTGAAAATAGGAAGTCCCGCGCAATCTTCGGTGGAAGTCATACTTTCAACCGTTTGCGACGCGACCTGACCGAGGCTTTCGCCCGTAATTATCGCTTTGCACTCCGTATTGTTTGCGACTATCGTTGCGATGCGCATCATAAATCTGCGCATTATCGTAATCATAAATTTGGCAGGACAAACTCTGTGAATCTCCATTTGAATCTCGGTAAACGGCACAATATAAAGTTTTATATCGGTGGCGTATTTGCTTACGATATTGCGAAGTTCGATAACTTTTTCTTTTGCTCTTTCCGACGTATAAGGCGGCGAGCAGAAATGTATAGCGCAAAGTTTCATTCCTCTTTTTGCCATCATATACGCCGCAACGGGAGAATCTATACCGCCCGAAAGCAACATAAGTCCTTTGCTCGAACAGCCGACTGGAAGTCCGCCTGCGCCGGCAATAACATCGCTGAATACAAACGAAAATCCGTTTTCTCTTATATCCACCATAAAATCGTAATCGAAATCGGTCAAATCCACCTTAAACGAGGTGTTTGCAAGCACGACTCCGCCGAGTTCCGCGGCAATTTCATAGGAGGCTTTCGGAATGCGTTTGTCCGCGCGCTTTACGGTTACTCTGAATTTTGCACTCTTAAGCACGCATTCTTCTTCCGTACGCACAGCCAAATCTTTTAAGCACGCTTTTATATCGCAAAAACCTTGCTCCGCTTTGGTTTCGACCTTATACGCAATCGAAAGCGAGTAAATTCCGAACACTTTTTTAAGACGTTCGACAATCTCCGCTTCGTCGTCGACGTCGAAATTTTCAACAAAATACCTGCCTTGCGAGCGCGTGAAATCAAATTTCAAGCCGTAAAGCGAATGTTTGATGTTCTTGATAAGCAGGCTTTCAAAGTAATCGCGATTTTTGCCTTTGAGAAAAATCTCTCCGTAGCGAATTATAATAACTTTTTGCATATATCCTATATCCTTTTGTATTCGGTAAGTTTTTTAAGGCTGTTCTTTATTGTGTCGACGATAAAGTCCACGTCGCTTGTATCGTTTTCATAAGACGTACTGAATCTGATTATTCCGTCTCTATGGCTTTCGTCAAGCCCCAAAAGCGACTTAAATCTGCTCTCGTGATGTGACGAACAAGCCGAGCCGATGCCGACGAGAATACCTTTGTCCTCTATATCGTGAAGAAGCACTTCGCCTCTGACGTTTTTGAAAGCGACCGTCAAAATACTCTCTGCGCAAGCGTCTTTCGGAGACACGACGACAACATCGTCGATTTCCTTTTCGAGTTTTTCGAGCAACACGTTCTTAAATGCGGCTTTTTTCGCAATATCGTCTGCAAAAGATTGAAAGCAAATCTCGACTGCTTTTGCAAAACCTAATATGCAAGGCGCGTTTTCCGTACCCGAGCGGAATCCTTTTTCCTGACCGCCACCGTACAAAAGCGGCTTGACAGGCGTTCCTTTTTTGACAAACAGTCCGCCTATGCCCTTCGGTCCGTGTATTTTGTGAGCGGAAATCGAGTATAAATCAACGTCAAGCGCACGCAAATTTACTTTTATTTTTCCGAAAGCCTGCACTCCGTCGCTGTGAAAAACCGCGTTAGGCGCAAATTTTCTCGTAAGTTTTACAAGTCGCGCAATATCGTTGATTGCGCCCGTCTCGTTGCTGACGTGCATAATCGACACAAGCGAAACGTTGTCGTTTAGAAGATTCTTAAACTCGTCTACGTCAACGGAACCGTCGGTTTTAATAGGCGCGAATACGACGTCGAAGCCCTGCGCGGAAAGTTGATTTGCGCTATTGATGATTGCGTCGTGTTCTCCGAGCCCTACGATGATTCTGCTACCTTTGGGCTTTCTCGTGCAGAACAGAGCCGTATTGTCCGATTCCGTACCGCCCGACGTAAAATAAAGTTCTCCGTCGGGAGCGTGCAATGCGTTTTTTATGCTTTCTCTTGCGTTTTTAATTTTGACAGACAACTGCACGGACGGTTTATAAAGAGCCGACGGGTTGAAAAAATCGTCCACGCTTTCTTTCATAATCGCGGACGCCACGTCGGGATATATTTTCGTCGTTGCGGCGTTGTCAAGATATATCAATTTATCCATTTTTCAAGTATCTAATGCGGTTTATTTGTCTGCATTCTCAAATGCTTCGTTCAACAGAGCCACCATATATTCGTCGGGAGAAAACAGCACTTTTCTCGTCGTGCCGTCTTTTAAGCCGAACGTTATTTGATATACGCCTCTGTCGTACGCTTTGTCGCAACAAAGAATGTCTTTGCCTTTGCCCTCGTCAAAAACGTCAGTCATAATTCCGAAAGAAATCGCGTCTTTGAGCATAAGCGACAAAACGGGCGTTTGCTTGTTTACGACGTCCTTTTTTACGACGGTAAATCTCGTCGGAGAAAACTCGTAAAAAAACTCTTTTGCAACTCTGTTGTAAAAATGTATGTTGACGATTCCTACGGCGAAGAATACTGCAAACGCAAACATAAAATACCAGCTGTAAAATGCGGACACCATTATAAAGCCGAAAGAAAACAGCAAAAAGAAAATTCCCGTCCACTGCATTGTTTTGGCTTTTGAGCCGACCGTCACTTCAACCGCTTGCGAATAGTTTTCAACCATCACTTCACCTTGTAATAATCGTCTTTTTTAACTTTCGTCGTGAGTTTTCCAAAGGAAATCTGCGCTTCTCCTCTTTGATTGATAGACACGAGTTTTCCTTTCTTTTGCAAAGATTTGACAAAAACGTTATCTCCGATTTTCAGCGGAGAATCGTCGGGAACGTCCTCTACGACCGCCTCTTTTTCATAATCGGCAGACATAGTTTCAAGTTGTTTGCGGAGTTTTCTCGCTTCGAACAAATCTTTATCCTCGATTTGAGGCTTGTTGAGAATCTCTTTGATTTTGTCAAGCACTTCGTTCGCTTCTTCGACGCTGTTTTCGATGAGGCGTTTCGTCTCTTTGCGGATATTTTCGTCGAGTTTTTCGCGCTTTTCTTCGATACGCTTTTTCTCGTTCTCTGCGTCTTTAAGTGCTTTTGCGGCGTTTTCTCTGTCTATCGACGCTTCGCTCACGAGTTGCGCCGCTTTCATTCTCGTCTGCTCTGCCGCCGTCAAAACCGTGTCGAATTGACGCTTTTCGGCGGAAATTCTGCTCTTTGCGTTTTCGACTATGTCCTCTTGCAAGCCGAGTTTGCGCGCGATAGCGAGCGCGTTTGACGCTCCGATTGCGCCCATAACGAGTTTGAACGTCGGAGAAAACGTTTCGCTGTTAAACTCCATCGAGGCCGCAACGACGCCTTTCGTGACCAAAGCAAATTCTTTGAGGTCGTTAAAGTGCGACGTTATAAGCGATTTGCACCCGACCTTAAGGAGATGCTCCGCAATGCTCACGGCAAGAGCCGCGCCCTCTCCCGGGTCGGTACCTGCGCCCAATTCGTCAAACAATACGAGCGAATCGGAAGTGATAACGTTCAAAATTCCAATCGTATTCTTGATATGCGACGAGAAAGTAGACAAACTTTGCTGTATACTCTGCTCGTCTCCTATATCGCTGTAAACGCCGTCGAATATGGCAATATCCGCTTGTTTGGCAGGCACGAAAAGTCCGCTCATAGCCATAAGCGTAAACAATCCGACAAGTTTGAGCGTAACTGTTTTTCCGCCCGTATTCGGACCAGTTATGAGCAACATTTTGTCCTCTTTTTCGAGCGCAAGCGACACGGGAACGACTTTATGCTTATCGATAAGCGGATGTCTGCCCGAACGGATATTGACGTATCCGTCCTTATTGAGCGTAGGTCTGATTGCCTGATACTCTCTTGCGAGTTGCGCTTTTGCGAATATCATATCGAGGTCGACGATATTTTGATACGACCACGATACGTTGTCTGCGCAACCCATAATCGTAGACGAAAAATTGCGCAGAATTTTTTCGATTTCAAGTTGTTCGTTGACAAGCTCGACTTTCAATTCGTTGTTAAGCTCGACGACTTGCATCGGCTCTACGAACAGAGTCGAACCCGACGCCGACTGGTCGTGAACGAGACCGGGAATAGAACCCTTGAAATCGCTTTTGAGAGGAATAACGTATCTGTCCCCTCTCATCGTTACGATGCTGTCTTGCAAATATTTGGAATATTGCGGAGACGTGATAAACACTTGAAGTTTTGTGCGCACGTTTTCGTTGAGTTTGCGTATGCGGATACGAATCTGTCTCAACTCCGCCGTAGCGTTGTCCCACACTTCCGTTTCGCTTAAAAACGCCTCGAAAATGCTTTTTTCAAGCGGCTCGTTTTCGTAAAGTCTCGATGCCATATCGTAAAGAATCGGGCAATCTTTTACGTTGAGAAGCGTTCTTTTGATATTGTGCGCAACGCGAAGCGACCTACCGACTTTCAAAATCTCGGGGATTGAAAGCACCGCTCCTTTTTTTGCCTTGACAAGCACGTCTGCAATATCGTCAACGGCAAAATTCGGAGAAAGCGAGTATTCGAACAACACTTTATCCGCTTCCGCCGTTTCGTTGAGGGCGTCGTCGGCTTCGCTTATGGTCTCGAAAGGAACGAGGCTTTTTGCCTTTTTCTTTCCGCCTTGCGATTGAGCGAAGTCGCTCAATCTTGCAAGTATTGCGGGATATTCGAGAGTGTTAAGACTTTTTTGGTCAAACATACTTTCCTTACGTCAACGAATCGTTGACTTATCTGATTTTCGCTCCGACTTTGCGTTTGAGTACGGAGAGAATTTTTGCCATTTCGGTTGCGATTTCTTCGTCCGTAAGCGTGCGCTCGAGAGATGAGAACGCAAAGCTCATAGCAACGCTCTTTTTGCCTTGTCCGATTTGCTCGCTCTTGTATGTGTCGAAAACTTTTGCTTCCGTCAGATATTTGATTTTTGCACCGAGAACGGCGTCAGTCATATCTCCCGCAAGCACGTCGTCGTCAACTACGACAGCGAGGTCTCTTTCGATAATCGGGAATTTGGAGAATTCGCGGAATTTGCTCTTTTCAAGTGCGTTTCCGTCAAAAATGTCGTCTATTGAAATCTCCGCAACGTACAGTCTGAAATTGTCGACGCCGTAGTTGTCCGCTACGTCGGGATGTATCTCTCCGACAAATCCTACGTTTTTGCCGTTTACCATAATCTCCGCGCCTCTGCCAGTATGCAGATACGGTCTCGTCGAACGTTCGTATTTCTCGTCGATATGCAACGCTTTGAACATTTGCTCCAACGCGCCTTTAACGGTAAAGAAATCAACGCCCTCTCCGTACATACCGATGCAAAGTCTGCTTTGCTCGTAAGGCAATTCCTTGAGCGGAAGTTCCTTGGGCAAATAAACGTTTGCGACCTCGAAAAGGCTTGCGCTCTTATTGAAGTGCGTGACGTTGTAGCACAAAGTTTCAATCATACTGTGAGTGAGAGTCGTGCGCATTACACTCAACGCTTCTCCGAGCGGATTTACGAGCTTGATTGCGTTGCGAGCGTTATCGTCTGCGGCAAGATTGAGTTGCGACGCAAACTTCGGAGAGGTAAACGAATAAGTTACGCTCTCGGACAATCCGCACGCGCTGAGAGTGTTCTTGATGACGTTGATAAACTTCATCTTATCGGATATTCCGCCCTTCGTCAGCGTAGCGTATTCAAACAAAGTGGGTTTGATGTGGCTATAGCCGTACACTCTGATAAATTCCTCTGCGATGTCGTTGACTCCGACTATATCGTCTCTGTCCTCTTTCACTCTTGCGACGAGGCATTTATCCCCTTCGACCACTTCGATTCCCAATCTTTCGAGTATGGGAATCAATGCGGCTTTCGGCACTTTACAGCCCAAAATCTCTTGAAGTTTTTTGGTCGTGAACTTAATTTCGCGCACTTTTTGGTAATCGACCTTTACGTCGATAATGCCCTCGACGATGTCGCCTGCACCCATTTGGTATACGAGCGTCAACGCGCGTTTCAAGCCGTATTCCTGCGATGCGAAATCGATGCCTTTTTCAAATCTTGCGGAACTGTCCGAACGCAGATTGAGTGCGCGAGACGTGCGTCTCACGTTGTCGCGAGCAAATTTTGCGGATTCAAAAACTACTTCCGTGGTATCGGGTTGAATACCGCTGTTTTCTCCGCCCATAATGCCTGCCACCGCCACGGGTTTGTATGCGTCGCAGATGACCAACATACTATCGTTGAGTTTATTTTTCTTACCGTCGAGAGTCTCGATTGTTTCGCCGTTTTGCGCGTTGCGCACGACGATTTTGTCGCCTTCGAGTTCTCTCTTGTCAAAAGAGTGCATCGGCTGTCCGATTTCGGTAAGAACGTAGTTGGTAATATCAACGATATTATTTATTGGACGAATGCCCACCGCGCGCAATCTCGATTTGATTTTTTGCGAGGACGGGAAAATTTTGATATTCTTCACGCCTGCCGCCATATATCTGGGGCAAAGTTCTTGATTTTGCACTTCTACGCTGACCATATCGGAAACTTTTGCTCCGCAGTCGCAAACTTTATAGTCGATTTCAGGTTCTCTGCAAGAGGTCTTGAGCGCAACGGCAACTTCTTTTGCCATTTTGTAAACGCTGTTGCAGTCGGGACGATTCGCAGTCACGCCTATATCGAGAATAACGTCGTCGTAGCCGAGTGCCTTGAGAGCGTTTTGACCGAGTTCCGTACCTTCTTCGAATCTGATAATATCTCCGAGTTTTTGATTTTGGACGTCGTCCTCCGTAACGCCGACTTCTTCGAGTCCGCAAAGCATACCTTCGCTCACGACTCCCCTCAATTCGCCTTTTTTGATGACGTGTCCGTCCGCAAGTTTCGCGCCGTCGAGAGCGACTGCGATTGTCTCGCCGCCTTCTACGGGAACGTTGGTAACGACTTGAATCGTATTTGCGCCGACGTCTATTTGAGTAACGCGCAAACGGTCTGCATTCGGATGTTTGTCGACTTTGACGATTTTACCGACGACGACGTTCGTCGCTTTGTTTTCCTGATATGTGATTTCTTCCACCTCAAAGCCGATTGCAACGAGTTTTTTTGCAAGAACTTCGGGTTTGACGTTAATATCGACGTAATCTTTGAGCCAAGAAATAGGAACTAACATATCTGCGCCTCCTTAGTTGAATTGTTTGAGAAAACGCACGTCGTTTTCATAGAGCATTTTGATGTTGGGAATGCCGTATTTTATCATAGCGATACGGTCGATACCGAATCCGAATGCAAATCCGCTGTATACGCTGCTGTCGATGCCGCACATATCCAAAACGGCAGGATTTACGATGCCTGCGCCGAGAATCTCCACCCAGCCCGTGCCTTTGCACACTCTGCAACCTTTGCCGTGGCACATAGAGCAGGTTACGTCAACCTCGACAGACGGCTCGGTAAACGGGAAATAGGACGGGCGCAAACGCACTTTCGTATCCTTTGAGAATATCTTTTCCGCAAAAGTTTGCAAACAGCCTTGCAAGTCTCCCATCGTGATGTGCTTGTCAATCGCAAGACCCTCGAATTGATTGAAAATGGGGCTATGAGACGCGTCGTCGTCGCTTCTGTATACTTTTCCCGGCGATACGATGCGGATAGGCGGTTGTTGAGATTGCATTATTCTTGCCTGAACCGCAGACGTTTGAGTACGCAAAACGACGTTATCGTTGACGTAGAACGTGTCTTGCATATCTCTTGCGGGATGGTCTTTAGGAACGTTGAGCAACTGGAAGTTGTACAAATCGCTTTCGATTTCGGGACCTTCCGCAACCGAAAAGCCCATACTCGTAAATATATCGATAAGCTCTCTCGTTATAAGCGTGAGCGGATGAAGCGTGCCGACTTTGGCATTGTCTGCGGGAAGCGTCACGTCGATTTCTTCCGCTTTGAGACGAGCGAGTTTTTCTTCTCTCTCGATTTGAGCGGTTTTTGCGTTAAGCGCGCCCTCGACCGCTCCTCTCAACTCGTTGACGAGTTTGCCCATATTAGGTCGTTCTTCTTTGGGAACGTTTGCCATATCTCTCATAAGCAAGGAGATTTCTCCGCTTTTGCCGAGATATTTGACTCTGACGTTATTAAGTTCCGCAGACGTAGACGCTTTTTCTATCATCTCGAGAGCGGAATTTTTGATGCCGTCCATCTTTTCTTTCATAAAATACTCCTGACAAAACTTGCACTCGCGCTTGCGTGTGCGTGTGATAACTAAAAAATGATAACAAACTTAAAAATTTATGTCAACAAATTATGACACAAACTCGAAAAGCCGTTTTCCGTTTCACGGCAAAAACGTAAAAAACGCACTCAAATCCGTGCGAAAATCGATACTTAAGCAATCTTCAAAAACGAATAAAGAGTTTTTATTTTTTAATCGCTTCTATTCCTTAACCACCACCGTCACGTCCAAAGGCTTTTTTGCAAGTTTTACAAGATGCGTTCCCTTAAGCAAGGTGTTCCCGAGATAAAGTTTTTCCTGTTCTCCGCGCTTTATTTTCAAGTGATGATATACGTCGTTTGCCTGAAATACCAAATCCGCGCTAACCACGTTTTTGGGCAAATGAGGGGATACGCGCAGCACGTCTCCGTTGACAGATAAACCGAAATTTACGTTTGAAAACTTATATACAGGTTCAAAAGTATTCTCAAAATCGACGATTTTTGTAATTGTATTAAACTTTTTGGCATTATTTTTATCGTCAAAGTACAGTTTCATAAAAGCGTCGGATTTGAGAGCGACGGCAAGCATAGACAGGTTTTCCTTTTGCTTGACAAGACAAAATCTCGTACCGAAGAAGGTTTTTTGGCTCGTATCTATATGTCCTGCAGACGACGTTTGCATATACTTCTCCGCTCTTACCGCATACATAAATTCGTCGATGTTTTCTTTGTCGCTCAACTTTGAAAACAAACTCAAAAAATT
Organism: Christensenella sp. UBA7588; assembly: GCA_002478945.1. Taxonomy (GTDB): domain Bacteria; phylum Bacillota; class Clostridia; order Christensenellales; family CAG-917; genus CAG-475. The sequence goes on from DLKM01000025.1 coordinate 61,780, forward strand.
GATTTTTTGCGTTTCGGTAGCGTTTACGAAACTTTCGAATTTATCGAATATTTCGAGAGGCGAATAATGCCTCGAAAAATCGTAATACAATATGCATTGAATTGAATCTACCACCCTCGTGTAACAACGATATATTCTGTCCGCCGTGTCCACGAGCGCGCCTTTATGCGATTCTCCCCCGTAATTCGACTCTATCGCGCAAAGGCTCAAAAACAATTTCGACTTCGAATAATCTTTATATTTTTTATCGCTTGCAAGCAAACCGTCGTCTTTGGCGTATTTTTTTGCGATTTTCATTGCTTTTGCGATAGTTCGCAAATCGTTGTATATAAAATAGGTTTTTTCCAATAAAACGTACAAAAACGCCTCTTTCATTGCCATAATTTCAGAAAAAGAGAGCGTTCGCACCTTGTTTTGCGCGTCAAAAAGCGTTTTTACCCTGTCTGCTATAAAAATGTAGTCCGATTGCGCAAGGCAAAATCTGGCAAGATTCACGCATCTCGGCTCGTTGTCGACGCTTGCAAGATTTGCAAGAGAGGAATAATTCATCTTTAACAGAGGTTGCAAAACGTCTTTATTCTCAAGAAAATCGTCAAAAACGCCTTTATATTTTTTGTTTTTAAGGCAAAACTCAATAAATTTTATATTGCGCTTATAATACTTGTCTTTTGTCGAACTGCCCTCTTTTGGCAAAGCGGATTCGCGTGCGTATTCGTCGCACGCCTCGTTGTATTCGCTTTCTTTAAGGCAAGAAAACGTTTTTTCGCGAGGTTTTTCACGCGTCAGCAGATATATTGCGAAGAAAATCGCCACGGTAACTACGGTAATTGCATAAACCATACTCTATTTATTGCCATAAAGAGAGTTTTTAGGCGGATAAAAGAAAAAAGAAGGCTCGCGCGCCTTCTTTTTTCATAGCGAGATTAGTCTGTAAGCCGAGTTCTGTGTTTGACGGTCATCTATCTAGGACGTACATTTCTGCACGCCTCAAGCGATGTCGGGAACTTGCGGGCCACATTTTATGTTCCCTATCTTGCATCGAGTGGGGTTTACATCGCGCATTGTCGCCAAATTGCGGGTGAGCTTTTACCTCGCCTTTCCATCCTTACCGAAAAATCGGCGGTTTTTTTCTGTTGCACTATCCTTGAAGTCGCCTTCACCGGGAGTTACCCGGCACCCGTGCCCTGTGATGCTCGGACTTTCCTCAAATATTTCATGCGACCGTCCGGCTAACTCGCATATAAATTAAATCACATTAGCGGCAAAAAATCAAACGGATTGAACGCTATATGTGATTTTTTCCAAAGTTTTTGCGATTTCAGACGTCAAAAATTTCCGTTGAATCCGCTTGTTCGGTCTCTTGATGCGATTTAAGGTAACTTTGCCACGCAGCCACGAGTACCGCGCTGTTTTCCTGCCTGTAACTGACGGAAAAACGCCACAATCCGCCCGCATATCCTTTATAGACGGCTCTGAACGGTTGCAATTCCAACTTGTCGTATTTGAATCTGTGCTTAATTCCGAAAGTATTTGTGTAAACGCAGTAGTCGCTTTCGACCTGTATTCTCCAATTCAGCGGACATATAAGCAAAAACAGCGTCATCAAATCGATAAGGGAAAACGCCATTGCCAAAACCATATTCTCCTCGGGCGTACCGAGCGACTTAAAGTCTCCCGTCGGGTCAAATATCAGCCAAAGCAATAACAACCAAAACAACACCGAACCTGCAAGCCCGACGCCGACGTAGACGCTGTTCCACCTTATGTATTTATTTCTCTCGAGGAAAAACTTTTTCCTGTCTACAAACATATATTTGCAAAACAAAATCAATCCCCAAAGAAACAATGCGGACAGAATCGCAAAAATTACGTACGAAACGATGTGTATTGCCTTTGCGTTTACGACTTGACCGTCAATCATTTTTCTTCTCCGACAAAGACTGTTTGTATCTTTGCGCCCACGCTTTCATTTCGAGAGCGTGAGGTACGGCATACTTGCTGTAATCGTTTCCACCGATAAGGCGCGCAACCTCGTCGGTATCGTCCTCGAGCAAATCGACGTGCGTAAGCGTTTTTCCGTTTTGAGTCGATTTTGCAATGAGATAATGGCTGTCTGCCATAGCGGCAAGCGAAGGCATATGCGTGACGGCAATAACCTGCCTATTGCGAGAGATGTTGCACATCTTCTCCGACACGACCGCAGATATGTTGCCCGAAATTCCGGTATCTATCTCGTCAAACACCATAGTACCTATGCCGTCGATGCCTGCAACGATGTTTTTGAACGCAAGCATAAATCGCGACATTTCGCCGCCCGAAATAATCTTTGCGAGCGGTTTCAACGGTTCTCCCACGTTGGGAGAAATCAAAAACTCGAGCGTGTCTGCGCCGTCTGCGCTTATTTCGTCTGCGTCTTCGGTCGTTGCAATATCGACCTTGAAAGTCGAACCGCTCATTCCGAGGTCGCAAAGTTCTTTCGTTATGTCTTTTTCGAATTTTACCGCCGTTTTCCTGCGAAGTTCCGTAAGTTTTGCGGCGGACGAAAGCAATTCTTTTTGCGCTTTTGCAATATCTTTTTCGAGTTTTTCAACCGTTTCCGATGCGTTTTGGAGCATATTTGCCTGCTCTGTCGCTTCGAGATAGAACTTTTGCAATGCGTCGTAACTGCCGCCGTACTTGTGAAGAATCGTGCGCACGACTTCGAGCCTTTCTTCGATTTTTTCAGCCGAACGAGCGTCGAAATCGAGCCTTTCAAGCATATCCTCGAGAGTGTCGCTTATATCTGCAATTTCGACTTTTGCGCTGTCAAGCCTGTCGGTCAGGGGCGCAATCGCGTCGTCGTACGATGATATTGTACCGAGGAGCGAGGAACAGTTTTTGATTGATGCGCTTACGCTCGACGAGTCGTATCCGTCCAAAATGCGCTTTGCGTCCGACAATGCGGAAAGAATCTTTTCCATATTGCGAATACGCTTGCGTTGCGCCAAAAGTTCTTCTTCCTCTCCGTCTTTTACGTCGGCTTTTTCTATTTCGTCAATCTGATAAGTAAGAACGTCGAGACGGCGTTCTCTCTCGTCCGCATTGCCGAATTTCGCAAATTCACGCTTTAACGAATGATATTTTTTGTGCAAATCCCCGACTTCTTCTTTGGCTTTTGCGACAGCCGCGCCGCCGATATTATCGAGCAATTTGACGTGATTTGCGCTCTTTAGCAAGGACTGATGCTCGTGCTGACCGTGTATGTCGACGAGAAGTTCCGTTAGTCCTTTAAGAACGGACAACGTTGACAATCTGCCGTTGATTCTGCACTCGTTTTTGCCGTCTACGCTCATTTTTCTGCGCAGAATAAGTACGTCCTCGACTTCTATGCCCAAGTCTTGCAAATATGCGTCCACGGACGGAGTAAGATAGTTTTCGAATACAGCCTGAACGACGGCGCAATCCGTGCCGTAGCGAATAAGCGATTTGTCCGCTCTTTCGCCTAATACGAAATTGAGCGAGTCGATAATAATCGACTTGCCCGCGCCCGTTTCGCCGCTCAGGACGTTCAAACCGTCGGTAAGCGTCAATTCCAGCCTGTCAATCAAGGCTATGTTTTCTATCGATAATTGTGATAGCATTTTTCAAATACGCTGAAATCAGCTGTAAAGTCTGTTTGCTTCGAGCAAATCTTCGAGACGACGGCGCACCGTGTCGACGTGTTCCACACCGTCAACCGCAACGAATATCGTATTGTCTCCCGCCACTACGCCGAGAACTTCGTCGTAGGAAAGTTTGTCGATAAGCTCTGCGGCAGGACCTGCGCTTCCGACTTCGGTACGCAACACTATAAGGTTGCCCGAGCTTCTTATGGAAAGCACGGTGTTTTTGAACATATTGAGATACTTATCCGCGGCATTTGTTTCTTTTTGTTGTTGAGCGGCATATTTGTAATGTCTGCCGTCGCTTGCAAGCGTTTTAATTATTCCCATATCCTTAATATCTCTGGAAATAGTAGCTTGCGTTACGTTGAAGCCTTCCTGACGCAAATAATCTACGAGTTCTTCTTGCGTGTCAATGTCGTGTTTTGAAATGATGTCCAAAATCTTGAGTTGACGATTTGCTCTAGCCATAATAGTCACCTTATCCTTTGAGGTTTACTTTGCGGTAACTCCCCATACGTTCATCTTTTGAAGTAGTTTTTTATAAAAATCATCGTTATCCGAAGTAACGAATTTTGCGGTATTTAAAGATTTTGCCACTTTTACGCAGTCCCCGTCGCGCAAACTTGCGATATGTCGTCCGTCTACGAAAACGTTTGCGTTTTCTGCGCCGTGTAAAGTCAGAGTAACCGAAGCGTCTGAGCCAACGACGAGCGGTCTCGAATGCAACGAATGCGCGCAAATCGGGTTGACGACCAACGCTTTGACGTTCGGCGCAAGCACCGGTCCGCCTGCCGACAACGAATAAGCCGTCGAACCTGTCGGAGAGGAAACTATCGCCCCGTCGCTGTGGTACGAGTCGACAAAACGTCCGTCAATGCTCAAGTCCACGAATATCGGTCTCGAATTTGCGCCTTTCAGCACGATTTCGTTGAGAGCGGCAAAACGCTTGCCGCAAACGGAAACGTCGAGAAGCATACGCTCTACGCATTTGCGAGTTTTTATCAATCTCAAAACCTCGTCGGTCGGCGCGTCTTTTTCGCACGCCGTCAAAAAACCGAGATTGCCGAGATTTACGCCCAACAAAGCCACGTTTTTGCCTTCGGTCATACGCACCGCCTCGAGCATCGTACCGTCTCCGCCGAACACGACAGCCAACGGTGTGTCGCTTTCGACGACGTCGTCGATTCCTATTTCGTAAACGTCGAAAGAGCCTTCGTTTTCGAGGGCTTCGATAACTTTAAGTCGCGAAGGATTGTCCGCAAGACCTGCTTTGGTAATGATTGCGATTTTTTCTTTCATTTATGCGCATTATACAACATTGCTTGATTTTATACAAGTATAAAATGAATATTTGATTGTATTTCTGCAATTTTATGCATAATTTTTCGACAATACAATGTGTTTGACATTTTTCGATTGCGCTGTATAATAAAGATATGTTCGATTTGTTGTTGAGTATATCCGAATTTGGCACGAAATTAGTCGCGGGATTATCGGGACTTATTTTTGCCATAATCATTGTGGTATGCGTTTTGATTTCAAAAAAATCTGCCTCGAAACCGTCCTACCCCGATACCAAAATCGGTAAAAACGACGACGTGGCCAAAACAAACGACAAAAAAGCCAAGAAAAACAAGAAAGGCAAAAAGGATAAAAAAGCTGAATCCGACGATACTGCGCAGACCGAACAAACCGACGATACTTCTGAGGACGCAGACGAAGTTACTGTCATAAAAGACGAGGACATAAAATAGTTCCGATTGAAAAACAAAAAGCGACCGCAGGTCGCTTTTTTCATACGATTTTTTACGCAAACACCATTATTTCTTCAACCGCAAAAGATACTCGACGTTTTTATTCTCGTATCTTACGGGAGACGTTGTTTCGCTTACGACTTGAAATCCGTTTGCGACGGCATAACCTTTTACGCTTTCGAGCGCGCGCTTGCGCAATTTCTCGTCCGTTACGATACCGTTTTTATTCAAAGCGTTTTTGTCGAGTTCGAACTGCGGCTTGACGAGAACGACGGCTTCTCCGCCGTCTTTCAATACGGAATACATAGAGGCAAGAACGTATTTGAGCGATATAAAACTCAAATCGCTGCACAAAAAATCGACTTGCTCGAGGCTCGGCAATTCCCTTGCGTTTGCTCTCAAAAATTCGACTTTTCCGCTTTGCAAAAGTCTTTCGTCCAAAGCGCATTCTCCCACGTCTATTGCGAGTACGCTTTTTGCGCCGTGGCGAAGCAAACAATCTGTAAAACCGCCGTTTGAACAACCTATATCGGCGCAACGTTTCGCTTGGACGTCGAGATTCCATTCCTCAAAGGCTTTTTCAAGTTTATACGCGCCTTGCGAAGCGTAACTTTTATCTTCCGAAACGATAACTTCGTTGTCGTCGTCGACTTCCGCACCGCCTTTCGTCGCAATTTTTCCGTCGACGAAAACACAGCCCGTTTTTATAAGATTTTCGGCGTAGGTGCGAGATTTCAGATTGAATTTTTCAAGAAGATACTTGTCAAGTCGCATAATTTTGGCGAATGTGTAGTTTTATTTTGATTTGTTAGCCTTTTGCTCTTTTGATTTTGACGTGCTTTTATCGGTTTTTTGTTCGGTTTTGACGGTAGATTTCTGTTCGTTTTTTGCGGCGTTGTTTTTCTTGCGAATCTTACGCTCGTCTTTTGAGAAAACGGCAAGCACGCGCGCAACGAACATAACGAAATCTTTGGAATTGCCTATCGCGATTTTCTTCATAAACGCCTTGCCGCCTATCGTCATTGCGGAAACGAGAGCGGATACGACAATCGAAATGACGGTCTGCACCGTAGGCGAATCGTTGAGATTGACGGTAAGTTTCACAACCAAAGCCGCAGAACACGCACCCGAAATAATGGAGAAAATATCTCCCACTATGTCGTTGCAAACGCTCGAGACGGTATCGCTGTTTTTTACGAGATTGAGAGCGGTTTTCGCGCCGTAAACTTTGCGCGACGCCATTGATATGATAGGCGTCACGTCGCACGATGTTACGGCTACGCCGATTGCGTCGAAAAGTATGCCCATCAGCACCAAAAACGCCAACAACACGATTACGACGATAACCTGATTTGAATCTTCCACAAGGTTGCTTATATACGAGAAAAACGCCGACAGCACAAGCGAAATAATGACGGCTTTAATCCACCATACGTTGTGTTTTTTCTTTGGCTTTTTCTTTTTGTCCGACTGGCCGTTTTTGTCTTTTCGCGGCGTTGCCAAATCGGTTGAAATCTTGTCGATTGTAACGTTATTTTGTGATTCTAACCTGCTGTTTTCGGGGTTTTGAGAAAAAGAAATACCATCGGAAGAATTATCTTTCGATGGCAACGGTATATTGGAAGCGTCCGCTTCGTTTTGATTGAGATTATCCACAAATTACCTCAAATTTTATTGCTTTGGATGGTGGTAACAATTTGGGTAAACCTTGCGCCATAGGTTCGGTAGGATTTCCCTGCATCGAAACTCGTCGTCACCGTCCGAGAAGTTTCCTATTACTCGACGCATCGTCTTAAAGAAGAAACCGAATCGCCACTTAGAGCACACTATAATCCCCAGATTGCCTCATTAGAACAGTCTAGAAGATTTCCTTGACAGATTCCGCCCGCCCTTATCTTTTTTTGCAGCGTACATTTCATCGGGCAATCACCGTCGCGTATTGGCCATACGAAAGGGCGTGGTTCCCTAATCCCTGTACGTCACTCAAAGCAGGCTACGCTGTACACAGCATTTTCACACCGCATATCAGGTTTCACCCCAGTCAGTAGACAGTTTTTACATTGCCCACCGAGTTGGGTCTCCACGGAAAATGGTACGGGGTTTGCATGCCGTTGCAAGCCGCCCAAAATCCTTAACTCCCAGCAACAGCCCCAATTTGGGCAAAAGAAGCCGTCACCAGAAACTTCATCGATATGCCCTTCGGCGATATTTTACCCCCGCCTCCGAGTCGGTGGAATCTGACTAGAATACTGCACCACCATTTAATTATATTATACACTATTCGTTAAAAATGTCAAACGTCGATGCCAAATGCACGAATAACGGCGTTTGTTTAGCTGTTAAGCGTAACTTCGTCGAGTTTTTCGACAAATGCGTCGACTCTTGCCTTGTTTCGGCGTGTAAGTGCCAAAAGTTCGTAAAGCGATAGGTCGGACAATTTACCGTCGGCATAATTCTTTGCGTTTTTAAGCACTTCGGCGTCCATAGGCAAATCGAATATCGGCGTGGAAGAACGTCCGCTTTGTCGAGTTCCGATAAAATCTCCCGCTCCTCTCATAGCAAAATCGACCTCTGCAAGATACTGTCCGTCGTTGCTCTTGCAAAGAGTGTCTAATCTTTCGACGGATTTCTCGCTTTGAGAGGACGAATGCAGATAGCAACGCGCTTCGGAGCCGTCTCTGCCCACTCTGCCTCTCAACTGATGCAACGACGCAAGTCCGAACCTGTCCGCATTGACAATCAAAATCTCCGTCGCTTTGGTATCGATACCGACCTCGATAACCGTCGTGGCAATCAAAAGTTTTGTTTTTCCGCTTGCAAAATCGAGCATAGCATTTTCTTTTTCGTCGTTAGATAATTTTCCGTGCATTACGGACGACGGATATTTGTCCAAAACGGCTTGATAATCTCTTGAAAAACTTTCGATAGACGTAAGACTGTTACCCTCCGCGTCAACGATGGACGGGCACACGATAAACGCCTGTTTTCCGTCATCTAACGCGTCGCAAATTCTTCCAACAAGCATATTCAAGTCGCTCGATACGGTAGTTTTTACGTTGGTTTTCGCTTCGGCTCTCTTTTCTATTCGCGATATTGCGATGTCGTCGTAAAACGTTAGTGCCATAGAGCGAGGAATGGGCGTCGCAGTCATACTCAACACGTCGCAAGCCCCCTTTTTCTCGAGTTTACCGCGAACGTTCACGCCGAAGCGGTGTTGCTCGTCGATAATGGCAAGAGTAAGGTTTTTATACGCGACGTCGTCGCTGACCAACGCATTCGTTCCGATAACGCAAGATATGCTTCCGTCTTTAAGCCCCGATAAGATGCTCCTGCGCTCCGCAGTCGAAGTCGAACTTGTAAGCAATGCAAAACTTATGCCGAGTTTCTTTGCGACGGGAGCAAACTTTTCTGCGTGCTGTTTGGCAAGTATTTCAGTAGGAGCCATAAGCGCGCATTGCTTGCCGCACACGCTTGCAAAATACATTGCGAAAAACGCCACCGCAGTTTTTCCGCTTCCGACGTCTCCGCTTATTATTCTTGACATCGTTTTGTCAGACGAAACGTCGGCAACAATATCGTCGAATGCTTGAAGTTGCGAGGGTGTAGGATTAAATTCCAGCGCAGAAATATAGTCAACTATTCTAAAATTTGCCGAATTATAAAATACTTTTCTCTCTTTTTTGCCGTTATTACGCAATTTTCGGTAAATTGACAACACAATCGCAACGTCTAACGAGGCAAGCGATTTTACTGCCCTTTCTGCCGATTCAAGCGTTTTCGGACGATGTGCCGACTCGAAACATCTCGTCATATCTTTGTTGACAACGGCAAGATTACCTTCGTATTCGAGAGCGGAAACGCTGTCCAATGCGGAATAAACGATATTCTTGAACGCATTCTGCCCCATTACGTTTTTGAGCGGATAAACGGTATATATCCCCTGCAATTTGGATATTTTTTCAATCTTTTCGAGTTGCGGATTAACGACGCAAAGCGCGCCTTTGTCCGAAGTGAGCCTCGTCAGCATACGATAGTTCTGACCGACTTGAAAGCCGTCGTGCAAAAACGGCATATTGTAGAAAATCGCTTTGAAGTATATTCTGTTGTCGGAAAGATTGTCGCTGAACGTCACGAAAAATGATTTCGCTCCGCGTATCGAGACCGTGCCTACCTTTTCGACTCTGCCCTCCAAAAGACAAAGTTGACCTACTGGCGCGTCGATAACGCGAATCGGCTGTTGCAAATCGATATACTTTCTCGGCAAAAATGAAAAGACCTCGAATACATTGTGTATGTCAAGGTCGCTGAGTTTTTTCACGGTTGCGTCGCCGACGCCTTTAATATCTTTGAGTTGCAACATATCTTATTCCGCAGACAAGATGTAATAATAATGCGGTTGTCCGCCCCTATAGCAAGCGGTTTCGAGCCAATCGAACTCGCTTTCGACTTTTTGCATAAGTGCGTCTGCCTGCTCTTGAGTGATTTCTTGTCCGAAGTATACCGACAACATATCTTTGCCTTGCGCAAGTTTGCGAATGGTGTCGAGCGTGGTTTGCTCGATGTCGTTACCTTTTGCAACGAGACGTTTGTCGCAGATACCGATGATGTCCCCTTCTTTAACAGAGAAACGATTCATTCTCGTAGAGCGAACCGCGTGAGTTATTTCCGCGCATTCGATATTTTTTATCGCTTCGCACATATTCTCGTAGTTTTCTTCGGGAGACGCGTCGCAATCGAACATAAGCGACGCAGATATTCCTTGCGGCATATTTGTACTCGGAATCACGAAAACTTGCGCTTTTGCAAGCTCTTTTGCCTGATTTGCGGCAAGAATTATGTTTGAATTGTTTGGCAAAACGAATACGTTTTTCGCATTTGCCTCATTGACGGCTTTGAGAATATCGTCGACGCTCGGATTCATAGTCTGACCGCCTTCGACAATAACGTCTACCATCAAATCTTTGAAGATATTTTGCATACCGTCGCCCGAGCAAATCGATACCATTGCGTATTCTTTTTGCTCGACGACTTCGTCCTGATTGTCGTTTGCGTGAAGTTTTCTGTTTTGTTCGAGCATATTCTCGATTTTCACGCCGTCAAGTTCTCCGAGATTGAGCGCGGCTTTGAGCGCACGGTCGGGATGATTTGTATGTACGTGCGTTTTTACGAGGTCGGTATCTCCGATTACGAGAACGCAATCGCCGATAGTGGTAAGGTAATCTCTGTATTTATCGATTGCCGCGTCGGTCACTTCGTTTTTGAGATGAGTGATGAAATACTCCGTGCAGTACTGGAACGTAATATGCTCGTAATCGTTTTCGAGCGGGTCGAATTCTCCGACGGTTTTAATCTCCGCAAAATCGGCTGTATTCGCTTTTTCTCCGCTGATGAGGACAAGTTCTTCTCCTACGAGCGTGCGATACATACCGTCGAAAACCGTTACGAGACCTCTGCCGCCTGCGTCTACAACGCCTGCTTTTTTAAGAACGGGCAACATATCGGGAGTCTTTTGCAAAATCTCCTCGCCTGCGTCCACGACGCGCTTGAGGAAAACGTCAAACTCGACCTTTTTGCTTCTTGCCGCAGACATCGCTTCTTCCGCCATAACTCTTACGACAGTAAGGATTGTGCCTTCTTTTGGCTTCGTAACCGCGCTGTATGCGATTTCCGTACCCTTTTTGAGACATTCCGCAAAAGTCTTGGGAGACAAATCCGCTTTGCCTTCGAGCGCAACCGCGAAACCTCTGAAAATCTGAGAGGAAATAACGCCGGAGTTGCCTCTTGCGCCTTTGAGCGCGCCTTTTGAAAACGCCATTGCAATCTCGTCGATAAGCAACGAACCGCAAGCGTTTGCCTCACGCATAGCAGATGCGAGAGTAAGCGACATATTGGTGCCTGTGTCTCCGTCCGGCACGGGGAAAACGTTGAGTTCGTCCACCGTGGTGCGGTTCATTTCGAGAGCTTTTACGCCGCCGGCAAGCATCTCTTTGAATTTTAATCCGTCAATTCTATTCATTTTATCCGTATAACCTTACACGCGAATACCCACAACGTTGACGTGTACTCGTTTCACACGCATACCCGTAAACGTTTCAAGCGAAAACTTGACTGCATCCGCCAAGGACTTTTTTACTGCTTCGATGTTGACTCCGACCTTCAAAACGACAAACAACTCGACGTAAATAAGATTGTCAACCGTCTGAACGATTGCGCCTTTGCCGAGTTGTTGCTTGCCCCAAAGTTGGCCGATATTATCGCTGAAACGGCGGGATACCAAATCTACCACGCCGTAACAGTCCTGAGCGGTATGGCTTGCAACCGCTTGCATAGCCTCCTCGCTTATGGAAATCTTGCCAAATTTGTTTGAAGTTGTGAGTGACATATACTTACCTTTTTATAAATATTACTATAAACAAATATTTTTTGCAACTAAAACGTAAATTTTGTGCAAATCGGTTGCAAAATCAAATAGTATTTGCTACAATATCAATCGTTCAAATTAGGAGGTACAGTTATGTCCAGAGTTTGTAGTGTATGCGGAAAAGGCAGAATGAGCGGTAACGCGGTCAGCCACAGCAACAGAAAGACAAGACGCAGTTGGGCTCCCAACGTCCAAAAAGTCAAAGTCAACACTCCGACCGGTGGTGTTGAGGACGTTTATGTTTGCACTCATTGTCTTCGTTCCGGCAAAGTTGACAGAGCGTAATTCCCTCTAAATATGTAGCAATCAAAGTTAGCCTTCCGAAAGGAAGGCATTTTTTTGTTGTAAGTTTTATGTATTATTAAGCAGTCAAAAAACGCTCTACTTCTCCGTAGTCTTTTTCTTGGTAAAGAGCCTGAGTATTGCTTTTACGATTTTCGGCGGGTTGATGCAAATAATCTTGTTCATATCTTCACTCCTCGTTTTTGTACAAGTTATGAAAACGAGGTCTTTTGTGTTACACAATAATAAAAAATCGACGCTTTCGCGCCGATTCTGTGCTTAATAATTCGATGTTATTTGCAATCGTGCATCGTTTTTATGGTTTTTTGCGGATTTTGCGACTTAAACACCGCGCTTCCCGCAACCGCAATATCTATTCCCGACTGCGCGCATAACGCCGCGTTTTCTTCGCATATTCCGCCGTCCGCTTCGATAAGATACGAATAGCCGTTGTCTTTTCTCGCTTTTACGCCGAGCGCAACTTTTTCAAGGCATTCCGGCTTAAAACTCTGCCCTCCGAAACCTGCCTGAACGGTCATAATAACAAGATAATCAATTTGGTCAAGATACGGAACAACAACGTCGAAATCGACGTCCGCATTGACGACGAGTCCGCACTTTTTGCCTTTCGATTTAATAATGTCGAGCGCGCCTTGCACGTCTTTGGACGCTTCGGGATGGAACGTAACTATATCTGCGCCTGCGTCGCAAAACGCTCCGACGTATTTCTCGGGTTCGGTTATCATAAGATGTGCGTCGATTGGCAAAGCGGTATATTTGCGCAACGCTTTTACCATAGGCATACCGAAAGTGATATTCGGAACGTATACGCCGTCCATAACGTCGCAATGCACTATATCCGCGCCCCATTTTTCGACGTCTTTCACGGCTTGAGCCATATTGCCGAAATCTGCAGACAATATCGATGGTGCAACTAACATATTTCCCTCCGTCAGTCGTATTTGTTTTCTCGTCTCTGAATCAATTCGTCGTAAATCGCTTTGTAACGGCGATACCTGCCCTCTCCGATTTCCTTGCCGACGTGTTTTTTCACTTCGCAATCGGGTTCGTCGATATGTACGCACATATTAAAGCGGCATAGCGGACGATATTTTTCCAAATCGTCAAAATACAATCGCAATTCCTCAGGCTCGATTTTTGCAGCTTCGAGCATAGAGAATCCGCAAGTATCTACGAAATAAGTATCGTTTCCGACGGCAAATATCTCCGTTTTTCGAGTGGTATTTTTACCTCGTTTTATCTTTCTCGTAAGCTCTCCGACTTCTAATTCGTCGCTGTCGAGTATTGCGTTAAGCAAAGAACTCTTGCCGACAGCCGACTGCCCCGCAAAACAAGCGGTTTTGCCTTTTGCGGCTTCGATAAGCACGGAGACGTTCTCCGCCGTCGATGCGCTGCATTCTATTTGCTTCACCACGCCGTCGTATTCGCTCGTGTCGATTGCGCCCAAATCGGTTTTATTCTTTACGAGAATCGGCTCAATTCCCTCTGCAAGGCAATTAACGATAACTTTGTCGACGAGGATAAAGTCGGGTTCGGGTTCGGGGGCGATAACGATAAAGCACACGTCGACGTTGCTGACGTACGGTCTTATAAGGCAGTTTTTGCGAGGTTTGACGTCCTCGATAACGAAACTGTCGCGTTCTTTGGCAATACGAACGTAGTCTCCGACGAATATGATACCGTCGTTTTTGAGGCGTTTTCGCGCAAAGCAAACCTTGACGCCGTCCGAGGTGTCAACGAAAAACTTTGAGGCAACCGCCTTTATAACTCTGCCGTCGTATGTTTTCATATCGTTTGATTCTGTTGCTTATCGTCGCTTTTAAGCTCGTTTTGCAAATAACGTCTGCGAAGTTGTCCGCACGCTCCCTCTACGTCGTTGCCGAGACTTCTGCGTATCGTTGCCGAAACGCCCAACTTCTCGAGTTTGTGCAAAAACTTTTCCGTGGCGTCCATATCGGGTGCTATGTGATTGCGCTCCTTGACTTCGTTAAGTCTTATTAAATTGACGTGCGACGGAAAACCTTTTGTGAGTTTCGCAAGTTCCTTCGCGCAAGCGTCGGAGTCGTTTTCTCCTTTTATGAGAGTGTATTCGAAGATAACTCGTCTCCCCGTATTCTCGAAATAGAATTTTGCCGCGTCGATAAGCTCGGCTATCGGAAACGCTCTGTTTACGGGCATAAGCGCGCTTCTCAAATCGTCGAACGGAGCGTGGAGACTGACCGACAACGTAACTTTGTGACCGCTCGTCGCAAACTTGCGGAGTTTGTCGCAAAGTCCGGAGGTAGAAAGCGAAATGTTGCGTTCGCTTATATTTATGCCTTTTTCGTCGCTTACCGCGTCGAGAAACGCAAGCACGTTGTCGTAGTTATCGAACGGCTCGCCGCTTCCCATAAGCACCAAATTTGTTATCTTTCTGTTCTTTGCCGTGCCGCCTACCGCTCTGTTTACCGCAACGACCTGTCCGAGCATCTCTCCGACAGTCAGATTGCGCACGAGTCCGTCAAGCGTCGAAGCGCAAAACGTACACCCCATACGACAGCCGACCTGCGTGGACAAGCAAAGCGTGTCTCCGTAATCGTGAGGCATATAAACGCCTTCTATGAGATTGTCGTCGGGAAGCCTGAAAAGATACTTTTGCGTGCCTGACTTGCCTTTGTATACGTTGAGAATTTCAATCGGATTTGCGATATAACTAGCCTTCAGATATTCCCTCAAATCTTTCTTCAGAGAGGTCATTTCGTCAAAGCCTTTTCCGTCCATCAAAAATCCGTATATTTGCAAAGCGGTAAATTTGGGACAATCGGGCAATTCCTCGCTTATGCGAGGTATATCGAGTCCGAGAAGGGTTTTCTTTTGCGTAACCGTAACTTCGTCCGTCATTTTACTCTCCGAATTTTTGCGATATAAAACCCGTCGTATTCGTCGTGCGGAAGAATGCGTATCCTGCCGTCGTTATCGTTGAAATTCTCATCGTCGAAATCGAGATTTATTTTCTCGATTGCAAAGCAATCGTCTTTCAAAAACTCGTCTACAACGTCGTCGTTTTCTTCCTTAAAAAGCGTGCAGGTGGAATAAACCGCCGCTCCGCCGACCTTGAGATACTTGCCTGCGTTTTTCAATATGGCAAGTTGCGTTTTTGCAAGGTTTTGCAAATCTTCCTCTTTCCTCGTCAAAAACACGTCGGGATGTTTTCTGTAAGTGCCGAGGCAGGAACACGGAGCGTCTACAAGAACGAAATCGAACTTGTCTTTCCACTCCTCGTTATACTTCGTAGCGTCCGCCTGAACGGCTTTGACGTTGGGCGTATGCATACGGTTTTTGTATTTTTGTATGAGTGCCACTCTGTGCGGATGCAAGTCGCAAGCGGTTATTACCGAATGCGGGCAAAGTTCGCTCATATAAATCGCTTTGCCGCCTGGTGCGGAACAAATATCGAGAATTTGCGCGCCGTCATTCAATCCGAGAGCTTTTACGGCAATCATACTCGACGGAGACTGATACGTCACGAGTCCTTTGTCAAACATAGATTTGACGACTTCCGTCGCACGCACTTTGTATCCGCCCACGGGAGTTTTTTCGTAACGCTCTTTTCGTTTGTTCAGTATGTTTTCGACGTCTACGCAAGTTGCCATACGAGTGTTGACTCGTATATGTTCGGTTGCGTCGTACGGTGCTTTCAGCGTGTCGATTGTTCTTTCCTTGCCGTAACAAGCAATCATTTTGTCGATAAACCATTGCGGTTTGGAATACGTTACGGACAAATAGTTTTCGTCGCTTTCATTCGGCAGAACATATTTGCCGTCCGCAACCTTTTTAAGCACGGCGTTGACAAAGCCCGAAGCTCCGCCCTTACCGTTCGCTTTTGCGACTTCGACGCATTCGCTCACAATCGCGAATTTCGGAACGTCCGTAAGTTCCAAAAGCGCGTAAGTGCCGATTTTAAGAAGCAAATACACGGCGTTTTGAGGTTTTTTGGTTACAAGACGGCTCAAAACGTACTCGATTTTGACGTTATTTTCAATCACGCCGTAAACGAGTTTCGTCGTCATATCGCTCACGTTTTCGCCGTAAAACGCCATATTGCTGTACGTTCCGTCGGCGTATACTTTCGTGAGAATTTTTAGAGCCGAATTTATATACTTCCTCATATTAACCTAATATATATCCTTTTTCAATGCGTCTGCCGAGCAAAAAATCGGAATCGCTCATACGTTTCGAGCCTTCGAGTTGAATCTGACAAAGCCTTACCGCTCCGTCCGCAACTTTGACAATCAAGCCGTCTTTCGGGTTTGCTTCGACGACCTCTCCGCATTTTGCCGCGCAGTCGTATTCGACTTTTTCCACGTCGAACACCTTGAGCGTTTTTCCCTCGTAATGCGTAAACGCGGACGGCCAAGGCGTCATTCCCCTCACGAAACAGTCGATTTGGCTCGAAGTTTTCGCAAAATCGATAACTCCGTCCTCTTTGCGTATCATAGAGCAATGAGTTGCCTCGTCGTCGTTTTGCGGCGTAAAAACGGCGTTGCCGTCAACGAGTTTGCCGATTGCTTCGACTATTGCGTCTCCGCCCATAACGGCAAGCCTGTCAAACAACTCTCCCGCGGTTTCTTTATCGCCGATTTTCGTCTTTGACTGCAAGAGAATATCACCTGCGTCAACGGCTTTAACCGTTCTCATAATGGTTATGCCCGTTTCCTTTTCTCCGTCGATGATAGACCATTGAATGGGAGACGAACCTCTGTATTTCGGCAAAAGCGAAGCGTGTACGTTAAGCACGCCGTATTTGGGTATAGACAAAAACCTCTCGCTGAGAATCTGACCGAAAGCCGCTGTTATCACCACGTCGGGAGCGAGTTTTTCAATATCTTCGATGCCTTCCCTCGATACCTTTTCGTATTGCAGAACGTCTATGCCGAGTTCCTGCGCCTTGACTTTGAGCGGAGACGGTTTGAGTTGATAACCGCGTCCGACGGGTTTATCGAGTCCTGTCACGACGGCACTTACGGGATATACAGAATTGAGTTTTTCAAGCACGACCGCGGAAAAATCAGGCGTACCCATAAAGATTATTTTCATTCGTCAGCCTCGTCGAGAATTTCTTTGCATTTGCTCGTATATACTATGCCGTCCAAGTGGTCGATTTCGTGGCAAAAAGCACGAGCGGTAAAGCCCGAAACTTTGTATTTTTGTTCCTTTCCGAATCTGTCCTGCGCAACGACGTTTACCTTCATCGGACGAGAAACGTAACCGTATTTTTTCGGCACGGAAAGACAGCCTTCGAGTCCTGTCTGCTCTCCGCTCGAGGACGTGATTTTGGGATTTACAAGTTCGTAATAACCGTCGTCGGTGTCAACGACGCACACACGCTTCAAAACCGCCACCTGAGGTGCGGCAAGACCTGCGCCGTTGGCGTCTTTTACTGTCTCTTTCATATCGTCCAAAAGCGTCCAAAGTCTTTCGTCAAAACTATCGACGACTCTGCACTTTTTGTTCAAAATCGGGTCGGGAACTTTAACTATAAGTCTTTTTGCCATATTATCCTCCGTCAAATAAGGCTCTGCGGATTGATTTCCACAAAAACGTTGCACTTTTTCGACCTGTTTTGGTCGGTAACGGCGTAAATCTTGTCGATAATCCTTTCAAACTCGTCGGGAACGACTCTCATAAGTATCTGATAGCGACAAAGCCCGTTCATTTTGGTTACGGGGGATTTGCTCGCTCCGAGATATACGAATTTGCCGTTGTCCTTTTCTATCGTTTGAATAGCCTTGTATATGTTTCTCGTCGTGTCGACCACGTCCTGTTCGTTTACCGACGTGCAAAGAATGCGCACGACGTTGGTAAACGGCGGGAACTTGGTTACCATACGAGTATTGATTTCTTTTTTCCAAAAGCCGAGGTAGTCGTAATTTTTTCCGAATCGGAAAACGTAATGCTTCGGCGCATAAGTTTGCAAAATCACTCTGCCTGCTTTATCCGCTCTGCCCGCGCGTCCCGCAACCTGCGTGATAAGCTGGAACGTGCGTTCGCTCGAGCGATAATCGCTGAAATACAGCGCGGCGTCCGCTTCGAGTATTCCCACGAGCGTAACGTTTGCAAAGTCGTGTCCTTTTGCAATCATTTGAGTGCCGACGAGTACGTCGGCTTGTTTGTCGGCAAACGCGGACAGTATTTTGAAATAACTGTCTTTTCGCACCGTCGTGTCGTTGTCCATACGCAACACTCTCACGTCGGGAATGAGTTTTTTAAGCTCGTCGACGACTTTTTCGGTGCCTATTCTGCCTTGTTTGATTTGGTCGCTACCGCAGTTGGGACACTTTGTCAACGCATGGTATCTTCTGCCGCAATAGTGGCACTTGAGTTCGTTGTCCTCTTTGTGGTATGTAAGCGACACGTCGCAGTCCTCGCATTTTGCGACGTAACCGCACTCTTTGCATCTGATAAACGACGCAAAGCCTCTGCGGTTGAGGAAAAGCATTGCCTGCTCTCCTCTCGCAATCGTTTCTTTGAGTGCGTCCTGAAGCGCGACCGAGAAAAGCGAGCGATTGCCCATTCTGAACTCTTGCGTCATATCCACGATTTCCATTTCGGGAAGGGCGTGTTTGGATATGCGATTTTTGAGGGTTATGAGATGATATTCCCCTTGCGTTGCCTTGAGATATGTATCCATATCGGGCGTTGCAGAACCGAGGACGAGGACTCCTCCGTTTGCTTTTGCCCTGTACTCGGCAATGCGCTTGGTGTCGTAACGAGGATTTGACTCCGACAAATAACTGGTGTCGTGTTCCTCGTCGATAATGATTGCTCCTATGTTTTCAAGCGGCGCGAAAATAGCCGAACGCGCGCCTATCGCGATATGCGCATTGCCCGTTTTGAGGCGTTTCCATTCGTCGTATCTTTCGCTCGCGTTCAGACCGCTGTGAAGAATCGCGACGTCGTCGCCGAATCTCGCTCTGAAAAGTCCTAACATCTGCGGAGTCAGCGAAATCTCGGGAACGAGCATAATTGCCGTTTTGCCCTCCGCAATGGTGCGTTCGATTACGGTTTCGTACACTTCCGTTTTTCCGCTACCCGTAACGCCGTGGATAAGGAACGTGCCTTTACCGTGCATAATCTGCTCCACAGCAGACGATTGCGCGTCTGTCAGAACGACTCGCTTATCGTCTTTTTTCAGCGTTTGAAGGGGCGTGGAACGCTCGTGAACGTCGCTCTCTACTACGACGCCTTTTTCACGCAAGCCGTTGATTGCCGACACTCCGAATTTCGCAACGAGAAAGCTCAAAAACTGACCGCTGTTTGCCGCGATATAGTCGATAGCTTCCTGCTGTTTTTGCGCTCTCGAGCCTATAATTTCTTTGATTTGTTCAAGCGACCTCGTATCGTCGACCGTCAGATACTTGCGAGTATATTCGGGGTCTTTCTCCTCTCGCAACTTTGCCGGAATAAACAGGCGCAATACGTCGATATAGCGAAGATTGTACGTCTTGCGCATAAAGTTCATAAGTCCCAACTGCTCGGGACTTATCGGAGAATCGATATAGGTTGCTTTTTTGAGATTGGAAAATTCCGAAGAATCTTTTTTGCCGATGACAAAACCGATTATTCTTTTTCGTCCGAATTCGACCGAAACTCTGCTTCCGATAGGTACGTCGTCTCCTAAATAGTCGAAAGTACGGTCGATTTCGCTTGTGGAAATGTCAACGATAACTTCAAGAATCATAACGAAATTACCTTGTCGAGAATCATATCGGCAAGTTTGCGTTTGCTCACTTCTCCGCTCTCGATTTCGTTGCCGTCGTTGTCGATAATCGTTGCGACGTTCGTATCGCAATTAAATCCCGCGCCCTTTTGCGTCACGTCGTTTGCCACAACCAAATCCGCGTGTTTCTTTTTGAGTTTGCCCTTTGCATTCTCAATAAGATTTTCGGTTTCTGCGGAAAAAACGACGAGTTTTCTATCCCCTTTATTTTCGCCCAAAGTGCGTGCGATGTCGGGGTTTTTGACAAACTCCATCGTGATTTCGTCGGCTTTGATTTTGTTGTCGTAGCGCACTTTCGGACGATAATCCGCAGGCGCGGCAGCCATAATCGCAACGTCGCAAGATTCGAACTCCGCCTTGCAAGCGTCGAGCATATCGAGCGTCGACGTGACTTTTATCGCTTTTTCGACGCAATCGGGAACTTTTACGCTCATATTGCCGTAAACGAAAACGACGCTACCGCCTCTGTCCGCAACCGCTTGAGCAAGCGCGCACCCCATTTTTCCGCTGGAATGATTGGTAATAACGCGCACTCCGTCGATATACTCCTCCGTGCCGCCCGACGTGACAAGCACTCTCTTGCCCTCGAAATCTTGCACGGGCGTGAGATAATCGACTATCGCTTTAACGATGTCGACGGGTTCCGCCATTCTGCCCTTTCCGACAACGCCGCAAGCAAGCAATCCGACGTTTGCGTCGCAGAAAAGTGCGCCTCTCTCTTTGAGAATACGCATATTTTCAAGCGTCGCTTCGTCCTCGTACATATTGCAGTTCATTGCGGGACAGATGAGTTTTTGCGCATTTGAGGCAAGATACGTCGTCGTCAACATATCGTCGGCAATGCCTTGTGCGAATTTTGCGATAACGTTTGCCGTTGCAGGCGCGACTACCAAAATGTCCGCCTTGTTCGCAAGTGAGATGTGATTGATGTCAAACTCTTTCACAGGCTCGAACGGATTGGTCACGACCGCCGATTTAGACAAGGTTTGGAATGTTAAAGGCGTAACGAACTCTTGGGCGTGATTCGTCATAATCACGTCCACGTTCGCGCCGAGTTTTTTGAGCCTCGATACGATTTCGCAAGATTTATAAACGGCAATTCCGCCGCTTACGCCCAAAACAACGTTCTTTCCGTACAACATATCAGTCGCGTACGATTTTGATTTTGTCCTCGTAAATCTCTTTGCAAGCAAGAGAAATCGGTTTCATACCGCTTTTTGCGAGATAGTCGCTTTCGCTCGTAACGAGTTCGCGCGTGCGCTTTGCGACTGCTACGGTAAGTGCGTATCTGCACTCTGCGTGTTTGATAAGTTTGTCGATTGGTGGGTCAATCATCATAATGTTTGTCCTCCGAATTTTATTCGATTAAGTTATAAATTTTTATCGACGAACGTCGTCGACTTTGTTTTCAAGTTGTTTTCTGCGCTGTTCGAGGAAATTCACGATTTTATCCGAACAGTCTTTTGCGACGTCGTTTACGACGACGAAGTCGTAATACGGAATGCTCTTGCTCTCGAATTCTATCTCGTCAAGGCGTTTTTTGAGGCTTTCGGGAGTCTCCGTACCTCTGCCGACGAGGCGTTTTTTCAACTCGTCGATGGACGGCGGATTGATAAATACCGTCACACAATCGGGATATACTTTTTTGATATTCATCGCTCCGACGCTGTTGATGTCGAGCAAAATATCGTATCCGTCTTTAAGCAATCTGTCCACTTCGCACTTAAGCGTGCCGTAGCAGTTTGTAAATGTGCGCGTATACTCCAAAAACTCGTCGTTTGCCACTCTTTTTGCAAATTCGTCCTCGCTGACAAAATAATAGTCGACGCCGTCTTTCTCGCCCGGTCTCGGCTTTCTCGAAGTGCAAGAAACCGAAAATCTCAAGTTAGGCATAGCCTGAAACATATGTCCGATTACCGTGCTTTTGCCGACTCCGCTGAATCCCGATATGACAATGAGCAAACCTGTTCTCTGCATAATATTATCTCCGTCTCAAATCTTAGATTTGACAAATCTTTTCTCGTGTTATTGTCCGTATATACCGACGTGCGCTTGCGCCCTTATTCGATATTTGCGGCTTGTTCGCGCATTTTTTCTATCTCGTTTTTGATTGCAAGCACCTCGGTGGTTATGCGCATATCGTTGGCTTTCGAGCCTATCGTATTCGTCTCACGATTGAATTCCTGCACGAGGAAATCCATTTTTCTTCCCACGGGTTCGTCGCTTTCGAGCAACGCTCTCATATTCACGATATGCGTGCCGAGACGCGTGATTTCTTCGTCAATCGCGCAACGGTCTGCATAAAGCGCGACCTCGGTTGCAAGGCGCTGTTTGTCGACGAGCGTAGGCTCCACGACCTCTGCAATGCGCGCGTTAAGCTGTTTGCGATAGTCCTCGACGACGAGCGGAGCAAACGTAATAATCTTGTCCAAAGACAACTGAATATTGTCGAGTTTGCTCGATATATCCGCTTTTTGAGATAAGCCCTCTTTGGCTCTCATTGTTTTGAGATTGTCAAGAGCATCTTTCAACGCTTGCATTGTGAGCGCGCCGAGCAGTTCCTCGTCCTCGTTCGCTTGCGTCTTTACGACTACGTCGGGAACTTTGAGCAAAGCCGAAAGCGTAATGTCGTTGTCAAGCCCCGTATTCTGAGCAAGTTTCTTTGCGGCGGCAAGATAATTGTTCGCGACGTCCAAATCCACGTCGAAAACTCCGTCGTTTGCGCCCTTCTGCTCGTACGTCAGATACAGTTCGACGTGACCTCTCGATAAGTTGGAAGAAATGAGTTTCTTAATGCCGTCCTCGATAAATAAAAATGTGCGAGGCAACTTGAAGTTGCAATCGAGAAATCTGTGATTTACGGTTTTCAACTCTACGACTACGGTCTTACCGTCTTTTTCCGCCGTACCCTTGCCGTAACCTGTCATACTATACATACGCACGCCCGCCTAAAAATAAATTTTTATAATAATATCACAAAATATACGGCAAAACAAGCGTTTGCAAGACTTTTGGACAGCGTTATATAAAAAAAAAGAGCAAAACTGCCCTTTTTTGAAAATTCGTATTTGAAAATAAAAGCGAATGCCGACGATTATTCTATGCCGAGCATACTCTTGAACTCCGCTTCGTCGATAATCTTTATGCCGAGTTTCTGCGCCTTTTCGAGTTTTGAACCTGCGTCCTCTCCCGCAAGCACCAAATCTACGGTTTTGGACACGGACGATGCAACCTCTCCGCCGTTATCTTCGATAATTTTCGTCGCTTCTCCGCGTTTATAAGTCGGAAGCGACCCCGTAAGCACGACTTTGAGTCCGCTGAACGCGCCTTGCGCCTGTTGTTTTTCCTCAAAAGTAATTCCGCTCGAAATAAGTCTCGAAACAAATTCGGCATTGTTAGAATCACGGAAAAACGAATAAACGTTGTCTGCAAGCACCTCTCCGATGCCGTCGACCGCTCCTAATTCCGCAATAGAAGCATTTTGTATATTTTCAAGCGTTCTAAAGCGTTTAACAAGGTCTTTTGCGGTTTTCTTTCCTATTCCGTCTATACCGAGCGCAAACAAGAAACGGTCAAGCGTGGTATGCTTTGATTTTTCAATGGAATTGAGCAGATTCGTTATCTTTTTGTCTCCGAAACCGTCAAGTCCGAACAAGTCGGTTGCCGTGAGATTCATCAAATCCACCGCGTCCTCTAGATGCGTTTCGTTGTACAAAAGTTCTGCGGTTTTCTCGCTGAAACCGTCTATATCCATTGCGTCTTTTGACGCAAAATGGTCGAGTTTTGATATGATTTGAGGAGCGCAGTTATCTCCCGTGCAGTATAAGAACGCTCCCACTTCTTTGACGGGTGCGTGGCATACGGGACATTCGGTGGGTTTTTCGACGGGTTTTGCGTCTTTTGCCTCTATAGCAACTCCCATAATCTCGGGAATAACGTCGTTACTGCGCCTTACGAACACCTTATCCCCTATCTTGACCTTTTTCTTGAGAATATCTCCGTAGTTGTTGAGCGTGGCTCTCGATACCGTAACGCCGCCGATGTCGACGGGTTCGAGAATGGCTATCGGATTGAGTTTTGCGCTTCTGGACACTTGCCATTCGACGTCTTTGAGAGTCGTCGTCATTTCGTCTGCCTTAAACTTATAAGCAACCGCCCATTTGGGGAATTTCTCCGTAAATCCTATCTCGTCGCGAAGTTTGACGTCGTTGACCTTGTATACGACTCCGTCGATGAGATAATCGAGGCTTTCTCTCTTTTCTCCCGTATTATCGGCGTATTTCATTGCGCCCTCGACGGTATTTACAACGTCGAAATCGCCCTCGACTTCAAAACCTTGCTCTTTCAAAAACTCACGCATTTCGCATTGCGAGGCAAACGGTCTGTCGCTGTAGCCGATATTGTACGCCATAAAGGACAATCCTTTTTGCGCCGTAACCGACGGGTCGAGATTGCGAATTGCGCCTGCCGCGCCGTTTCTTGCGTTCTTGAGAGGGTCGGAAGCGGTTTCGTTGTATCTTGCAAGTTGACTAAGGCGCAAAATGCCCTCGCCCTGTATTTCGATTTTTCCTTTATATTCAATGTTTTTCGGGAGTTTTTTGATGGTATTGACCTGTGCGGTAACGATTTCTCCCACAACTCCGTTGCCTCTCGTAGTCGCTTTTACGATTGCGCCGTTTTCGTACAGAATATTGAGAGTAAGTCCGTCGAATTTATACTCGCAAGTCAAATCGGGGAAATAACCGACTGTCTTGACGAGACGATTGCACCACTCGGCAAACTCCTCTTTCGATTGACATTTGTCGAGGCTGTAAAGTCTCAAAAGATGTTGCGACTGCTCGAATTTGCCTTTAGGCGCGCCTCCGACTCTGTGCGTGGGGCTGTTTTTGAGAGAATAGCCCTCCTCGCTCTCGAGCGTGCGGAGTTCGTCGTAAAGTTTGTCGTATTCCGCATCGGAAACGACGGGAGCGTCCTCCTCGTAATATAATCTTGCCCACTCGTTGAGAGTGGAAACAAGCTCTTTCATTCTTGCAAGTTTATCCATAAAAGTCTCCGACGAGATTATATATCATCGCTTAATTCTCGTCAATATCCCCTTTTGCTATAACTCTGAGGCTCGGAGCGGCTATCGCAAGCGCAAAACGCTTGACTCCGAGACCTTTGAACGCGATTGCGGCAATTTTATCTTCTCCGTCTCCCGTGGTTTGAATGATAATGCCTCTGCCGAACTTGTTATGCTCCACCACGACGTCTTTTGCGAATTTGGAATAATCCACGCCGCTCGTCTTTTGTTTTTGTCCCGCAAGCGACGACTTGTCGAATCCGTTTGACAAACCTTTCTTGAACGACTGCGACGAGGGATTGTTCGCGCCCAGTTTTATTCTGTCTTTTCCGTCGAGTGCGCTCGTCTTATAATCGGAATTTGCGTAACGCACGGATTGCTTAAATCCGCTCATTTCCCCGATAAAACGGCTTTTGGGATAATATTCCGTCTTTCCGAAACGATAGCGCGAACGCGCGTTGAGGATAAACAACTTTTTGCGTGCGCGCGTTATGGCAACGTACATCAATCTGCGTTCTTCCTCCACGTCTCCGGCCGTTATCGACTTTTGCGTCGGGAAAATGCCGTCCTCGAGCGCAACGATAAAAACGTAGTCGAATTCAAGTCCTTTCACGGCGTGAATCGTCGCTATGGTAACGTAATCGTCTGCCGACATTTCGTCGGTATCGGAAACGAGAGCCACGGACTGCATAAAATCGGAAATGGTCGATTTTTCGTTGTCTTGCTCGAATTGTTGAACGGCGTTGACGAGTTCCTCGATATTTTCGAGACGGTTGGCATCCTCAACGTCGGTGCTTGTCGAGAGCGCGCCCTCCAAGCCGCTGCGTCGTATTGCGTATTGCACGAATTCGGTCGCTTTCATCTGCTTGCCGCAACGCACCAAATCCATTGCGATTTCCGTGAACGGAGCAAGTTTTTTTGCAGTCGTATTCGAGAGCATCTGAGGATTGACAAGCACGGAAAACAACGTCATATTGTTGTTTTTCGCAACGTCCTGCAATTCCTGCACGGCGGTGTTTCCGATGCCTCTTTTAGGATAATTGACGACTCGCAAAATGCTGTCGTTATCGCTCGGATTGATTGCTATGCGGACGTACGCCAAAGCGTCCTTGATTTCCTTTCTTTCGTAGAATCTGAATCCGCCGAATACCTTATAAGGTATTCCGTGCAAATTGAATTCTTCCTCAAACTGTCTCGTAACGGAGTTTGCGCGCACCAAAACAGCCATTTCTTTGTAGCTTGCGCCAGAGCGTTTGAGAATGTTTATCGACCTTGCGACTCTCGTCGCTTCGTCTCTGTCGCTGTACGCCTCGTAAAACTCGATGCTGTCGTCGTCTTTTATATCGCTCCAAAGTGTCTTTTCGTTGCGATTGGCGTTATTTTTGATAACGTTGTTGGCGGCTTGAAGAATGGACGTGGTACTGCGATAGTTCTGTTCGAGTTTGAAAACTTGCGCGCCCGGGAAATCTTTGGGAAAATCGAGAATGTTGCGAATCTCCGCGCCTCTCCAACTGTATATAGATTGGTCCTCGTCTCCGACTACGAACAGATTGCCGTGTTTTCCCGCAAGCATTTTTACGATGTCGTATTGAAGTTTGTTGGTGTCCTGAAATTCGTCGACGTTGATATATCTGAATCTGTTTTGATAGCGTTGCAACACGTCGGGACATTGCTTGAACAAATCGAGCGTTTTGAGCAACAAATCGTCGAAATCGAGGCAATTACACCTCTTGAGTTCCGCCTCGTAACGCTTGTATATCTCTAAAATATCGTCTGCGTCGTTATCGTCGAGACGAATTGCGTCATAATATTCCTCGGGAGACATAGCGAGCGTTTTTGCCCTCGAAATATGCCACAAAAAGTCTCCTTTTTTCTTCGGGTCGGCTTGAGGATAATCCTGCAAAATGCGCTTGACCACTCTTTCGCTTTCGAGGTCGGTATAAATGGTAAAATCTTTGGAATATCCGATTCTGTCGGAGTCCGTACGCAAAATGCGCGCGCACATCGAATGGAACGTGGACGTCCATACGTTGGAATAGCCCAGTTCTTTTTCGATACGTTCTTTCATCTCGTTTGCGGCTTTGTTGGTAAAAGTGATTGCGAGAATGTTGTACGGGTCAACCCCCACCTCTATGAGATGGCAGATTCTGGCGGTCAATACGCGCGTTTTTCCGCTGCCTGCGCCGGCTATCACGAGAATAGGTCCGTCGATAGCGTTTACGGCAAGTTGTTGTTGGCTGTTGAGCTTTATTTCATTCATACCTACAGGATACTCCGATGAATGAGACAAATTCGTCTCTATCGCAATCACTATACCACATATTGTGCAAATTATCAATTTTTTGCGGCTTAAAAGCACAAATTTGATAGCAAAAAAGTTGTCAACATTATTGATTTAGTTAACTAAGTGTGTTATCATATACATAAATTGGATTATAGAGGAGTTTTTTTGTTGCAAAAAATTCTTCTGTTTCCGCGCGGAGGAATTTATTTTTATGGTAAATTTTGATGAAATCGAATTTTTGGAAAGCGAAATCGTAGAGGACGACCCGCAAGCCCCCGTAGGCACACTCGTACATATTCTCGAGGACGGAACCGTTGAAGTCGTCGACACGCAAAAAGAGCAAAACGCAGACGTGGCAACGCCCGTTCAAGACGTTGCGGACGCTCACACCGACGAACAATCGGAGCAAGTCGCAAACGACGACGAAAAAGTCGACGAAAGCGTTGTAGAGCAACCTGTCGACGAAGAAATCAACGAAAGCGTTGTCGAACAACCCGCCGACGAAGAAGTTGCGCAAGAAACCGTCAAAGACGAAGTCGTTGAGGACGTCGCAGACGTTCAAGAAAACGTGTCCGAGGTCGAACCCGTCGAAGAAAACGCAGACGAACCTCAAGAGGACGTGACAGCTGTCGAAGAAAGCGTCGTCGAAGAAGAAAATGCTCCGCAGGTTGAAGAAAGCGTTCAAGATACCGAAAACACCGAAAACGCGCAATCTTACATAGAAGAAACGACCGTCGACGTCGAGGATTACGCGGAAGAAAACGAAGAAGCAGTCTCCCCCGTCGAAAACGCAGAACCGACGGTTGAAGAACCTGCCGACGAGCAACCAGTCGAAGACGTTGAAGAAACGGTCTCGGAAACTCCCGTAGAAACCGAAGAAAGCGCAGTCGCGGACGAAAGCGTTGTCGAAGAAGAAAACTCCGTCGAAACCGCTCCTGCCGACGAACCCGTCGTAGCGGTAAACGACGAAGAACAACCTCAAGTCGAGCAAGAAGCCGCCATCGAAAATACCGAATCCGTTGAAGTCGCTTCCGAACCCGAAACGGCGGTTACAACCGAAGTCGTAGCCGAAGAAAAAGCGGAAAAAGTTGTCGCACCCAAGAAACCGAGAAAGAAAGCGGTTAAGAAAGAGGAAAGCGCAGTTGCTCCCGTCGCGCAAAAAGTCGAAAACAAAACGCCAATCAATCTCAAAAACGGTCGCAACGTGAACGAAGCGTTGTTCGATACGAGTTTTGAAATCGAGCAACCCGCAAAAGCAAAAGTCGTTTCCACCAAGAAAAAACAAGAAAAGGCAGAAGATTTGTGGGCAGTCGCTACGGTTACCGCAAAACCGACAAAGACTACCTCTAAAGCAAAGGCGGAAAAATCCGAAAATGCGGAAGTTGTCGCCAAGACGACGGAGAAAAAGTCCGCTCCCAAAAAGTCAACAAAAGTTGAGAATACATCAAAGAATTCTACGGAGGAAAAGAAAGTGGCAAAAACCGAGGCAAAAACGACAAAGACCGACGTTAAGGAAACAAAGACGGACGTAAAAGAGACAAAGACCGAAGCAAAGAACACCAAAGCGGCAAAAGCACCCGTCAAAGAAGAAAAAGCACCCAAGGCTAAAGCAGTCGAAAAAGAAGAAGTCGCACCCGCAAAAGAAACGAAAGCGACCAAAACTGCCGCAAAGACCGACAGCGACGAAACCGTTATCGTCGAAGGCGAAGGCAAAACTCACGGCAAATACGTCATCAAGAAAACGGATAAGGGCAATTTCGTATTCAAACTTTATTCGTCCAACTACAGAGTCGTGGCAATCGGCGCACAAGCATACACCACTCTCGGCGCGGCAAAAATCGGCATTCAAAGCATCATAAACAACGCCGAAAAAGCACCCGTAGAAAATCAAACGCTCAAGAATTACGAAACGCTCAAGTTCCCCAAATGGGAAATCTATCTTGACAAGAAAGGCGAATATCGTCTCCGCTTGTACGCAACCAACGGCAGCCTTATCGCAACGACCAACGACGGTTACACCGACATCAGCGGCGCAAAGAACGGCATCGCGGCAGTCGGCAGAGCAAGCAAAGGTTGCGCAATCGTAAGAAACGACAATCTCTGGTAATTTATCGAATCGAATAAAAAAAGAACGCCGCTCGGCGTTCTTTTTTTATTTCTTCTTTTATATCGATTTTCGATTTGTTTATTTCTTTTTATCCCTTTCGCATTTGCGCGACTTTGGTTTTTAACGCAATAAACGCTTCGTTTGCGTCGTCGATATTAGCCACGCACGCTTCCATCGGACACACCCCGTCTCCTTTGCGGTTAAGAATGCTTTTCACAAGCACGCCGTACTCCGCTTCGATTGCGTGTGAGCGAAGGTACTCCAACGCCGATTCGGACAACACGTCGGCGTAAACGGAGGTAATTCCTCCGTATACGAACAGACACGCTGCCGCTTTACCGACGACTATATCGGCAAAGGAATAGCCTTTCAAATCGACGTTACGCTCGATAAAATCGAGCATAGGACGAATACCGCGCCCGTCTGAAACAAGGAGCGAACTGCCTTTGCATAGCGCAACGGAATGCCCCGAAAGCGCGCTTTTTGCGCGCGATAAATCATTGTTCATCTTTCTTTACCAGCGCGGTTCTGATTGCCATAACTACGACAGGCACCAAAATCGCTTGAGCAAGCAATCCGACAAGTCCGCTCTTAACTTGCGAGAGAACGGCTGTAAGCGATAACGTCGTGACGTTTTGAAGTATTGCGACGAGCGCAATGAACAGGCATCTTCCGAACACCTGCGCAAGAATTACCGCAGGGAAAGCAAAAAATCCGTTTTGCACTATTTTCTTTGAAAACAGACCGCTGACTGCTCCGAAAATCGCAAGTTCGCACATCATAAACGGAAGTCTCGCAAGCACGGGCATCGGGCTTAAAAACGCCGACGTGAACAAAAAGCTCGCAATCGGAGAAAGAAGTCCTATGGCAATGCCGTAAGGTGCGCCGAGCAGACATCCGCCGATAAGCACCGGCAGATACATCGGGAGCCACTCCACACCGCCCGTCGCGCCGTAAATCAGGTGTACGAATTGCGGCAGAGCCACGGCAAGCACGACGATTATCGCACCGATAAGCGACTTGACCGATATTTTATATGCTTTTGATACGTTTTTGTTTGAAAGTACGTTGTCAATCATATACGTCTCCTTATTGTTTGTCATACACTTTCGCAACTTCTTTCAACAGCGAGCGTACGGGCAAATGTTGAGGACAAATTCTCTCGCATTTTCCGCATTCTATGCAGTCGGATGCCTTTCCGTTGTTCTTGGTGTAAACCTCGTGATAATAGAAATCCGAGTTCCAGTCTTTATAGATTTTCTTTGCGTTTAGGCAAGAGAAAAGGTCGGGTATAGAGATATGTTTCGGACATCCTGCGGTACAATATCTGCACGCCGTACAAGGTATCAGATGTTGTGCCTTAAAAATGTCGCAAACCTTTCCGATTGCTTCTTTTTCGACGTCGTCGAGAGGCTTGAAATCGCTCATAAACGACAAATTATCGCTCATCTGCTCGAAATTGCTCATTCCCGACAACACCATAACGACGTTGTCGAAACCTGCCGCAAAACGTATTGCGTAGCTTGCGTGCGAACCGCCTTTCAAATCGTCGAGAACCTTGCTTGCGGCTTCGGGGAGATTGACGAGAGTGCCGCCCTTTACGGGTTCCATAACGATAACGGGTTTGTTGTGCTTTACGCAAACTTCATAGCACTTTCTCGATTGCACGGCTACGTCGTCGTAATCGACGTAATTTAGTTGTATCTGCACCGCCTCTATTTGCGGATATTCGTTAAGAATCTCGTCCAAAACTTCCGCTTTGTCGTGAAACGACAATCCGACGTGTCTGATTTTGCCCTCGGCTTTCAACTCAAACGCCTGCTCGTAAGCTCTGCATCTTTTGAATTTTTGAAAAACGTCCTTATTTTGCGCGTGCATAAGGTAAAAATCGAGATAGTCCACGCCGAGAATTTTCAGTTGGCTCTCGAAAAACGGGCGAACGTCGTCCTCTTTGTTGAAAAAACTACCCGTGAGCTTATCCGTAAGGATATATTCGCTCCTGTCGTGGCGTTTTACGAGGCATTCGCGCACCGCAACTTCGCTTTTACCGTCAAGATAACCGTGCGCAGTATCGACGTAATTGAAACCTTGCGCTAAAAACTCGTCAAACATTTTGCAAGTCTCGGCATAGTCCACTTCGCCGTCTTTCATCGGCAAACGCATACATCCGAAACCGAAATTTTTCTTAATCTCGGGAAATCCGTTCATAAATCCTCTCCTTTACGGTTTATTTAAGTCGTCGCAACGAAATTATTTTGCGACGTTATCCTTTTCCGTACTACCGACTTCGTTCGCATCGAAAATAGGCAACGGTTCTTGTTGTACGTCTTGTTCTTTTGCGATAATAGAGCAGGCTTTTATCTTAAGCACCGCAGAAGTGATTCTCAACGCCGCAATGATTAAACACACGGAAAACGGTGCCAGCATCGACTTTATAACGCCCTTAGCGAGCGCAACGCAACCAGCAATCAAGAAAAACGCGGCGGCTATAAAATTGAATATGTAAGACACTTCTATCGTCGTTGTCGATTTTTTCAATACGGAAATCGGCTTGTTGATTTTTACGACGCCCGTAATTGCGCTTACGAGTGCGACTGCTACGGCAATAAAGCAAAGCACGCCTATACCGACGATAATTGCTCCGATAATAGCACCGAACGACTGGGCTATTGCCGTGCCTAGAGTTTCGCCGCCTTCAGTCGTATCGGCAGGCGCATCTCCTGCACCCGCCATTGCCGCAAGCCCTATTACGATACATAAAACCGCAACTATGAAATATGCCGCAACGCAAACGAAATCTATCGTTGACGCCGATATGAGAAACGGTCTCGATTTTGATTTTTCCATAATTATCTCCCTCCGAATGAGTTTCAATATAAATATTTTAGCACTTATCGCGCCATTATTCAATACGCGTTTTCGGATACTCCGTAAACGTTTTTGTACAAAACTCTTTTGATATTCAAAAACGTTTCGTAATCGACCTCTCCTCCGCTCGTCATAATCAAAAGCGGAATCGGACAAGTATTTTTGGAAATCGGAGGCTGTATGTACGAGTATTCGTTAAGATAAAAGCCGTTGCGCTCGTAAAATGCGATTCGACGCTTCGCTTGTTCGGTAATCGGCGGCTCGACTTCGAGACAAATTCTCGGCATTCGAGTATGCAATTCGTCCAAAATACGCTTGCCGAGACCGCAATTTCGCTTATCGTTCGCAACGGCAAAATGCTCGACAAAAACTAAGTCCTCAAATCGGTATAATGAGATAAAACCGTCTATTTCTCCGCTCGAAGCGTCTTTCCACACAAGTATTTCAAAAGACGGATTGTCAAGCAACGCAATCTGCTCGTCAAAAGTGCGCCTCTCGTCAATCGGGAACGCTTCGACCATAATGTCGTATACTTTTTCAAATTCATCGTTACGCATTTTATATAACATACGAATATTATAACACGCTTTATAAAAAAAACAATTACGAATTAATTTCGCGCATTTGACATCGAGTTTGCACTCATAAAGCAGATAAAAAACACATACGGTAAATTTTTTGTCAAGAAAATGTCGCAACCGCTTGTCAAAACACCGTTGATGAGATATAATCGTTTGCGTTGGGTTATGAGAGCAATCTCGTGCGAACAGTTGGAGGAAATGGATTTGTTGACCATTGGCTTCCAACTGCCACCCATAGTAATTTATACATTTTAACATCATTTTTTGGAGAAGTCGGGTTTATGGTACTTTGTACCAAACACGCTCCCTCTCCAATCATATTCATTCTTGGAGAAGTCGCCTAGTTTGGTCGAGGGCGCGCGACTGGAAATCGCGTAACCGTCAAAAGCGGTTCAAGAGTTCGAATCTCTTCTTCTCCGCCAAGCGGTAATAATCCGAACCCTCGAATATTCGTCCGTAAGGACTATTTCGGAGTTTGGTGCCGTTACCAAAGAAGAACAGGACACTGAGTATATCGGTGCCCTGTTTCTTTTTACATTATTATATTGTTTCTGCCGCCACAGCGACCTCAGGAGCGACAATAACCTCGTCCTCTATTACTTGTTCAGACTGAGGTTCTGGCGTCGTAGAGGCGTATTCTATAAGCTGCTGCATAAGGTCTTTCTGGTCTTGCATATAGTTGACCGTATCGACAGTTATATTTTCGTAACCCATACGATACCCCATAAAGCCGTTGAGTATTACGGGCAGTAGTTTCAGGCAGCACGCCGCAAACGTTGCCCACGTCGGATATTTTATAACGTCGAGCACAATTACACCAGTAAGTAGCGACGTGATTGTTGTCCGAATAAACTTTGCGACGTAATGCACGCTACGTTTCGTTTCAGGTTTTATTCCGAGCGGAGACCGATGTCCGTTCCCACGCCCACGCTTAAAAATCATTTCAGGCGTCAGGTTTACGGGCTTTGTCTGATTCGCCCTGATTATCGCCTTTATCTGAGCTTTCGACAGGCTTTCGTCTGTTTGCAGCAACTTTTTGTCTTTGCCGACGTATTTGTCGATGTATTTTTCATACGAGATACCCACCTCGCTGAGAATATTCGTCCGAGTTTCCTTGAGTTCTCTGTCTATGTAATAACGGCAAAATTCGGTAAGCCTCGACTGATATTTTCTTTCGATTATCTGAGCCTTAAGTCCCTCGTATTCGTTTTTACAGTCCTGATACGTGTCACTTACCCTGCCAGCTTTCAAACCACTGTCAGAGCAGTTGACATACATACTGTATGAACAGAAAAGCAAGATAAAGAACGTAAGCCCGAGTTGAGCCCAGAACTCTACCGACGTTATCTTTATTTCCGTCGTAAAAACAACGATTACGACGAAAATAAGAAAGAACCCGACAAAGATACCAGTATTATTGAGAATACTCCGTGTGAGCCGCTTTTTAGCCGCTCCGCCTTTTTCTATCGCCGTTCCGAGACTTCTCGACGGCGTTCTTTCATAATCGTCTTTTTTGATAGTTTGCATACGTTACACCTCATTGCCGTCGTCCGACGTTTCTTTCTTTTCGTCTGGCTTTTTTTCGACGGCGTCGCCTGCTTTATAAACAAACGAGCCGCCCCAGTTTGCCACCGCACCTATTATAAATATCATTACCATTTGGTCTATAATGTTTCTTAAACATATAGCCATTATGGCAAGAACTGTAAACAGCACGGGAATCGACGGAGATTTAAGCCAGTTTTTTATCTGGTTAAAGAACGGAATTACGGAGAGAAACGCAAACACCAAGAAAAGACCTGAAACCGTCGCTGCGGAGCTTTTTTCAACCCAGATAGGAAACTGAGAAAGCGTTGCACCGAGCGGAGCCGCCACATCGATACCGATAGCGACGGCTTTTAAGATTTTGCCTTTCGTGGCATTTTTCATAGCTTATCCCTCCGTTTTGTTTTCCTCTACGGCAGGTGTTGCGTTTGCCGATTCAAGCAACGCCGACGCCTGTTCTACCGATTCTTTCAATGCAGGCACGTCCCCGAGCTTTTTGAGAGAGTCTGCATACGTCAGATTTACAAGGTCTTTTACTCCCTGAGGCAAGTTCTTCGAGTTTGCATACACGGTAATAAGTATTTTGAGAATTGCCTGCGTCTGGACGATAACCGCACCGACCGCCTCATAGTTCTGCGTCTCGTTTTTCTTGTATGCCGCAAATTCGGTTTCGATTTTGTTGTAACCCTCGATAAGATTGTTTACAACGTCAACAACGTCAGACTGGGCATTAGACGTAAACTTGACATCACGGGAAAGCCCGAGCATATTCTTCTTGCTTTTAATAAAGTTTACAAGAAATACTATAAATAATACGATGTCGCCTACGGTGGTCGCAAGGGCAATATAGTTATTTTCGAGCCATTCCTGCACTCTTCCGAGAAAAGTATGATTTTCGGGCGGCGTAACGTCGCTTTCGACCACTTTAACAAGGTTAGAACCTTGTATATAAAATCGCCCGAGTTCTTCGCCCATTGCGGACAGCGTAAGCACGCCGTCGAGGTATGTATAGGAGCCTTTATATTCGATTTCCTCCGAGCCGTGAACGGCGTGCAGTTTATATTCCGTTTCGGATAAAATCGTCGCCGAGTATTCGCCGCCGTCGTCGGAGAACGTATAAGTTTCGCCTATTACGAGCGGCGTCGCTGCCTCTTCTGCGTGGGCGACGTTTGCCGTAGTAAAACCGCAAAGCACGAACGAGAGAGACAAAGCCATAAAGCAGCACATAAGTGCAAAGATAAGTCTTTTTTTCATAGATAACCTCCAAAGTTATGTAATATCGTATCCCTCAAGCAGCTTTGCGATTTTTTCTTCAAGCTCCGAATATTTTTCAGCTACAGTTTGTAATTCCGTTTTTATCTTCTGCATATCGAGCTGTATTTCGGCTACGATTCTCGGTAAGTCGCCGTCATTCGGAGCAACGAGCACTCCAGAGCCAGCCACAGGCTCCGCCTTAAGCTCTTCGCAGACAAAAACAGGCGTTGACGTCTTGCCGTTCATAACGGTAACAGCTACGTTTATTTCGCCCTTTAAGAACTCCGCAGGCACGCTGCAAGTTTTATCCTGCAGTGTTCTGTAAATTGAGTCTCCCGTTGCATAACTCTCGAAAATAGCTACGGCGTCGTCGGGGGCGTCCGAAAAGGTAATAATCAATTCGTCCGAAACGATTTCAGGCTGTCTCGTCAAGAGTATGCCTTTCTTGAAGTCTCTCAAAATTTTGTATTCCATTTTCATATCCGCTCCTTTATTCGACTTTGGCGTCGAGTACGCATTTTACGCCCCCGAGTTTGATGTCTCCCTCGGTATCGTTTCGCATAACCACGATTTTCAAAATAACTTTCCAGTAGGTTACGCCCTGCTGTTTTGCTCCGTTTGTGAATACGTGGTTTATATTCGCTTTGACAGCCGTTGTGATGTCGTCCCAGACTGGCTGCGTATCGTTACCG
Organism: Christensenella sp. UBA7588; assembly: GCA_002478945.1. GTDB lineage: Bacteria > Bacillota > Clostridia > Christensenellales > CAG-917 > CAG-475. The sequence goes on from DLKM01000025.1 coordinate 98,054, forward strand.
TTATTACACGCAAGCACCTGTAAACCAGCCGCAAAGGGTTTTATGAGGTCGAGTTCGACGTTTATTGCTTTCGGCTGCACGGCAATATTTCCTGTCGGAGAGTATTCGAGTTCGAGAACGCCTGCACTTTTGGTAAAGTGTTTCGTTTGCGTTACCGTCGCCGCCTCGTCCGAGGCAATGATTTTGATGTAATTGTCGCCTACAGCGATAGCTCCCCACTGTGCCGACGTTATCTCAAACGTTTGCTGTTGCCCTGCTGCCGCCTGATACGTTCTGAGCAGTGTAGAGTTCAGATACTCCTTGACGGTAATGTTTGCGTCGTCTCCGTCGTATATCGTGTAACTATACGAAAATCTCGTCGGTTTTTCTCCGAGGTTGCTTTCGTCACCCGATATAAACGGAGGAAAGTTATCCTGAACGACGTAAACGGGCGACGTCGCATAGTCCGATTCCTCTTCGGAGTTTACTGATTTGACCCTGTATTGCAAGCTTTGATACGAACTGAGCACGTTTTCGGTGTAACTTCTTGCCGTGCCGCTATATATCTGTGCAAACGCACCGTTGTTGACGCTGCGTTCCAAAACATAGCTCGTCGCATTGCCGACCTCAGTCCACGTTATTTTTGCCGTGCCGCCCTCAATTCCGCCCGTTTCCTGCGTCGGTTGGCAGTATATCGGGTTTGATACCGAGATTTCAGGAGCCGACAGACCCGTATCCAAGTTGAGAGTATAACAACCGTCCGAGTCGGTCGAATCGGAGACAGAGACTCCAGAGTCCAGATTGCAAAGCGGACGCACGCCGCGGCCACCGTAATACGCAAGGCCGTAGTACAAACTACCGTCCGAAGAGACACCGCGAACATCGTACGAGTCCGACGAGTCAGGAGTTCTGAGCCAGTAATACCAGTTGGCACCTGCCGTAACCGCAGAAGAGCCTTTATTTGCGTTGTCTTGAGCGGCGTAAGCCGAAATTTGAGCAATTCTTATTGCGTTAGTGTTTGCACTAAAATACGACAGGAGGCTGCCCTCCATAATACTGTTTTCCGCAGCTCCGAACAGTTCAGCTCTGGACGGTAAGAAAAATTTTCTTACAATAGACTCATAACTACCGCCGTCGGTAACAGTGTTCAGGGCGACTTTTAACGTGGTATCCTTAAGAGCTGATACAAAAGCGTCGTCGAAACCAGCCAAAAAACCTGAGTCAGTATCATAAAGGTTTCTGGAAACGTATGATGTGCTATTCGGCGACTGGTCTGCGGAATGCCTTGCGGAATACCATTGACCTGCCGCAGCAGTAGAGTTGAGCCACTGGTCGAGGTTGGAAACGGAATATTTGTTGTTTCCGTAACTTTTACGATTGCTGTCGCTGTTATTCGGTTCTTTTGCGTCAAAGGCACGCAAGAGAATAATCTTCTCGGTTATGAGCGTCGTCGAGTTCTCGGGATAACCGTCGTGGTCTTTATCCGCCTTTAGAAAAATGATGTCTCCCAAAACGGAGTGCGATATTTTAATTTTTGAGCCTATCGCAAGGCTGCCGAGTGTTGCCATTTTTTGTTTTTTCCTCCTTTGGGAATAATTCGTTGTAGTAAGATTCTATTTCTTTCAGCAAGTGGTAGCAGTTGCCTCGGGACATATGCCCGACGGTGCTTTGCCACGAGCACTCTATACGCTCCATAGGCAATTTGCCTTGCTCGTTCAGCCGTTTCATTTTGCGGAACTTTCGGCGTATTTTGTGCTTTTTATCGCTCCTGAGTTTCATAATAACCTTACCTGTGTCTGTCAGGTAGGTGTGGAACCCGAGGAAGTCAATTCCGTTACGCAAAGGAAAGATATTCGTCTTTTCGTTAAGCTCAAGCCCTAAATCTTTTACGAAAGCCCGTATTTTCACGAGGCAATCTTGCAGCACGGCTTTGTCTTTATGAACAAGATAAAAATCGTCCATATATCTGCCATACATCTTGATTCCGAGCTTTTCCTTTACGTAATGGTCTAACCCGTTCAGGTAAAGCAAAGCGAAAAGTTGCGAGCTCTGATTTCCTATCGGTATTCCAACCTTTCCCTCCGTGCTGTCGATTATCATATCACATAGCCAGAGAGTATCTGGGCAGGATATAAACCGTCTCAATTTCTTTTTGAGAATCTCGTGGTCTATGTTGTAAAAATACTTTCTGACATCGCACTTGAGCACCCAGCCCTCGGCTGTGCCGTTCTGGCGATAATACCGCAACAAAAAGCATTTCAAACGTTGTAGTCCAAAGTCCGTGCCTTTGCCGACCTGCGAGGCGTAATTGTCGGTTATAAACGATTTCGTTAAAATCGGTTCTAATACGTTGTCGCAGAGCGAGTGTTGGACGACTTTGTCTTTATAACTGTTACTCATAACAAGCCGTTCCTTTGGTTCGTAGACCTTGAAAACGTTATACGGAGACAGCGTGTAGGTCTTCGTAATAAGCTGTCTCTTTAGCAGTAGCAACGCCTCAAGTAAATTTATCTCGAATTTGACGGCGGCGTCTTTCCAACGCTTGCCTCTACGAGCCTTGAGATACGCAGCATAGAGATTCTCTAAATCGTAAATCTTTTCGTATTCCTGCATAGATTTCAAAAATTCCTTATCGCATATAGCTATTGCCTTTTCTTATGAAAATGCCGTTGCGTCGATAATCTTGTATTTATCCTTTCGGAAAGGATATGCTCTCCTTTGATTGGTGGAGTGCTGCTTTCGCCCAAATATGGCTACTCGGTCTGACTTTATACCACCAAAGCGGACGCACGCCGTTGTTACCGTTATACGCATTGTTGTTGTTCAAACTACCGTCCGAATTGACATTGCGAACATTGTACGAGTTCGACGAGTTAGGAGGGGCAGAGCATACCCTAAGAGATGTACTTAATCAACCGTTATGACTGCTGTTCCGCTTGTCGCTATTCCTCCAAGCGGCAGTCATACGTTTGACTTCTACGACAAGCCCACTCCAGTATGCTACCGATTTCATTTCGAGTTCGATAGTCTTAAGTTTGTAGGCTAACTCTATCATTGTGTTAAGCAATTTGCACGACACTATCGCCTCTTTCTGGCACTCATATCTGGAGCGTCTTTCGGCGGCGTCGTTAATGTCGCACTCGTTTGCTCGGACAAGGTTTTCATAGATGTCGATAGAGATATTTTCTATTCTGGCACCTATCGAAAACCTATATTTCTTAGGAAAATGGTTTGTGTTTGCTGTCATTTTGCAGCTGTGTTCCATAAGGTCTTTCGCTTTTGTAATGACAGCCATTTCCTTAGGGTTACGTTCGTTTACTTTTAACAATACAGATACCCTCCCGACAGATTGCTATTTCCGTTGAGCAGCGAGCAGCCGTCAAGATTTGTAAAGACCTTAATATACTGCGTGCCGCCGAGCGTTTCGTGCACCTGTTTTATTTTTTCTGCCGCAGCGGCGTTGTCGTCCACAGTCGCTTTCAACGCCTTAATCGTTTCGAGCAGTTCAAGAGGGTTAGATACGTTTTTAAGTTTGATTTTGTCCATAAATTACCTCCTATTCAAGTTCCCACCAAACATTATGAAACACGTAACTACTTGCATATCCTGGCTTAAAAGCTGTAGTGCTGTTAAAATTTGTAATTTTGCCGTTAGCAAAAACCCTACAATACTGAGCTCCTAAAGAACTCCCAGGCTCCAATAAAATAATTTGCGTGGTATCTTTTGGTCTGAAACCCTCAGGTATCGTTATTGCTATGGTGTAACTTCCGTTTTGGCTTTTACTCATTTCAAAGTTGAAAATGCACCACTTGCCCATTTTTTGCAGGGAGTTCGTAGAAATGGTGCAGTTTGTTTGAGTAATTCCTGCGGCTCCCGACTTAAAACCCAAATTTGTTAGCCTCGTTTCTATTGTCCCTTTTGATGTGTCGTCGCTTGCGTAAAGTGCCTTTGTTGCAACGGGAGCTGTCGCTCCGCTTGCAAAATCACTTGTTTCGACCGAAGATTTTGTAGCGAGACTTCCTAAGCCAGATATTTTAGATGACGATATTGCTGCGTTGCTCGCAATATCAGAGTTTGTAATACTACTTTTTGCCGCCAAACTACCTAAACCGCTTATTTTACTTTTGTCGATAGCAGCGTCGGAGGCAACGTCAGTGTTGCTTATAGTGCTTTTTGCCGCCAGCGAACCGAGTCCCGAGATTTTACTTTTGTCGATAGCAGCACTTGACGATACGTCCGAGTTGGTTATAGAGGATTTAAACGCCAAAGTGCCGAGAGCGGCAAACCACTGTTTGATTTTGCCGAAAAGACTCTTTGTTGTATCTCCCGAGCTTATATTCGAGCGTGTCCCCGTTGCGTCGGAAAACGTAACCTTTGTGTCTCCGATTTCGCCGCCTGAGGCTGTAACTTTCTTACCAAGTTCAGTGTATACGCCTCCAGATTTTACAGGTTTGCTACTGCCTGCCGTCGGCGTATCGTCCCACGAAAGCGTATCTTGTTTTTTGTTAAGTTTTGAGTCCATTTCCGACTCGGTGTAATACCTATCGTCGTGAGAGTGAGACGCAGGAGCAACACCGCTGAGCTTAGCGTATTCGATTGCAGCAGCCGAATCGACGTCGGCATTTTTGATTTTATCCTTAAAAGCAAGAGCCTTAAGACGTCCGAGCCAGTTTTTTATTTTTCCGAACAGAACTTTAAGCGTATTTCCGCTCGCCAGATTAGCCGCCGTGCCCGATATATCGGGAAACGTCGTAACAGTCTCGGCTACTTCGCCGCCGTTTTTATCGACTTTTGCGGCAAGAGCCTCCTCGAGCCCGTTTACTTTTTCCATTTCAATGGAAACGATGTTCGTTGTATTTGTCGTGTAATACGCTTTACCGACACGGACAATAAGTTTACCCTCGAATTTTTCGTCAGTGTAACAAACTACCGTTCCGCCTGCGGATACCGTAAACAAGTTACAAGACGAGAAATTACCGTCGGCGTCTTTACGCCTGAGGTCGATATAAAGCGACATATCGGAGCCCATACCGTGCGTAGCAGGCGGCACCGTTATGTAATACAGCCCGTTGGAGTCGGCACTTTCAGACCACGAGCTTGAAAGAATATTCAAAACATAGCTCGGAATATCCGTAATTGCAGGCGACATATAAATGCTTGCCAGATACCAGCCGTCAAGTTCGTCCCCTATAACGGCAGACGACCAGTAATGATAAGTATAAATTTTGCCTGCGTCGGGCATTTGATTATCCCATACCTGAACAGAGTCCGTATTGTCGGGAGTGTCTCTTCCCGTGCTTTCTTTAACTTTTTTATTGAGTTCGGCAATAAGTGTAGCGTCGAGGGTTTCTGGCGTAGCCCAAAGAACAACGCCACGGATAATACGAGGTTTTACGCCGAGCTGCAGGCTGTCTACGTCCTGATTAAGCGACTGAATCGCCAAAGCAATATCTGCTCCGATTGGAGTGATTTTAGATATATCGCCGATATTGCCCTCAACGGTCGTTGCACGACTTTCAAGGCTGTCAAGTCTTCCGTCTGAAATGTTTTTATCGGTCTGATATGTCGATTTATCGACTTTTAGAGCCAAGAAATTATCCGTCTGTGTTTTAGTGTAGCGGTCGTTGATTTTTTCAAGCAGACCACTGCTTATATCGCCCTGCAGAGCGTCGGCAATAGCGTCGGCATACTCTTTAAGCGTCTTGCTTGTTGCCGTCGCCTTGTTCGATGTCGCAAAGCCGTAACACTGCAGTGTTATTTTAGCCGCCAGAGTGCCGTTGGCGATGTCGGAGACGAGGTTGCTTAACTTCTTTCCTGCCCCGTTGTAACTGTCCGAAATACCCACCTCTGCGGCTCCTGAGGACGATTTTATAAGTGTCTTGTAATTATTAAACGCCTCAGTAAGTTCCGAAATAAGACGTGCCTTTTCGTTGATTATCGCCTGTAACGTTGCAAGGTTCTTTTCGTCGCCCATATCTGCGGCAGAATGATACGCAAGCATAATCGTAGCAAAACCGCCGTTAAGAAACGACGCCGTAAGGTCTCCGAGGGAGGCTATTGTTCCGCCCAGATTGTCGATACCGACATACTCCTGCCCCGATTCGCTCAAGGCGGTCTGAATCTCATTGATTTTACCTGCCAAGAGTCTGCCGAGATTATCAAACCACAGCTTAAGCTGCGTGGGCGATAGACCACCCACACCGTAACTGGCTGCAACGTTAGGCTTATCCGCAAGAGCTACGACACCTTTTGCCGCAAGCTCTGCGTTAGAAATGTTTGCAAATTGTTTTTTTGCCATATAAGCCTCCTATTGTTTCAGTCTTCCGACCACCTGATAGCGGTAAGAGACGTAATAAAGAGCAAAGGGTTTAAGATATTCGTCCGAGTATATGTAATACTGTTTTTCTACCCACTGTTTTTCCTTTTCTTTGATAGCGAAAAGACTTTGCTCGCTTGTGCTAAAGGTAAAGTCCGAAAAGTTCATATCTTCAAACGAGAATAAAGACGTATTTATTCTGGCTATTTGCTGATACGGCTTTTTATTCGTCCTGACCTTTATTTTTGCCGCAGAGTTGCGGAATGATTTTGTTTTTATGACGGTGGAGCGTTTTATCGTGTTTTTCGTCAAATGCGGAATACCGCAACAGTCCATTTTCGTAGCAGCTCCACAGTAAATCGTTCTCTCGTCGAAAGAGTAATATTGCGTCGGAATTTCGCCGTCCGTGCCTCTTTTATCGAAATTAAACGAGCAAACAACACCGTTTTCCGTGCCGAAAAAGATATTGTCTGCCATATTTTTAAGCGTTGTAGCTTGCTTGAATACTCCGCCCGTGTAGTTTCCTTTGCCGTCGCACAGATACGCCTCGTAATGAGTAATATCGCCAGAAATTATGTCTACAACGGGGTGCACTGTGTAATACACACCGACGGTAAACGTTTCGTCATTGATAGCGATTTTTACTCCCTCGTCCACAACTTCCGTTTCGGCAACGCCTGCATAGTTCGGTTCGTTTACAACAGTCCCCCTGAGGTCTTTTGTTTCGTTTGTGTCGGCATAATATACTGCGTTCGCTAACTGCAGCGGAATCTCGATTATGTCTTTTTCGTCTTCCGAACAGGTGCAATGCGTGGCACTTTTACTGCATTTGCGGCACCAGTGGACTTTTGCTCCGACGAGTTCGTCCGACATATACGAGGCGTAGCTGTATTCTGGATATTGATTTTTGTAAACGCCGATACCCTCGACGTAATACCACTCATATTGCGGCACGCCTATATCGTGTTGATATTTTTGTCGGCTGTCGCCCATAAACATTTTGCCGTCTACAAGCACGAGCAAATAGCCGTTCCATTCTTCCACTATAGCGTGGGAAAGGTTCATATTGACGAGCTTTGCGTCTATAAGGCTGGAACGATGTTCGTTTGCACGTTCATAACGCACAGAGAGCTGACCGACAGCCTCAACGCCGAGACGGGATATAAAAATCGGGTCGTCAAGGAAATTGACGCAGGCACCGAGACAACCTATACCGCTTAAACCTTGCGAGGACGGATATATTTTAGGTTGTATGTTAGAATCGGTAAGCTGAGCCGTATGGAAATACGTCGAGCCGTCCTGCTGGGTATCGTTTTTAAGCACCATTAGCGTATCCGCAACGGTTATCATACCCGTAATCGGAGCAATGCCGACGCCGTCCTGCATATAGTTCAAAACACCGAAATACGTCGGGTCAATAAACCCAGTCGCATTATTCAGACCGCAATAAAAAATATGGTTCGGATAATTCGGGTTGCCCGACAAAAACACACGGTTGTCATATATAGTGGCAAGCGTGCATTTTGTTATAAGCTCAGACACGGTGCTTTCCTGCTTTGTAACGCCAGATACACTCGTAAATACCTTACTTGCGGTAATGACGATTCCAGCGTAAAACTCAGGGTAATAAACTGCAGCCGCCCCGTCTTTTGCTGCAACCTGCACGACCGTTTCGGGTTTTGCAGGAGCCGTCGTAAAAGTAATTTTACCGTTGGCTAAATCTACAGTGTAGTCTGTTCCTGCTGTTTTTGTTTCATCGTAAACTTCCACGCTAACAACGGAATCGAGCTCGTTTTCGTTGAGATAAAATTCGGTAGTTTTCCCGTCGGCTATAAACGTAGTCTTGAATTTTGGCTGCAGAATGTTTCTTTGTTCGTATTCTTTGCCGATGTCGGCGTTTTCTCCGCTGGGCACAACATTTATGTACGTTGTCGGGATATACGCCTCGGATAACACGTTTTTAACCGTGAACCCGTCGTAGACGAGATAATTTAGCCCGTCGATAATATACAGTTTGTTATTAAAAATAAAGGACGCACTTCTGCGGTCGTTCATACCGCTGAATAAGGCGTCGCTTGATTCGATAACGCCCTCTTTGTAATCATACAAAAGTCTTTCTCCGACAGCTATCTCGCTGCTTGCATACGTCAGGATATGTGTCGTCGGGTCATACGAGGAAATTAGAGCCGTGAGGTCGGTTCCGTCTTGCCGCCTGAGCGACACTACAGCGAATACCTTGCTCGGGAGCGTTACTTTATATATTGGCGTGCCGTTTGAAGTTTCAGCCGCCTGAGGCGTTTCTACGGTCTCTGTTGCGATAACGTTTACCGAGTTCGGGTAGTTGCCCCACAAATATAATTTATTTCCTGAATGAATTAAGACTTTTGTTAAAGTCTCGTTCTGGGCGTTCTTATGTTTATAGTAGAATATGCCGTGCACGCTGCTTTCTTCGGGTAAAACAACACGACGTCTGAACCCTGCAATAGTTTCAAGGGCTTGCCCTTGTCCCGACTGGTAGTCTCTGAACATATTTACGGCAAACGCAAGGCGCTGCTCGTGTACCTGAGTGTGGTCGGACGAGAAATCAACGCCTCTGAAATCGCCATAATACCTGTTATATGTATCCCTGTCCTGCAGGATATTTTTTGCAGTCTTAAAATTCGCCATAGAGTTACCAACCGTTTGAATTTTTATACATCACAGGTTTGTTGTCGATATTTCTGCGTTCTATATCGACGGCACGTTCCCTGTAAAGGCTCAGGTAATACTCTGATTTAGACGGCTCGTCGTCAACCCAGACATAAGCAGCGATAAGGGTCGGCAGCAGGCTGCAGAGTTCTTCGTCGAGGTCGATAACAGTCTCGTCGTCGGATACAGAGCCAGTATTGACTAACATCTGAGGGAGTCTCTCGTAAAGCACTTTGAAAACGCCTCTTTTGTCATACGGCAAAAGGATAATCGAGTCGCCCTCCATTTGATAGTCTTGATTTAAGATTTTATGCTCGTCGTCTTCCTGAATCGGAGGGCAACAAAGAGCTAAGAAATCGCTCGCAAGGGAGCGGATATTGTAGCGAGTGTAAGGCTCATAGGCAGGAATATCGTCCTCTTCGGCACTGCGTAAATGCTCATACATAGCGACATTACGCACCGAATACAAGAACTCTCCCGAAAATCTGAGTCTTACCTGTCCGCTAACGTAGTTTGCCCCGTCCTTGATAAAGCCTTTATATGAAATAAAAGCACCCGTAGACGTAAGCGTTATTTGCTGAATAATAGACCAAGAGCCGCTGTTTGCGTCTTGTTTTTCGATATAAGCGACGCCGTTACCGTCCGCCTCGAAATAATACGCCTTAGCGTCGGTTGCCTCGAAATCGAGGTCTTCCGCTCGTTCTATCGGAGTAAACGTAGATTCCGTTACCAAATTCCTGAGCGGTTTATGATTAAGCACGTAGTGGCTTACTACAGGCTTGAGCTTACAAACCTGTAGTAAAGCCCTGTTTGCTGCGTAAAAGAATCTCTCGTCTTCCTCCAAAGAGTCCTCAAAGCCCAGCTGAGCTACTGACTTGTAAAGCTCAAAGACTTTCATAGACACCTCCTGTAGACGTTAAGATTTTAGAGAGCAGTTGCTCCAGAAACCGTGTTCTCGCCCGTAACGTTGACAATAAGAGCAATGTGTTTCCACGTGTTGAAACCGATACCGAAACGGCAATAACCGTTCCAGAAATAGTTTCTGGTGTGCTTGTCGATGTCGCTCGTGATGTCGAGGGGCACCCTGTTGTAGAACATATTGCCGAGCAGGTTTTCATTTGCCTCGGAAGACATAATCATAAACCTGTCGTCGGTGGTCTCCCAGCCGTCGAGGACGACAATAGTCCAGTTGCCGTATTGAGTGTTGATGTCGTTGTTATTGCTGCCGACGGTTCTTTCGGAGCCGACCACTTTCTTTGCAAGAGCCTCGAGTTTCGGTCTGTTGCAAGGGATAATGAGCGTGTCCGCAACGTATTCCATAACTTCGCCGTTTTCGTCTTTGAAGTTGCGGAGTTTGTTTGCGGCAACGCCGAGAGCCTCTTCGAGCTTATCTGCCGACGCCGAAACCGCACCATAAAAATAGTTGCTCTGGGTTTTACCTTTCATTTTGTCGGTCGCATAAGGGTGGGCGTTGCTGAACAATGCTTTGCCGTCTGCAGTGGAAAGGTCTACCTTTGCCCCGTTAAACGTCATACTGGTTGCCGTGCCGTTGATAAGAGCCTGAGCGGCGATTTTGATACGGGTCTTGTAGTATGCACGAACAAACTTGCGAGGTTTGTTTTTAAAGTTGGTTCCCATACCGAATTTTGCGTCGTCTGCCATTTTTCTGGTAATGGTAAACTCTTTCGCAAATTCGATGTGGCTGATAGTTTTGTCGAACGTCTTTTCGACGCTGTCGTTTTCGGCTCCCTGTCCCTCTTCCTTACTCTTGAAAGTATCGAAATCGGATTCGCCGATAACGGTTTCCGCATAGCGGTTAGATTTTTCTACGTTATAAAGAAAATCGAGAATCGACTTTTTCTTTTCGCAGATATTGGACTCCTGTTCGATAAGTGCCTTAATCGGGTGTTCAAACTTACCGAACATAGGGTCGTTTTTGCCCGACATAGCACTGTAAATAAAGTTACTCATAGATGTAAACCTCCGTTAGATTCTTACGACAACTTTGTCGCCTGCAGCGGTCGCACCGTTCAAAGAAACGATAGTGACAACGCCGCTCGTTTTCGTTGCAGTTACCTGCAAGCCGTCGGTATGAAGAGTAACCTTATCTCCCTCGACAATTCCCGTGGGTGCCGCTTGGATAGGAACTTCATACACCTGATTCGATTCGACTCGGCAAACGGGACACTTTCTGTCGGTGTCGCTCGCTCCGACGTCTTTCATTGCGATAAATGCAGGTGCAGCGGTTGCACCGCATTTCGTGAGTTTTCCGCTCGCAAGAACGAGAGCCTCGCCGTAAGAGACCGCCTCTTCGGCAGTTACTTCGTAAAATTCGGGTTCAGGCACGTTCATTCTTGCGTTTTCGATTTTTTTAAGATAGAACATAACTTTTTACTCCTGTTTATTTAGATTGTTTATAGAGCTTTACCAACTCTTTGTCGGACAACGTCGGGAAAAGGTCTCTCCACGTTGCAAGCTCTTTTTTCGTCATTGTAATAGACGTGTCTTTACTGCCTTTCGGCACCGACGACTGCAAATGTTTTTTTGTCTCGTTCAAAGACTTCTGCTTAGCCGCATTGGCAGCGTTTTCCCTGAGTTTGTCGGGGTTTGCGGCGGCATACGCTTGTTTCGGTGCGATACCCAAATCTCTGTAACGACCAAACTCGGCGAGATTTTCTATCTCGTAAATAGTTTTTGCGTTTGCGAGCTCTGGATAATATTTTTTGAGTTCCGCAAGGTCGGCGGCGGCTTTCTTCTCAAACTCCGCTTTTTGGAGAATTTTTTTAGCCTCGTCGGCTTGTTCGGTCTCCTGTTTCTTTTTACGGTAGTCTTCGATAGAAATATCGTCCGCCTCCGCAGCGAGGGACTCAAGCCCCTCTAACACGTTCTCCGTGTCTTTTACACCGAGCTTAGAAAGGGTCTCCTTGCCTTGAGCTTTTAATTTTGTCAATTCCTGCTCAAGCTCTGCAATTTTCTTATCTTTCTCGTCGGTTGCAGGCTTAACTACTTCCGTCTCGGCGTCTTCTTCGTCGGAGCCCTCGTTCTCGTCGGAATTATCTTCGCCGTCGGTTTCGTCCTGCTCTTCCTCGTCGTCGGCAGCACCCTCTTTGTCTTCGGCGTCCTCGTCGATAACGTCGGGAATAATGATGTTGCCGTCTTCGTCATACTCAAACTCGTCGTCTCTTTCGTCGTCGAGATTGTCTTCGTCTACGATTTCCTCGTCGTCGGAATCGGTTTTATCGACTTCGTCTACTTCGAGCTGATTGTCTTTTTCGTCTTCCATAATCGTTATATCCTCCTGATTGATTTTTGGCAGCGGCTACGGCTTATTTCTTCTTGCCGTCTCTGAGGTCGCTACCTTTGACAACTGTAGATTTCGGTTGGTCGGTCTGAGGCTTAGGTGCCTTGATAATGCCGCCCTTGTTGGTTGCAAATCTGTTGCTCGTGCAAGGTTTCATACGCTCTGTACCTCCTTGTTGAAAATTTTTGAGAAAAAGAGCCCAAACCACTTGGTGGTAAGGGCTCTATCTCTCGGATTTTGGCACAATGTTCTTAATTTTTTATTCGGTTTTTACTTCCCATAGCTTGCCGCATTTCCTGCACTTAAACGTAAGGCTCGATATGCGGCTGCCTTTAGGTATTCCTACCCGAGGGAGTTTCTCGTGACAATGAGGACAAACGATTTTCGTAACTTCAGATTCCACAGTGGGAGTGATTTTCAACATACTCCTTGCCTCCTGTAGATAATCTTAGCATAGATTAAAGTCTGTTTAGTCACTATTTATTCTTTTTACTCAAGCTGCCGACGCCCGAGTAGAGTGAACTGCGGTCTATTTTGCCGTTTTTAACAGTAAAACCACACTCTGCGGCTATTTTTGCTTTTTCGGCTTGCGTCGCTTTTAAGCTCAATATGTATTTGAGCAAAATAATTTTCGCTCGCTGTTCGGTGTAACCTTTATAATCGCCGTCCTGAATCGAATAGCCTCTGTAGCACATTATAAGCAATCTTTCTCCGTCCGATAGGCTCTGTTTAAGCAGATACGAAATCGTTTTTTTCTTTCTCGAGCCAGAAACAGTATTGCCTTTAGAATCAACGTCTGACGCAATCTCAGAAAGCCCTGAGAATACTACGGCAAGTTTTTCTACCGCTATATAGCGAGAAAGCTCCCCGAGTGTATTGTTTGCGTCCTGTCCAACCAAATCTGATATAGCCTGATAGTAGAAAGCGTCATACACACTCTTTATGGCTTTTGCTTGTTTTTCTTCGCTCAGTTTGCCGTAGCCACTGCTTGCGAGCAACTTTTCGATGTAGCGGTTTGCTTGCGAATATATCGACATAAAACGCTTTTTCTGAGTGTCGTTCATTTCTATCTCGTTTCCGTCGTATCTGATAGAGTCGCCGATAGACCTCGGGAGAATCGAATATCCTTTTGCATACAAATCGCTTAGCTTTTGCCTTGTTTCTTCGTTTACCATATCTCCGATTCTCTGGTTGTAAATAAGACTCATAATATACGACACCATTTCTGCGTCGTCGTTTTCAAGTGCCTTATTAAGGTCGGAAACGTAGTTTTTCTTGTAAAATTGATTGTCGATTTTATATGCCGAGACAGGGCTTACCCTCTTTGTGAGACCGTATGCAACGTTGTAGATATTCCTCGTCGGCACACCAAACATTTGTCCGAGCGAATACGAAAGGTTTTTAACTCCTTTTGCGATGTCTTGCTGGCTTGCGTCGCCCGAAACAAGATTTTTTGCAGCCTCTACAAGGTTTATCGAACTATCAAGCAGGTCATTTATTGACGAGTAAGCATAGTTAGAGAAGTTATAGCCCTGAGCGATTCTTGCGTAAATATCTTTGATTACGGGTAACCCGCCGATAAGATTGCCGAGAAAGTCCACTAAAACCGTCTGAGCCGTGCTTTCGTCGTCTTTTTTGTCCTTATTGTAAAGCCAACTAAACAGTTGTGCGACCGCCGCCATAAATAACGCCGATGTTACAAGCGATGTAACGGACTTCCTGACTTTCCTATTTGCAAGTTTTATGCTTTTTTGCAGTGTCGCTCTGACGTCTGCGTTAGACGTTGCTTTGAGTTTCGCTTTAAGTGTAGATAATTCGCCGATAGAGTCGATTACACGTCCTACAACTTTCATACTGTCCGCCGTAAACATTGTCACAGTCCTCAATATTTCATTGCCAGAACGCATTGCAGCCGACCTTTCCGTTGCTACTGAGTTCTGCTGCGTTTCGAGAATAACACGCCTCAAAAGCTGTCCTGCAGCTATTTTGTTCGCTTCGGTTCCTATTTTTGCCCCTCCGTTTTTAGCGACCTGTGCTTGGCACGCTCCAAAAAGCCTGCAAACTACAAATCTATCCATTTTACCGATAGGAGCCATAAGAACGTCGGAAACCTTACCGAGCTTGTCTAAAACGCCCTGAGCCAACGCAGCCGTATTATCGTTGTTTCTGAGTTTAGCCAGCGAGCAGTATGTATCAACATCTTTTGCCGAAATAAACATACCTTTCGTTATACTGTCTGCGTCAAGGATACTCGACGAGGCAAAAAGCGAGGATAGCTGTGTTACCCAAACTTTCGGGTTTGCTCCAAGTTGGAATTTAGCATAGTTACCACGGATAAAGCCGAGAACTTTATTGCCCTCCCCAGACGACGTAGGAATACCCTGTATGTCGGATATAAGCTTAGAGAAATACTTATTGCCTTTCGCCCACGTATTTGCACTTTCGGTAGCAACGCTTACGGGTTTATTCGGGTTGCCAGACACATCGAGGTTGAAGATATGATTATATGTTTCTATCGCAGGAGACAGGAACGCATACTGACAAACAGCGTGAATATGCCTCTTAAACACTGTGTCGGCAGACTCTATAAAGAGTTCCTGTTTTGCACCTCTTACGGTATCTTTGTTGAACGACGAATTGCTTACTCTATCAATTTCGCCCTGAACATCGGACGTGTCAACGTTTTTGGCAATATTGCCACGGCGGATAGGATAATAATAGTCCTCGGTTGCGTTCGTAAAGCCGAGACGTTGCATATCTCTGTCGGCTTTCAATTTCTTTGCGTCGTTATTATATGCCTGTTCGAGAATGGCGATGTATTCCTTGTCGGCAGCAGACAAAAGACTTTCAATTTTCTTTTGTTCTTCGACAACACTGAAATACAGTTCTGCGTCGGTTTCGATGTTTGGAGCAAAGCCGTCAACACGAACACGTTTTCCGTCTGTATCGACATAAGCAAAGCCGTTTTGAGCAAGTCCTGCCTGAGCGTGTTGTCTCTTGAGTGTCATATACAAACCGATAAGAACAGACCTCGGGACGTCTTTGCCGCCATAAGATACAGTTTCTTTAGTGATTTGAGCAAGATATTTCTTGTTCTTTTTCATAAAGGCGTCGTAGTTCGACATTATCTCCATTTCGGCAATCTGAGAATCTACTGCGGCGTCTCTGAGCTGCTGCAGCGTCTCGGTGTAAAACCCGTTAGGTTCATACATATCCATTCGGCGTGCGACCGTCATAGGGTCTCCGAACGTCTGCATATACGTTGTTCCTGCAAGTTTTCTAAATAACCCGACTTTCAGCTCGGAGTTTGCGTGTATGGTGTCGATATACCTTGTCGCCTCAGGAATAGCCTCAACCCATTTACCGTTTTTGTAAACTTTATTAAAGTTCTCAACGTATTTCGTGAAGTAAGCCATTACATTGTTAAGCGTGGCGAGCTCTTCTTTCGTAAAGCGTTTATTTCCAACAGAAAGACTGTCGAGCATATCCGCAATGCCCTGCTCATAAGTGTCGGCGAGAATCGGGTTATCTGCCGTGTACCACGTCCTAAGGTCTGCCAATATCTTACGAGTGCCTGCAACATTGAAGTTCCCTCTGTTTTTGATACGAGCGAGCCCCTCGATAGAGCTTTTGAACACATCGTTTTTATACTGCGTCGAGTTTAAGAACGTGCCGAGCTTAAGGTCTCTCATACGCTGAGCCTTGTCTACCACGCTGTTCACGAGCCTATTGTAGCTGTTAGCCTCTCTAACTTGCTGTTTGAGACTTTGTATTTGTGTTGTGTATTTCTCAACAAGTTTTGCATATTTCGACTTTGTGCCCTTGTTGTCGTAAGCAAGTAAAATATCTCTTGCAATATCTTGACGGAGTTTTTCAAGCTGTTCCTTTCCTCCATAGTCTTTGAGGCTTTGCTGTTGCACGCTCTCTTGAACGTCTCGTCTTGCCGATTCATACATATCGACCATTTCAAAGAACATATCCGCCCCGTTCCAGCCACTTAAGAATATTCCGTCGCTTTCTAATGATTGAGCGAGCGTGTCAGGAGCAATTCCTCTTTCGCCTTTTGGGGCAGCCCAGAGCAAATTGATAGTATTTTTATTGTCGTATCTATATTTTATCTCCGACTGAATACCACTCAAGTCCATTTTGTGCATATAATAACGCAACGCCGAGAGTGTCCTCATAGACTCAGAAACGGTTTCGGCGGCATACATATCCGACAGAGTAGTGTTATCAATGAGGTAATCTGCGATTTTTAACGCAACGCCGATTCTATACCCCTCTTTTACCGTGTTGAGTTTTTTGAACAGGTAATTGACAACCTCAGTTCTGTTTTTACCAGCAAGAACGCCGTATTTTCCGTCGTCAAACGTAAGACGTTCGTCCATAATGGCACTTATAACAGACTCTGCGTCCGAACGAGAGTAGACTTTCATTGCCGTGTTGTTTGCAGCAAATTTTGCCCTTTGCCCTGCCGTATAATTGCCTCTGACGTCTTGGTCGGAATCGTCCAAAGCAAAGCGTATGTCGCTATTTACGGTCGGCGTTTTGTTACTTGCAAGCTTTATTTGATTCGAGTCGTAAACAACAAACTCTTTTACTCCGTAACTATCGTGTATTATGCCGTCAAAGCCAAGCTCCCGTATGAATTTCGAGACATCTCTACCTATGTCGTCAAGATAATTACTTATTTGCCAGAACTCGCTGCCGCCTATACCTTTCTCACTGGAATATTCTGCAATATCCTGCTGAGTATTGTTTATGCTCTTATACAGCAAATCAAGGCTTGCTCTATCGTTGGTTACAAACGGGTTTGTGATATTTAGATAGCACTCATACAAACTCGGTTTAGCGTATCTCTGAGCCCTACCTCTATCTTCAGTAAAGTAAAAGCCTTTTCCAAAAGCGTTCCAGTTAGATATATACCTACTTTCAAACACGGTCGGAGACGCTTTGCTGCCGTGATAGACTTTAAGAAGTTGTCCGTCGCCGTCAACGACCTTACTTTTTGAGAAAAACTCCCTTTGTTGCTGCGATAATTTTTGCCCTGTAGAGTCTGTGTCGGGTAGAGCAAAACGAGCTTTATCCATACCCTTGATTATATCCTGTCTTGCATTTTGCCTTGAGGTGTCATACAACTCGTAAGAAATATGCTTACTTTTGAGCTGAGATATAAGCTCCGTGCTTGTGTTTTCAGGCAGTATTACTCTTAAAATCTCGGATAGCTTTACGGCTCTGCGTGGTTTTGCCTCGAAGTAGGTTGTAGGAACGTGTTGGAGGCTTTGGAAGAAAGTCAAGACCTTTCCTGCAATTTTATCGTTAAACTTATAACCGAGGTCGTATCCTTTTGTCTCTTTTGCAAATTTTTTCTGGATATTTTCAACCGTAAGAGGCTTGACGGTGGCACATTCCCCAAGAATGTTGCCCACATCGTCCCTGCGGCTTTGGTTGCTCGTAATATCTCCAGAATTTCCAGCAATTTCCGAGACAATTTCGTCATACATTTCATATGTTTTTTTATTGAAAGCCTCAATATCTTCGTTTGATACAAGCTGCAAATAGTCTTTTGCTGCTCGTATCGAGTCTATGCTATCAAATTGAATGGAGAGTTTTGCAGCGAGGGCTCCAGCCGTCATACCTAAGGTTGTATTTCCCTCTTGAGTTCCTTTTGACATAGCTCGGACGATGTTTCCAACGGTATAGGAATAGTGCCGCTGTTCAAACGAGCGTCTATTTCCCGACCTATCAAACACATCTGAGTCGTTATCAACGCCTTTTTTCTCAAACGTGCTTTCCACTTTATCCCAAAACCACGAGTAAAAGTCGTTCATATCCTCAATACTTTTTTTCAGCTTGCTTTCTGTGGCACCATTGTCGAGAACATCTTTTGGTCTGTTCTGATTATAAAAATCTTCAGCAAGAAAGAGCAGTTGCGAAACGTCTCCGTCGTCGTAGTCTTTTTTTGCTCGGTCATACAACTCCTCAAAAGTTATGTCGGGTTTACGTTTTTTGAAAAACGAGTAGTTGTGTTTAACTCTGTAACGAATATATTTGTCAAGTATTTCGCTACGTTGCTCTGCTGTTACATTTTCCCGTGTAATATCTTTGGTTATGCCTACGTTTTCAAGTAAAGCTTTTGCCTCGGAACGAGTGAAAGTCTGCCACCCCATAGTAAAGTTTTTTTCGGCATATACAGGACTTATGTCAATTCCTTTTTCATTGAGATACGCCGCCATTATTCCAGCATAATGGGTAGCCTCCTCTCCGATAGTCTTTTGATTGAAATTATAATCTGGGACGACATATTCGCCAGCACCATTTTTATATTTCCCGTCGAAAAATCTATCAACATCGTATTTATAGCCCCCATACTCGCTAACTTCGCTTTCGAGACTGTTAATAAGGGTATCGACAGAGTCTTTTTTTAATTTTACGTCAGTCCTCGGCGTTGTCGGCGTCCAAGCGTCTCTATCGTAAACAACATTTTTGCTATTTAACTCAGGGTCTATGGTTTCTTTACCAAACACTATGGTTATGTCGCCATAATTTTCGTGTGGTAAATCAACCCGAGTGACAGCAATAGACGGCATAGGAAAGCCTCCGAGCTGCAAGACTCTCAATAGGTTATCTTCGGATAAGTTATGAAGAGCAACTAAATTTTTTGTTTGCTCGCTGTCAACTGTTATTTGTTCGTCGCCGAGTTGCAGTGCGTAACGTATATCTGCGGCAGCTGTAGGTTTTAAGTTTTTTATGTCTTTTATCTGGTTTTGTTCCCAAGCAACAAAATACTTTTCGTGTTCGCCATAGTTTACCTGAATACCGTCATAACCTAAAACCTTTTTTATAGCAGCGTTCAGCTCGTTTGGATAATAGCCAAACATAGTGTTGTCGATAAACATACCGATTTCGTTCATTTGAGCGGCTACCTCACGTATAACCGATTCGGTGGCACCCTCAGTCCAGTATCGTTCGCTAAAATTACCCAAAGGACTATCTTCTACGCTAAAAATATCTGGGTGCATTTTTAGTATCTGTTCAGCCTGAGATTGTGTTACAGGTTGCCTATAAAACTGGTCTATAGTTCCACCTTTGTCGCCGACCTCGATAACAAATGGGTTTTTAATGTTTAAGTACCCCTCTATCGTCCTACTTCCATAAGCTCCTGCGTGGTCTTTGTTTGTTGTAAAGTAATAACCTGAGCCGAACTGGTCTATACCTTTACCAACCCTACCGCTATCAAATGTATAGAACTCGTTGTTTGTTCCGTGATACACCTCAAGCAGTCTACCCTGTTCGTCGACAACCTTACTATCGGCAAAGAATTTTCGCTGTTCATTCGTGAGTTTTTTGCCTCTACTATCGGTTTCAGGAAGAGCATACTTTACGTTTTTTTGCGTTTTAGCCTGCTTAGTGTTGACTTTTTCTGTATTTTTGGATATACTATGAGTAGTGGAGTTTCTGCCGCTCGTTTCGGACGTTCCTGCAAGGGCTACTGCATTTGCTGACGGTGCACGACCTCCACTTTCATTGATTATCCAAGCACTCTTAAGCGTAAGGGTGCTTTTTTTAGTGGAGGTAACCGTTATTGCTATATTCCGACCGTCTAAACGTTTTTCAAAACGTAATGCCGTCCCGTTATTATCACTAACCAAAGAAACATCGTCGGGTGAGATAACAGTTTCGAGAATATTCTCAATATTTGCAAAAGTAACAGCCTTTTGTCCTCTGGGAGTTTCTACATTTACGTCCCCGTGACCGTCAAAAATGTGGGCAATGTAATTGCTTGCGAGAACAAAATCGTAATTTTTTATATCAACGCCAGTCTTTTTGAAAACCAAATCTGCCGTTGTGTCACTTATTGTACCGATGTGCAGGCGTTTTACAGGAGCCAGCTTATTTGCAGACTTAATAAACTCCGAAATTTCGTTGTAATCACGAGAAATAGTATCATATTCTCGGCTTTCAATATGACGTTTGCGTGTCTCGCTATATTCTCCGAGCGTTTTCAGGGCGTCTGACAATGCCATACGGGAACTATCCGCCACCTCAGTGATTTTTACAGGCTCAAAAGCATTGTTATGCTGATTTTCCGCCGCAAAAGAGTCAAACATCTTTTTGTATTGCTTGTAAAGTTTCTTTGCAACGCCAGACAACCGTTCGTCGGAACTGTATTCTGACGACGACTTTTTGAAAAACGACAATATTTTTTGTTTGAACGACGGTTTTTCTTCCGTTAATCTTTTAAGCAGTTTTTTATTTTGGAGCTGTCCCTCGGCAAAGTGAGCGTTAATTTCGTCTATAATTTCGACCGTGCCGCCGTGTCCAGCCTCAACATAGCGTTTAATGATAGCCTCTTTTTCGGCGGCGGACATTTTATCGACGCCGTCCATAAGAAAGACCTTGCCGTCTGAGGTTGTAAATATGGCGTGCGTAAGCTCGTGAATAAGTAAACGCTCCTGACTGCGTTTTGCCTCAGGGTTGACATAAATCGAGTTTGTCTCAGGAAAATAGACACCGTCTGCATAAATTGCGTTTCCGCTTTCGTCGGTGCCGACCTTTAGAATTTCGATGTCGCCTACTTTTGCTTGTTTATCAAAACTGATGTTTATCCCTGCGTGAGCAGCTACACGAGCATAGGAAAGAGAATCTGCCTCGCTTATTCCTGCGGCTCTGGCTTGACGAATCACGCCACGCACAAGGCTTTTATTTGCGTCGCTAAGCTTAGAATATGCAGAGATGTTCTCCGCTGCATAAGTGTCTATTTCCGCCGCCTGACGGCTTTCTTCCGTCGTCGTAGGCTCAACTGCGGCTGTGTTTACGACAGAATCAACTTTACCTCTGATTTCGGTAAGTCTTTCGTTGACTTGCTGCAGGGTAAGCGGTTTTGAAAGCCTGCCAGATTCATAGTCGTAGATACGGTATGAATCGCCGTTTTTTATTACCGCCATATCAACGCCGCCCTGCGTGTATCTGGTTACGCCGTCTTTCTTTGCCGTAAACTTCTGAGGAATATTGGTTTTAGCCTTTTGCACATCAACAGCGTCGGCGGCGGCTTTTATATCTGCATTTGTGCGTTGTTCTGTCTGATACTCTTCAATTCCGCCACGTTCGGCAAAGGCGACGATTTTCTCTTTGAATTGTTCGTTTGTGAGACCTTGCCAGTCTGCGATGTCGAGCTTTTCCGCCACCGAGTGGAGTTCTTCTTGCGACGCAGTCTCTATAAACCTGTTGAGGTCTACCTGAGAGCTTAAAGTTTCGCCTCTGAGCGTAGCCGCCTCAAACTTCTTTGTATCCATATAGAGTTGTCCCGTAGCGTCGATTACGGCAAGCGTTCTAAGGATATTATTTGTTTTAAGGGCTTTTGCGTAAGATTTCGGGTTGGTAGTGTCGATTCCTGCACGAATTTGCTCAGCCGTATATGTAATAGGCTTTCCCTGAGCGTCCGTATAACCATAGGTATTTAGACGTTCCGCAATAGCGTCGGCGTTTGCGACAATTCTTGCGGCATTTTTTTGAACCATAGGTTCAAAAACGGTATAAGTATTTGCTCTCTCGAGGTATCCGAGGAGCATTTTTTGTTTAACCGTTCTGATTTCGCCGTCGGTCTTCTGCATACTTGTCTGGAGCTCGTTAAGTATGTTCTTAACAGCTCCGAACGACTCGTATTGGTCGGTATAAATATCACTATTCGCAATATTTTCCGCAGTTGTTATAACGTCGGTAGCGGTTCCTTTATTGACAATATTGTTACCTCTAATGGTATTTGAGGTGTTTCGCACGGTAGCGTCAAAACCACCCATAATAGCACCGCTAAGACCGCCTATAAGAGCTGCATAACCGATTTCCTGAGCAGTTGCGTTCTTAGCCTCGGGGTCGTATGTAAGACGTTTCCAATAAGGGTCAAGAAACTCAGAGAGTCCCTCTTCAAACGCCTCGCCTACAAAACCCTTAATGATAGCTTTTCCGACGGTTTCTCTTGCTGCCGCTTTAGCGGTTGTTTTTGCAACCTCTTTGCCGAATGATTTAGAAATATTCTTGACGATAGCACCAGTACCAGCACCGATTGCCGAGGATAAACCCTCAACAGCACCCTCTGTAATACCACTTAATGCACCGTAACCAAATTCTTTACCGCCAAGCTCGCCTGTCTCTCTATAAGCCTCTTTGGTGGCGTTACCAGCCGCTCCAAGTCCAGCAACAACGCCAGAAATGATACCTGCCGACACGCCTGAAAGCGAACCGCCAGAGAAATAAGCAATGGCAGCTGCGGCGGCAACACCAGCAATGGCAGGCAAACTCGTTCCGATACCGCCTGCGACATCGCCTGCAACTTTCCAGCCGTCGGACGGGTTATACCACTCGTCTGCGTGACTGTAGTTTACCCAGTCGTTAGCAAATTGCTGTTCAGCCCAATCGTCGGCACCGAATAGTTTTGCAAGTCCGCCTGCAGTATAGTCCCAGATACCCTCAATTCCACTCAAAAAACCGAGACCTATCTTTTCTCCAAGATAGCCAAGTCCACCGAAAAAACCGCCATTATTCTTTTCGCCCTCTGCGGCAGCTTGAGCAGCTCTTGCTTGCTCTTCTGCCGCCTGTTGAGCGTAGTTCTGCAATTTTCCGAGGGTTGACGTGCTTTCCTTTTTGGACGCAACACCTACCGAAGTAGGTGCTACGCCGTTGTTGTTATTGTATTGTGCAAGTTTTGAAAGTGTAGACATATAAATCTCCTGCCCTGAGTGTTATTTCTTGTTGTTTTTGAGATAATCTGCGATTGCGTCCTCGATTTTGCTGTGGTCGCTGATAACGTTTCGCCAGCCTTTCTTTGTGTAGATATACATTTTGCCTGCATAAACGACGAGGGTTCCGTTGCTCGGAGCTCCTGTTCCGCCCGTGGCGTGCTTATTGAGAGCCTCTTTAGCGTTCGGGTCTGTAACTTCGTCTCCGCAGAGCAAGTCGTATTCTTTCTTTTTATCTCTGGAGCCTTGACCGATAGTAATGTCGATGTCGTCGTTCTTGCGTCCGCTGCCGAGTCCTTGAACGTAAACGGTAACGCCTTTAGCGTTTTTCTCGTTGAGTTTTGCTTTCAAGCTGTCATATTTTTCTTTAGACAGCTTTCCTGCAGCATACATATCGTCGAGCTCCTTGTTTGCCTCGGTAAAGTCGCTAATCGAGTCAGCAAAATTACTGCCGTAGTCTTTACCAACAAGCCCAGAAATGGCAGCCTCTTGCCCTCTACCGTAAATATCCTGATACTCGCTCTGGGAAATTTTCTTCTCGGCGTAGAGTTTGTCAGCGTTCTCGAGAGTAGCCTCAATAGAGCTGTAGTCTCCGCTTTCCATACTTTCCTCGATTTTCTTTTTCGATTCGAGAGCAACTTTGTTGTTGTATTTTTCCTTAAGAGAGTCGTATTGCTCTTTAGAGATATAATCGAGTTCGAGCAGGTTGTCGAGATAGTCAGACTCGAGTTCAGAGCCGTATTGGTTGATGTTGTCGATAGCACTTGCGTAATTTTCGGAATATTTAGACTGTTTGTATTTGTCGGCTGCGTCTGTAATACTTGCAATATCGCTTTCGGATAAGCCGTATTTTGTTGCAAGTTCTTGGAGCTGTTCTTTTGAATAGGAGCCGCTGTTTGCTTGCGAAAGCAGTTCTGCGTAAGCAGCCTTTCTTTCCGCCTCTTCTTGTTCTGCTTTTGCTTTTGCCTCTTCAGCTTTCTGTTGCTGATACTTAGCAAGCTCGCCAGCGTTCTGGTTGACGTTTTGCTCGTAGCTAAGCTTTGCGTTAAGCTTGTCGCTGTTAGTCTGTTGGTCGGCAGCAAGTTTTGTCTGGTCGGCAGTATATTGAGCGTCCCTCTTGGCGGCGGTCGCACTTGCGTTTGCTGCTTGCTGTTCAGCTCGTTGCTGAGCATAAGCCTGAGCGTTCAGATATTCTCCGTATCCGCTACCGCTTAAGCCCATACTTTGCATTTGCTCGCCTACTTTGCCATATTGAGACAGGTTTTGAGCATAACTGGAACGAGCGTCAATATTTGCACGCTCCCTTTCCCTCTCTGCGTTCTGTTCTGCCTGTATTCTTTGATTTTCCGCCGCCTGCTTTGCAGATTGTGCGTTTTTATCAATAGCCTCCACAGTGTCCTTATACGTCTTTTCGTATGTCTCAGAGTTTTTTTGCAGCCATTGCTCATAGCTGTCTACAGGCTCAGTCGAGGACGGCGTTTCCTGCGTCGGAGTTGTCGGAGTAGTTGTTTGCGATGTGTCGCCCGATACACCTGCATTTGCATACGTCGGTGCAGTTGGCGTCACAAGGTCTTTCGGTAAACGTTCGCCTAAGCCATTGATGTTTTGAAGATAACTTGTATCCAGATTCTGCCTCGTTCTCAGCAATTCCTCAGGGCTAATAAACTGCGGTTGTTTAGGAGTGTTGAACGTGCCTCCGTCTATCGGTTGCACATCTCTTAGATTTTCCGTGTAACCGAGGTTAATTTGCGGTGTTTTTGTCACTTTCGATGTAGAAATAGGGTCTTTAAGTTTTCTCATTGCTTATTTCCTCCTTTAAGTTTTTCGAGGAGGTATTCCTCATATCCTTTTCTGCCGTCAACCTCTTTTGATAAACCGTCAATTTGCGTCTGCATTTGCTGCAATTCTTGCTGACGTGCAATTTCAGCCTTAATACGCTCGACGTTATCGTGTGCCCACGGATAATGAGCCATTTCCTGATTCTGCCAGAATATGAGCTGTGTCTGTGGTAATGCAGGGTCTCCGTATGCACCTTGCTGGAAGTTGGCTCTGTTTTCCTGCCAAAGCGTCTCTCTCGATTTTTCAACGTCGATTGTTGCGTCCGTAGAGAAGAGATATTCGTCGTTGTAGTAATACTCGCCTGCAGCGTCTCTCTCAATAAAATCGTAACGGTTGAACATATAGTTTTGCCGCCTGCCCTGAGCGTCTATGTAAGTTGCAGGTCTTGGCTCGTCGGCGTAAGCGAGATAATACTGAAAGATTATCTGGTCGATTTCCGCATAAGCTGCATTTTTCATTTGCCGCTTACTATCGAGACGTCCTGCCGCCTGAGCTACCTGTATCTGCTTTGCTTTACCGCTTTGAGCGGAGCTGTCATACTGCCCCTGATAGCTATCGGTAATACCGAGCAGTCTTTTGGCTTGGTCGTAAAGCCTTTCAGCCTGTTGCACGTCTCGAGAAATGTCTACCTGCAAATCAACTCTCCCGAAAAGTTTATAATTGGCTTGTGTCGCCTTAAAAACTTTCTTCCAGAGGCTGTTGTCGAGGTCTCCTGTAAAACCCTCGGGAACAATAGGATAAACGCCGCTGCCGAGCAATTTCTCAACGATACGGCTTTCTATCTTGTTTATTGCCTGTTGCTGCGGTCTGATAAATTCGCAGTCAGACTGTCCGAGTAGGTTGTCTTCCTCTGATGTGTTTTTTCTGATTACAACAGGTAAAATATTCGGCGTATAAAACGGTAATTTTGTCGGTTCGGTCTTCGGAACAGGAACGTCTTGCATAATCGGCAAACCGAGGTCGTCAAACGCCATTTGTCCGTTATCGAGATAGAGCGGTTGTTTTTCGGTAGTCATTTCTACCTGCCCGTCCTTGATTACGGTGCTCATAGCAGGAATTACGTTGCCGTCCGAAAGGTGCACGTCTTCGATAAGCTCCTCGTATTCTTCGTTGAGGGTCTCGTAAACAGGTTTGTCACAGGTGCAGAGTTCCTCTCGTTTGCCGCACTTTTTGCAAATTTTGCGTTTCCTTGCGTAATAATCTTCGATGTCGAGCAGTTCGGTATCTCCGCTCCAGACATATTGACAGACCTTGTCTTCGTCGTTTTTGTAATAACAGACATAAAGCGTTGCCGTCTTATCGTCCGCACTTTCTTCAGACTCGGTATCCTCCGCCACCGCAGGGGAAACGCCGTATTTACGGACTATCTCTTCTTTTGTTGTTTCAAACTCGATAAAGCAGTATTCCATATCCTTAACGTCGTAGATATTCGGCTGTCCTGTAAAGCGTTTAGGACTCAAGCAGCTGATTCTGACATCTCCGACAGTATTGTGTGTGACTATCGAGTTATCCCACTCAATAAGCCAGATAGAACCGCCGTAGATAGGGTTGTATCGCTCGTCGAGGTCGTTTAGTTTCTCAAACGGGAGCTCGTTTCGCTTGTTTTTGAGTAAATACTCAATGCTTTTGGCGTTTCTCTCGTTCCTTTCGCTAAACATTTTCGGAGTAACGGCTGGGTTCGGAAGATAGCTCGTTACCTGAGACTCGACAAGTTCATACGTTATGTTTCGTATTTGCGTCGCCTCGGTATCGGAGCCGTCTATTTTCGTTGAGCCTTTATACTGTTGCAAGTGTTGCTCCAGTTTTCTATACGTTTCGTCAGAAAAAGACCTTGCCTCGTGGTAAAGTTCCTGAAAAAACGTAAGTTTGGTGTCTTCGATTTCTATTTTCATAGGTCGGGTTCTCCATATTTCTTGATAATTATTTGTCGTTCAGCCTCTGAGGCGTTTAAGTAGTCCTCCAGAATATCGGCTCTATACTTAACACGCTTAGGCTTTTGCTGTTCGGGCGGCTGTGTCCAGTAGATTGCAAAGTAACGAAGAGCGTCTGGTGCGTGCGTGAGTTCGTGAGGTTCTTTCGCACAATCGTCTGGGTTCTTTTCGTCTATTAGAATCTGTGGCAACGTCCGTATGAGGTTCGTGCAAGTGCGGAATATCTTTAATCGAGCATATTTCTTTCCGTCAGGCGTAAACTGCGGTTTTAATAACTCTTTTATAGACAACCAGCCTGCACTTCTGTCGTTGTTTGACTTTACAAGCTCGAGACCGTTTTCCTCAAAAACGAGGGCTTTACTTTTTCCGCTCTCTTGATTGCGATTCCAAAGGTCTGGTGGAGCAAGCCTAACTCTCGGCGGATACCACTGAGATACCGAGCCGTCCTCATTCTCAACACTTTCTGCGAGCAGCACTTTTGCCGCTGCGTCCGATATAATCAAATTGCTTTGATAAATTTCGTGGAATACATAGACATTTTTCTCATTGTCGATTGCTACCTTGTAATGAGCAAACATATCCAGACCGTAGTCCATAGTGTTGTAAATAGTCCAGTCGGACGGAATCTTGAAAGGCTCGCAAGTATGCAGACTATAATCAAACTCCGAGAAAAAGCTACCGCCGAGATTACTGAGAGCCTCTTCCGCAGTTCTCGGGTATTCTTGCTTAACCTTAACGCCTAAGTCCGTAGCCGTCTGTTCATACCACTCTTGCGTTCTACGAGGGTCTGAGAACACTGAGAGGAATATCTTATGAAAGGCGTTCTCTGACGTCCAGAGAGACTCAAACAGCGTGCCTTTCTTTATAGTAGACAGTCCAATTACTTTACCGCCTGTAGGACGGTTTATTGTCGGATATGCCGACGTCCAGATTTCGTCCGCCGCCTCTTGAAACGCCCACTCGTCAAGTAGCAGAATATTGCCTGTAAATGAACGCCCTGCGGCAGGAGACGCAGGAAAAGCCTTAAACGTTGATTTCAGACGTCCGCCGCCGTCCGTAATGGTTATCGTGCTTGCCGTCGCCACATACTTTAGACCGCCTGCGTGCAATATCTCTGGTTGGTTATCGAGAATAACACTCATACGCCTGACAAGCTCTTTTGCGTCGTCTTCCGTCTTAGAAAGAGCCACGACAGTATGCCCGAGATTAAACATTAAGTCGTGCGTGCAATAGTAAAGAGCTATCCACGTAATACCCATTTGTCGAGCCTTGAGTATAAGATTCAAACGATAGGTATCAAAGTCTCTGAGCGTCTGATTTTGAGCGTCCCAGCCTTTGAACGGGACAATTATCTCGGGAGAGTCTTTGTCTTCGATAACGCAATAGGTGTTTGCCCAGTAAACAACGTTGTCACGGCAATAATCAAACTCGGCTTTAAGAATCTGCTGTATGTATTCGCCATAGGTGGCGGCGGATATTTTAGCTGTCTTCTTTTTTGCCATTGAGCCGTTCTCCCACACGTTGTATAATTGCAAGCGTTTTATCGTCTACGCCTGTAACGACGTTTGTATCAACTTCCTGCTTGTCGGCTTTGCCGTGGTTGTTTACAGCCTCAAACTTGGCATATACAGGGTTATACAAGCCCGAAACCGCATTTGCCGTAAGCTTTCCGAGCTGCATTTCCTTTGCACGTGCGTAACAGACCTTAAAACGGGGGCTTATTTCCGTCCAGTTTTTTACGGTCTCAGTAGTTACGCCCAAACTCGCAGCAAACAATTCAAACGTCGGGTATTCTGTTGCTACCACGACAGGTGTTCTTGATGTAAGTTCGCCCTTAAAGTAGGTTTCCTTGTATTCCACTCTGGTAGCAGGCTTACCGAAAAAATCTATTATCTTGTCGCAGTATTCCTCTTTGAATTTGCAGGCAGCAGCATTTTCCTTTTGAAAGCGTGTCTCTTCGCCTATAACATTGCCTTTTACGAATTGACCTTTTTCGTTTCTAACCGCTCCTTTTTTATTTGCCGATTTCTTTTTCGGCGTTGTATCTTTTTTTTGACTCATTTCGTTACTCCTGAAAACAAAATGAGCCCAGTTACTCCTGCTTGGAATAAAAGGGCTCTAACCTCAAAGGGTATATGGCACATATTCTAAAATCTATTTTAGCACTTGATTAAGTATGAATAGTCACCATTTATGCTGGGGCTTGCTTTTGTCGATATGCTTTAGTAGTATATAGATACTATCTTACATAACTGGTTTATAGTTTCTATTATTTATATATACCTACATAAGAGCAAGTCCGACAGCTATATCGTATATAAGTTTTCTCTTACGCCGATAGTATGTATTCTTGGATATAAGCGGCGAGGCTGGCGAAAAGTCGTAACCTCTGCGATACTGTATGTCCTTGAGAATATCTTTTCTGATTCCGACTTCAATGTCTTCGAGAGCACAATCGACGATATTGTTAAGACGCACATAAGTAGCCAGAACATCGCCCGTTACTATGCCGTGCTTTATCTGCTTTTCCCTGCGGTCGTAGTCACTGCAAACCGCTTTGACTATTTCCACAATACTTGTCGGTATCTCGTACTTGAAGTACATTTTTTGCCTCGCCATAAACGCCTCCTTATTTGTTGCTGAGTTCGTTATACTCCTTTATCCACTCGTCGGGGATAGACTTACCGTCCTTAAGGCGTTCATTAACCGCCGCCTTAATATCTTTAAGTCTTGCTGCGTCGTGCTGTTCTTTCGGTAGCAGTTCGCCGTTTTTGCGTCCGACGACACATACGACAACAATGTTTTTATCGGGAGCCTTTTCCTCTTTTTCCTTGTAGAATGAGGGACGACTCATTTTGCCGCTCGGCGTTATTGCGTATGCACAGTGCTGGCACACCGTGGTGCCTTTTCGCAGGCACTTGTTGCAATCAAATTCGTAGTTCTTTTTATCGCTTTTCATTGTTGTCTCCTTTGCGACGTCTGGTCGCTTGATTCATAATTTCGGTTATCTTCGGTATATCAATCATTTTTTTGAGTTCGTCGATTGTTTCAAACGTTTTCTCTGAAATTTCCTCTTCGGTTTTATGTAGAGTCAGACCGAGAGAAAGCACGCCGCTGTTTCTGACAACAGCAAAGAGCATAAGCTCAAACAAATCTCTTTCTTTCTGTAGCCTTTCCATAGCTGGGCAGGTATCGCACTTTCTATCGAGAGCCTCTGCAAGTTGTTTATTAGCCGCTGCGGCGAGCTTGTATTCTTTTTTCCACGAATCACGCTCTATAGCAAGTTTATTGCCACCGATTAAAATATCCGTCAGCACGTCCTTATTGAGAAGATACGCAGTGCTGATTCCGTTAGATTTCATAAAATCGGAGACAGCGTTCAAAATATGGTTTCTTTCAACGTCGTTTTGATATTCGATAACCTGACTAACGGTCTTATCGGTGGCGGACGCCTTAAAAACGCCCTGAGCCTCCTCTATCGTTACTTTTGGAGAGAACGTCGCCCTGATTACTTCGATAGGCATTTTGTCTTTTTTCTTTGTCATAAGACCTCCTGTTAGAACGGATAATCGTCGTCCGTGTATTGAGGCGTCTCCGCCACCCCTTGAGCGTCGTTACGGTTTCCGCTAAGGAACTCAACCGACTCTGCGATAATTTCGTTTCTGGAGCGTTTTGTGCCGTCTTTATCCTCATACGAGTGGTTTTGCAGTTGAGCCGTAACAGCCACCTTGCTGCCTTTCTTAAGATACTTGCCGCAGTTGTCTGCGAGCGTTCTCCAAACGGTTATCGTGAAGAAGTCGCAAGTCTTTTCGCCGTTCGTCTGATACGGTCTGTTTACGGCGATTCCGAACCTGCAAACAGATAAACCGCTTTGTGTTGTGCTGAACTCAGGGTCTTTCGTGAGGTTGCCGATTAAAAACAGTTTATTCACGCCTTATCCTCCCAAATAGACAACCTGCAACGCAAAATTACAAGGTATTGCCACATAACGTCTCTTTGACGAATAAGATAGTCTTTTGCGGCGTCATTCAGGTTATCAAACTTAGGCGTCCCGATAAAACCGTTAAGAGACGTGACACGGCTTTCCAGCTCGTTTGCCTCTTTTTCGACCCTTTCTTTTGCTGTTTCTGCTTTTGTTTCGCAGAGTTCTTTTTGCAGCCTGTAACCCTCAAGCTCCCAGAGTTTATCTCTGATGTCCCTTATACACAGCTCTTCGCCGATTTTCTTATCGTAGTTTTCGGGAGAAACGCAGGACGACGTCGCCACAATTACAAACCCCTCTTTCGTCGTGAACTTTACAAGAGTAGTTTTGTCTCCAAGCGTTTGAACCTCGAGCGTGCCGTTCTTAATGATTCTTTCAATTTGTTCAGATGTTACCTTGTTTTCCATTTTGAGACTCCTTTTTAATGTTTTTTATGAGATATATGCGATACGCCCAGCTAAACGAGGCGATTACACCAGTAGATAATGCTGCCTGCCCGTATCCGAGTGCAGCAAAGGTTTCTTCTGCGTTGATTGCCATACCTGTGCATACAGCTTGCGTTATCGCTAAAATAGAGATAAGCAACGGGAGAGCGAGTTTGAGCACGGCTTTTGTTATAGGTTTTACTTTTTTCATAATTACCTCCTTATTTCGCTTTCTGGCTGTCTTTCGTTACACGTCCGAACGTCAGAACAGCGAATCTTATATTTATCGCAATAAGCGTAAGCGTGACTCACTCCGATAGCGTGATAGTTATTCGGCTGAACATAGGAACTCCAGACTCGGCGTTTACAGTGTTCGCAGCCTTTACAGTTCTTTACTTTCATTTGCGTCCTCTTCCTCCTTGCTTATTACGAGCCCTGCCTTAATAGCTGCGTAGAGACCGTCTTCGGGTTCAACGCCTCGTTTTTGGTATTTTGGCACGCTATGTATGCGAGTGTCGTCTTCGTATATCTCGTCTCGCCAAATTTCCCTTACAACATTGTTGCAGAGCAACATAACGCCCTGTCTGCTTGCAAAGTAATAATTCGTGTGCGACCTCGACACTCTGAAACTCACAAAGCCACACTCGGTAAGTTTGTTAATGTCAACGTCTTTCTTGATTTTTAGCATTTTTTGCCTCCTCTTTCTTTTTTGATTTTCGTTTTTTGATAGCGTGATAAAGTTTCTTAAGTCCGACGGCTAAAGCCAGCTGCAGCGGCATAGCAGGTGTGAACGGTGCCGACCAGAACGCAATAACCGCTCCGAACGCCGTCCACCACCAACTATTTACAAATACCGCAAGCAAGCCTGCGACAATGCACGGAGACCAGAAAATCACTTCCGCTATCAACACCCAGACGAGCATTTCTCGATTGAGAACGTTCTTTCTGAGCCATTGCCATAGTTTTTTTAGTTTTTCTTTCATATTTGCCTTATGCGACAATCTTTAAGTGTCCTCCCGATTGTTAATACATAATAAAATCGTCTCCGTAAATTCCGTTTATCGTATCTATGACGTGTTTCATTCCCAAACCCTCTTTTGTTGGTTTCCACATTCCGTCATTGTCATAAGCTCCGCCGCCCATACAATATTCATATTGTCGAGGGTGCGTCTGTTTCAGCTTTACAAATCTGTCGTCGTCTTTACAGTGGGCACCAAACATACAGAAAATACAGCCCGTTCGTTTCGCTCCAGTTGTGCAGAGTTTCCCGTCGCAAAAACAATCTTCGTATAAACCGCCGTCTGAGCCTTTGTAGAGAATATCGCCATAGACACTCGCAATAGGCAGTTTGGATTGTTTGATATAAGCCAAAACATCTTGTTCCGTCCAGAAACTCATAGGTTGTGATTTTCCGAGGTTAAAAGCATTACAGCCCGTTTTTATCCACGCAGAGTATCTCATAAGGCTTTCCTCGGTCATTGTTGCAACTATCTGGGCTTTTTTAATCTTGTGGGCTGGCGATTTTTTCATAATTTGGCAGCACCTGTCTGTTATGTTAAAATCAACATTTAACAGCGGAGCATATTTTTCCTTGTTGTAAATTGATTTTTCTCCGTCCTTATTTTTCCAAGTCCCGTTCAGTCTCTCGATTCTGCTTTGATTTCCTCGCTTTGCCCAATAAATGCAATTCGCAACCTCTTTGCTGATTACTGGATAACCATACTCACGCAAAACTTCGTCAAATCTCATCTGAGGTCTTACAATTTTTACATTGTCGAATGTTTTGACAAAATGTCTGATTTCTGGGTATTCAAGCCCTGTGTCAACAAATAAAGCCTCTACATCTGGATATAAATTACGAACAATATGCAATAAGACCGTGCTGTCTTTCCCTCCGCTAAATGAAACGCAAACATTATCTTTGCCAAAGTAACTAACCCACTCTCTTATGCGTTGTTCGGTTTTCCATACCTTAACCTCCAACGGAAGTGCTTGCAATATTTTTAGGTCGTCTTTTGTTCTCATTTACCACCCCAGCACGCACATATTAAACTCTTTAAGCAGTAGGTTAATAAAATAGCTTGGTATATCGTATTTATTAGACCAGCAGCTTTTTTCTAATTCCTCCTCAGTGAATTTGCCGCTCATTTTATCGTTGTATAAAGCATAGCCCTGCATTTCATTGAGTTGTGATAAAAGACCGTTGTAGCCAAAACTGCGAATAATTTTGTCGGCAAGATTTATAATTGACTCTTTGCTGTCTCGATAAATGATACTGTCCTCATATTGGTCGTCGAACTTGGTTAATTGCAAGCCGTAACCACGTTTTGCGTCATACATACTATTCCTCCTCGCCTACGGCGTTTATTCTGTTGATAGAAACCTCGTAAGCTGTTCTCTCGGTCTGGTTACCGTCTGCGTCGGTTTTGACATATTGACGGCTTTGTAGCCTGCCTATAGCTCTGACTTCTGAGCCAATTTCGAGCGTCGCAATGTGTCTGCTCGTTCTACCCCACACAATACACGGGATATAGTCGGACTTACCTCGTGAACGGTTTACAGCGAGCATTACATCGCATATATCTCGTCCGAGCGGAGTAATTCGGTGTTGCGGCTCTTTACAGAAAAAGCCTATAAGTTCAATGTCGTTAATATCTTCCGTGTATTCGTCTACGCTTAGAGCAAAAAAAGTAATAATAAGACGATTTTTGCCGTCGATAAACTTTTGGTATGTCCTTATTTGTCCAGTGAAAGCGACATTGTCGCCAACTTTTGCGTCTCCGAGCAAATATTTTGAAATATTTACTGGGACAGCGTCTATATTTCCGCTTGAGCGTTTGACGTTCAGTGTAAAAGAGTAAAACGTCTCTCCGCAACAGTCGAAAGTGGTAGGTCTGGTAGCAATAGTTCCTGCTACTCTTGCTGCATTTGTTTGTTCGGTTCTCACGGTTGTTCCTCCTGAGTTATTATTCGTCGCCGCAATCAAAGAGAGCGGCGTTATACAGGGTAGAGATAAGGTAATTTGCCCTGTTTTTAATCTTGCCTTTGACGTATCTGTCCTGCACGTCGTTCAACGCCTGAGCGAGATTTTTAATGTCTCCGTTTTGCTTGATGTGTCTTTGTATTACTTGCAAAAATCTATACACTGGCACATTTTTACGGTCGATTATTACGTAGTCCTTGCTTTTTACTTCTGCTATAACGGTGTCAAATAAGCCCTTATAGTCGTAAATGTTTTTTGAAAACAAGAGCGTGTCTCCGCTTGCATTTTCCAAAAACCTATCAAAGCAACGTTCAATGCTTGCAATGTAGAATTGCTTTGCTGTTTGCATATCTGCCGTTTGTTCATCTGTAGGTATATCCGCCAGCGGCAGTTGTTCGCCCTGTCTGTTCCAGCGGCTCTCAGCCGCAGATTTTCTCGCCTCGGATATTTCGGCTCTCTTTTTGATATTTCTAAGCACTCTTTCCGAGCTGATTTTTCCTTTTTTTATAACAAACAGGTCGTAGTTTCTGATTACAGCTTGCACAAGGTCTATACTAACTCTTAGGTCGTATGCAATGCTTTCAAGTTCCGTTTCTTTAATGTAGCCGCCCTCTTCGTGCAGCATTTCAACGAAACACCAGTAAAAGCCGAGCCCCTCGAGACCGTAGTCCTTGCGAATCTCTCTTAATGTCAACCTTGCACAGTAATCGTGAGGGAAATATTCTTTTGCCATTGTTTGCCTCCTGCTTAAGTCCTGAACTCTTCGACAATCACGCTTACACTCGGCATTTCTGCATAGCACTTGCGGACTATGAGCTCCACAATCTGTGCGTCGTCTTTGTATGCTACTCCATTCAGAGCGTCACAGATTATCTTTGCAATGTTGTCTGCGTCAGGCTTTTTCAGAGGGCTTATGCAGCCCTCCAGAGCCTCATTTGTTCGTTTTTTGGAGAACGCCTTAGGAACATCGAAAAACGCTCGAATTTCAACCTTTAACGGCTTTTCATACAGGTCATAACCCTCGGGTTTTGCCTGTGAAAAACATAGCTTAACGAGGTTCTCGTAATAGACGTCCTCCTTTTGCTTAATTGCCTGAGCGTAGCCGTGCACCGTAGAAAATCTCGGACGATGTTTCCCGACGGGTGTTCCTAAAACTTGAAACTCCATAAACGCCTCCTATTAAGCGTTATCGCCGAAAAAATCAAATTCGCCTTGCTCTTCAGCTGAGACGGTTTCGGGCTGTCCTGACGCCCCTGCTGCCTCTACAGCTGCGGAATCGTCATTATATTCGACGTATTCAGGGTCGCCGTTTTCTCCGATTACAGCGTCGTCGGAAACGATAGCCGTCTGCATTTCGATACTCATAATGCCCCACTGGCTTATAAGGTGGCGGAGCAATGTTTTGAAAGCCATTTCCGTAAAGTTCTTATACCAGAACGAACTGTATTTGTAGAGTTCCTCTTTCGGAATCTTTCCGTTGATGTAATCTTCATATTTATCCGCTCTGAACGCAGGGCTGTAAGTGTCTGCGTGGTGGAGCATTTTCTTTTTCGTCCAGTAAATAACCTTTTTGAACCCGTTGAGCAATTCAAAATAAGCCATATATCCGACCGTCGGGAGAGACTCTCTTTCGTCGTCGTCTTCAATAAACTCAAAGCGTTGTTTGCCCGTGAGCTTATCACGCCCTTTGTATTCGCCCTCTTTTATTTCAAGGACGTCGATGTCAAGATACTGCCCCGACCTCATAGCGAGTTGTTTATAACCTTTTACACCGAGAACAAACTGGGCGTTGGTTTCCAGAATATTTCCGTATCTGTCCTTTTTGTTGAACGGAACAAGATAGTATTGCCCGAGCTGCGGCGACGGAGAGAGCTTAAGGCTCTCGCCAAGCAAGCACGCCGACAAAATTGTTTTCTGAGTGCACTCTTCAAGTGCAGGGTTATTGCTGACAGCAGATATAATCGCCGTGGTAAAGCTCTGTGCGTTTTTACCAACCGACTGCTGCACAAGTGCTTTGATGTTATCCTGAGACATAAATACCGAGAATTTCGGTTGTTTTTTTGCGATACTTTTTTGAGTTGTTGCGACTACGTTTGCCATATTATTAGCCCTCCTTTATGGCTGAATATTTGATGTTGTTTTCTCTCAAGAATTTCTGGAGAGCTTTGAGCTGTTCAATAGTTCCCTCAACCTGAAACCTGACGGTCTGGTGTTTCGGCGTTACAGCCGCAGGCTCTACGGTTACCTGTTGTGTTTGAACCGCTGCGGCAGCCTGTTCCGCCTCTTTTTTTGCGGCAAGCTCTGTAATTCTTTGGCTCTCGGCTTTGAGCCTCTCGTTCTCCGTAAGAGCGTCGCTCAAACTCAACGTTCTGAAAAAGAACGCTTTAATTTGCGATTCGTTTTCGCTTTTTAGAGCCTCGATTGCTACTATCGCATTTCTGGCGTTCGTGAGAATCGAGTCTATGTCCGCTTTAATGGACTTCAATGAAGTTGTTGCGTTGAGCCATTTCGGGCTATGTATCCTTTCATACGGAATAAGTCCGTCAAACTCTCCGACAACAGTCTTGTAGTATTCGATAATTGAGTTCTGTTTCTCGGCTTGTTTTTGCTGCTCATAGGCTTTTACCTGTGCGTCAATCTCTCCGACGACAGTCTTTACCTCTCCGATAACCTCGTCAACCTCTGCCTTGAATTTATCGTAAGGCGACGAGTAGACTTTGCCGATACGGATACGTTCGTCGTTAAGAGACTTACAGAAAGCGTTTAGCTGTGCTTTATCCGCTTTAGCGGTTGCTATTTCGTTTTCCAAATAAGAGATGCCCTGATACATCGTCAGGCGTTGACGCACGGCGGCGAGCAGTTCTTGGTTGTTCCACGCAAGGAGCTTAGGTACAAGTTCCTCAACGGGAGTTTGCATTACAAGGGTTAATTCATTTGACATTTGTTTGTCCTCCAAAATATTTTTAGTCTTTGCTGAAGTTTGGTAGGAGCAGCGGCGGACGTTCTTTCCGTTCGACGTAGCCCCAAAACTCTTTTTCTTTGAGGTAGAGATACCTCATATCCTCTTTCAGGTCTCCCCTGAAAAACGGATAGTGTCTTGATACCGTTTCGGGCATTTCGTTTAGCCCTGTTTGTTTCAGCTGAGCTTTACAAAAAGCAAAGTCCCAGCCAGTTACTACGAAGTAATGAAGTAATTGAGTGTAGTAGTATTCTGGTATGTGCCGATTCCATTTTTCGAGCGTTGTCTTAGAGTGTATTTCTGTCGTTTTGCACTCGAGGAACCCTTTTTGTCCTTGCCCGTCTGTTAGTTCGGCGTCGAGCGAGGCGAACATAAAACCTCGTCTGTAAACCACATTTTTGTTAGTTCTGACTTTATACTCGGGAAAGTCTAAGGCAAAGAGTTTTACGAGCATATCTTCCGCCTGTTTGCCGTATTTGACGGCTGGGTTATCCGATATATCTTTTGGCTCTCTCAGTCCGACTTTTTCTTCCCAGACTTCAACGTTTGTTTTGAACGGAGAAAGCCCGAGTATTGCTGCTGCCTCAGAGCCGCCGATTCCGCTTTTTCGGAATTGCAGCCACTCTGGAGAATTGTGCTTGAGTTTTACTTTTTCAAGGCTCATTTTTACGCCTCCGCTAATCTTTTGCGATAGTCGTTCCACATTTTAGAAACGACACGCTCTCTGTCGTCGTCTGACAAGGGCTCGAGCATTTTCTCAACCTCTTGCAGCGTGCAGTCGAGCAAATTCTTTTCTTTCGTTTCTATTTTGGTTGCTCCTGACATTGCGTTACCTCCTGTTGTATTTTGTATTGCTTGACCGCCGCAACAAGGCTTTTAGCAAAGAGCTTAAGCTCAAGCTGCGGCACGTCTTTTATCATTGGTGGAGAGTTTTCAAACTCTACAGTCATACCGTCTCGACGGGAGTGTCAGATTTCAGAACACAAAGCGGACGCACGCCGCGGCCACCGTCACACGCATCGCCGTCGCTCAAACTACCGCCCGAATGGACACCGCGAACATCGAACGAGTATTCCAGACTGTCCGCCGTAATCGTCCAGTGCCACTTTCCGCAGCTTGGAATGAGCTTTCTGTATTTGCGGTATTCGTCGCAAGTGAGCAGTGAAACAACGTCTGTGCAGCTGCCGTATTCTGTTATACCGTCGTCGGTTGTCAGGTCTCTAACGAACGGAATCAATGCGTCTTTGTTTTCGATATAATCTCCGATAACTCTTGCGAGCTTTTTTCGTAACGAGGAAGTTATCCAGTTGTTTTGGTTGTCCTCGTCAAAGCAGTCTTTGAACAGCACGTCCGCCGCAAGACACAAACAACCACCGTGAGAGTTGTCGAGTTTTACAAATTCTGTCTTTCCGAATTTGAATCGGTCGCCCAGCTTAAGGTCTTTCACTTCGATGCTTGTTTTTATAGGAATTACCTTAACGGGTTCTCCCTCGAACGACGAAACCTTTTCAAGAGGCTTAATAAGGTCTCCGTTAAAATAAACGTGTCCAAGTTCGAACTCGGAGTCTGAGATAACGTAGTCCTGCGTTACGTATCCCCTGAGCTTTCTGAGCTCCTCAAAGTCTTTAGAGTAGTTGTAATCGAGCGAATCGCCCTTGTTTTTGTAATCGTTGACTTTCTCAACCCTGTAAACGTTGTAATTCATAAGTAATCTCCTTTTGTTTTTATACTGGTGTTTTTGCATATTCTCTGAAGACTTCCTCCCGTTCCGCTCTGAGCTCTGCGGCGTGGTCGTCTTTGAGTTCTGGGTAATCGGACTGCACTTTTCTGCGTGCCCTTGTAATAGATTCCATTTGAGCGAGCTGACCGTTTACAGCCAGTGTTGCAAACGATTCAGAGGTATTTACGCCTCTGCGTTTGAAAACCTCCATAATAAGTTTAATGTCGCTCCTGCGTGTTTCGGGGTTCTCTTCCAGAACCTCTTTTACTACCTTGTTGAGTTGTTTTAGTTGCTGCATAGATACCTCCTAAACCTTGTTAATCTTTGTTTTCTGCCACCTCAAAAGAGTCAAGGTCTTGCTGCCTGATTCTGTAGCGTTGACCTATTTTTACACTTCCGAGCTTTCCGTCCCTCACCCAAGACCATACAGTGGCGACCTTTACGCCGTAGATTTGTGCTACCTCTGCACAGGTGTAGTATTTCTTATCCATAGGCACCTCCTTTTAAGATTTGGTTTAATTTACTTGACTTTGGTTTAGTTTGGTGCTATAGTGTTTGTTGCGAGCAAAACCTAATAGAACCAAACCGAGCCGCTGTCGTCTCTCGAAAGTGAGCTCTTTGCGGTTGCATATCGTTCTCTTTCGTTCGATTGAGTTCAGTTTAGCACTATAAAACTGGTTTGTCAAGCGTTTTGTTCTAAAAAGTTCGATTTGTTTCAAAAAAATTTTCGGAGGTTCTTTTATGTTCTATAAAAAGGTTTCGGACTTATGTAATCAAAACGGTATCGCTATGACAACGCTTGCTGTTAATCTCGGGCTCTCAAAATCGGTAGTTACTAACTGGAAAAAGACAGACGCAACACCAAGACCGAGCACGGTAAAAAAAATTGCCGATTATTTCGGCGTGGGAATTGAGTATTTTTACGAGGGAGACATCGGTATCAATAACGTTACGGGAGCCTCTGCCCCTGTTGCCATTACAAGCGGACATCACAATACAGTAACTCTCTCCAACGGCGAAACACACACACGTGAGCTTTCAGAGATAGAAACAGAACTCTTAAAGGTTTGCGAAAAACTCGACACAAGAAAAAAAGCCTTGCTACTTGCAAAGGCTTACGAGATTTTAGAGAATCAAGAAAGTCAGGAGGGGTAGTAAATGTTTTACAGTGTTGAGACAACTATGCCAACATTGAATATTAAAACCGTCGAAGATTACAAGGAACGGGTTAGAGAAATTTTGAAAGGTCAGTTGCGTGAATTGATTCAGCCATATCGCTTTTTGAATGTCTTTTTTTGGATATTCTGCCTTATAGCAATACCTTGCTCGATTATATACGCTGCTTTATCCATAGTTGAGCTTGTTTTTGATACGATATTCTTACCTGTTTCGTTACTCCCTGTAGTCAGGAAAATACCCTTTATTGTATCTGTTCTAATATGGTCTCTAACATTCGCCATAGGCTTATTTTCTTGTGTAAATCTTGCCTATGATATTGACGAGCCTTTAGTGGCTCCGTGGAAAAAGAAAAAAGATATAAAATAATCGTGTGCACGCCCACTCACGCACGCACGTATTCTGTCTATCTGACATAGACGAAGTCTATTTTATTTCTTTTAATTTCTTTTTATTTGATTTGATTTTATTTGCATAATTTTGCATTGCTTTTGGAAAGCAAGAGTAATGCAAAAGCATTGCATTTGCATAAGAATTGCAGGAGGTTTGCATAGTGAAAAAAGCCGTGATTTACGCACGTTATTCTTGCGAAAGACAGACCGAACAGTCCATTGAGGGACAGCTCAGAGTCTGCCAAGAATTTGCCGAAAAAAACGATATTTTAATTATTGATACATATATAGACAGAGCCACCACTGGAACCAATGATAATCGTGCCGCATTTCAAACAATGCTGAAAGACGCCGAGAAACCAGTTCCGTGGGACATAGTTCTCGTTTATGCTCTTGACAGATTCGGAAGAAACTCTATCGAGGTCGCCGTAAATAAGCAAAGACTTAGAAAGAACAACAAACTCCTTATCTCTGCGACACAAAGAACCTCCGAAAACATTGACGGCAGCAAGAATCTCGACGGTATATTGCTTGAAAACGTCTATATCGGACTTGCAGAGTATTATTCGGCAGAACTTTCCCAGAAAATACGCAGAGGAATGAACGAGTCCAGACAAAAACGTCAATACACGGGAGGCTTTGTTCTCTTTGGTTACGATATTAAAGACAAAAAATATGTGATAAACGAAACAGAGGCGGAAATAGTCCGACAGGTCTATGCAGATTACGCAAACGGAAGAATCGTTAAGGATATATGCAAGGAGCTTGCTGAACGAGGAATAAAAAACAAATTCGGTCGCCCTTTCGTCCCGAATACGATTTATCGTATGCTAAGGCTGGAGAAGTATATCAGCATTGTTCGATACGGCGACGAAGTGTTTGAAAACACCCTCCCTCCTATTGTCGATATGGAAACCTATGCGAAAGTTCAGTCAATTATCGCCGCAAACAAACGGGCTCCGTCCAGACGCAAAAGCTACGGTAAATTCTTTTTATCTGGTAAACTCTATTGCGGAGAGTGCGGTTCACTTATGACTGGCGATTCTGGCACAAGCCATAGAGGCGTGGTTTACTTCTATTACACGTGTTTCGATAAAAAGAGACGTAAAGGCTGCACTATGCCGAGCGTTCAAAAAGACAATATAGAAAACACCGTATTTAAGGTTTGCTGCGACGTTCTTGAAAGCGGCTTTATTCCTGCAATCGTAGACACGGCATACGCCATTCAAATGGAAGAACTTGCCTCAAACATTACCGTAATAAACCTACAAGGTCAACTCAAGGAAAAAGAAAAAGCCCTCAAAAACATTATGAGGGCTATCGAAGAGGGAATCTTCACTCAGACTACAAAGCAACGCCTTGAAGAGCTTGAAAAAGACGTTGAGGTTATTAAGAGTAAAATTGAAACTGAAAAAATAAAACAACAGAACATTGCAAGCAAAGAAGACTATGCAAAGTTCTTAAAGCAGTTTATCGGCAAACAGATTTCCAACGACGATTTCAAAGAGTCGATATTCCAGCTCTTGATACGAAAGGTTGTGTTATTCCGAGATAAGCTGCGGATAACGTTCAACTTTTCGCCTGACAAAGGCAAACACGACAAAAATATTGACGTTGACGCCGATTTAGCGGAAGTTAAAGAGGCTCAAGAAGAATATAAAAGCGGAGCTGGCGGTTCAAATTTATCCTCGCCTACTCCGCCACCGAAAGGCAATCCTGCGAAACCCGTAGGGTTGTTTTTCTTTTACCATACAACCGTGCTTGCACGAGCTTGTGTGGGAAAAGAAAAACGCAAATGCAGAGCATTGCAGGATTGTTTTAAGACGGCAGGAGACCTGCGGAGCAAAGAGATGTTCATTGCATCGCAATGACTTACATCTTCTTCTCCGCCACAAAAATAGCACTCATTCGAGTGCTTTTTTGTTTTGGAGAAAAGAGATTCATCGGCATTAACTGCCGTTGGCAACTTTATTGAACAAGTATGCTTACATCTTTGTGTTTTTGCGTTGTTTTGTCGTGCGTTTATGTTATAATGATATTTGAAAATCACAACCGACGTTTTATCGAATAACTGTGAAAAAATCGGAGAATCAAATGAACGGCAATATCAGAAAGGCAACCATAAACGATTTGCAAAAAATCAACACACTACTTTATGAGGTTCAAAAGGTACATAGTGACGCTCGTCCCGATTTATTCAAAAGCGGCGCAAAAAAATATACCGATGAACAATTAAAAAACATTTTTACAAATGACAAAACACCCGTATTCGTTTTTGAAAAAGACGGAACTGTTCTCGGGTATGCTTTTTGCATCTTTAAGCAAGAATCGAACAACAATACCCTCACTCCCGTAAAAACACTCTATATCGACGACTTATGCGTTGACGAATGTGCGCGAGGCAAGCATATCGGCACAGAGTTATATCGTTTCGTATTGGATTACGCCAAAAAGACCGATTGTTACAACGTAACGCTGAACGTATGGGCAAACAATACTAATGCCGTCAAATTCTATCAATCGATAGGAATGCAAATTCAAAAAATCGGTATGGAGAAAATCTTGTAAAGGAGAAAAGCGAGAATATGATTGATACAAATTCAAAAATCGAAAAATACAAAAAACTTGCCGTCAAAAAGCCGAGATATTACGCTCTAATCGGCGATTTGTATATGGACGAAGCCGACTTCAAAACCGCCGCTGTTTACTACAAAAAAGCAATCGACAACGGCGTTTTGGCATATACTGTTCTTGGCGACACTTGGGGCTACCGCTCTCAATACAAAAAAGCGTTCGACGCTTATACGGAGGGCGCAAACAAAGGCGAATCGGAGTGTTTTGCCCGTCTCG
>DLKM01000030.1 GCA_002478945.1 Christensenella sp. UBA7588
GTTCCGTGGGTTCCCTCAAGCACAGCGCAGAGGGGGAACGGAATAGGGGAAACACCTGAGGAAGGGGGAAGTTGCATTTAATGTTTATTTTGGGAAAAGGGGTAATGTTAAATTCAAGGAGTTATGACGCACTC
The DNA here is from genome assembly GCA_002478945.1 of Christensenella sp. UBA7588. Lineage (GTDB taxonomy): Bacteria > Bacillota > Clostridia > Christensenellales > CAG-917 > CAG-475. The sequence continues at coordinate 135 of DLKM01000030.1, forward strand.
TATTTAAAATTAAAATGTTGTTTTGATAGGTTATGATTACAAATACTGTGTATAAGTTGCATATAATAAAAAAAACGCCATCGCATCGCGATGGCGCAAATTTTATTCTTTCACTTGAAACTCACTTCATTAAATCTTGTCTGATATATTCTTGTACGTCGGGGACGGGGGATTCCTTACGATAACTGAGCTTGAGGAACAACGGCGTGAGCAGGGACGATACGATAATCAGTATCAGCACAAACGGCATAATCGCAGGGTCGATGATATTGCTGTCAACGCCTTTTTGTGCGCAGACGAGGACGACTTCCGCTCTTGCCATCATACCTATGCCGACTCGCAGGCTGTCCTTAAACGAATACTTGCAGATAAGCGAACCGATGCCGCAACCGAGTACTTTTCCGAGAAGTCCTGCCGCTACGAACGCAAATCCGAAACCGACCATTGCAGGGGAGATTGAACCGAAGTTTGCGTTGATGCCGATATTTGCGAAAAATACGGGCGCGAATACCATATAATTGCTCACTTCGACTTTGCTGTCGATATAGCCTGCCTCGCTCAACGTGGCAAGCATTATGCCTGCGACGTAAGCACCCGTGATGTCCGCAACGCCGAACCATTCTTCCGCCGCATAAGCAAACAGAAAAGCCATTGCGAAGCCGATTATCGGTATGCGTCTGTGATGCTCCGGGTGGCGTTTAAGGTAATGCTTGAGCAGATAGTGAAGCAGAATGCCGACCGCTATAGCCGCGGCAAAGAATCCGACCATTTTGCCTATTGCGATTCCAACGCCTTTTAGGTCGCTGCCTTTGTCGAGACTTACGAAAAGCGAAAGAAGAATCACGCCGATGATGTCGTCGAGAATTGCCGCCGCGATTATCGAAGTGCCGACTTTTGAATTGATTTTGCCGAGTTCTTTAAGCACGGCAACCGTAATGCTTACCGACGTTGCCGCCAGAATCGTACCGTAAAAGAGGTTGGTTATCACTTGGTGCTGGCTCATATTCGTAAAACCGCCGTTGAATGCGGCAGATACCACAAAGCCGAAACCTACGGGGAAGATAACGCCGAGCGAAGTGATTATAACCGACGGAATGCCGCAAGTCTTGAATTGTTTGACGTCGGTTTCCAAACCAGCGGAAAACATAATGAGAATTACGCCGATTTTTGCGAGGAACGACAAGCCTTCCATCGTATCTTCGGTAAATACGTTTTGTCCGGGGATGAGCTTGATAAGCCCGAGCAGTATGCCTGCCACGAGCATTCCGACAACCTGCGGAAGTCCGATTTTTTTGCCGACGATAGAGAAAAATTTGGTGCATAGCAAAATAAGAGCCAGCGGTAGCAGAATCTCGAAATAAACTATTCCCGATGTCAGTTGAGCAAACATATTTTTCTCCTTTTCGACGTTAACGAGATTGTTATACGCTCTTTGTTTTTTTTCGTCAAGCGTTTGAATATATGAAAAAAGAGGCTTTTTTCGATACACTTGTTTGAAAAATCGCATAAATATGCGTGCAAAGGCGCGGAGAAAGCCAAAAAATCGTTTTTTGTTTGACAACACTATATATAGTTGGTAAAATAAACATATATTGCGCACGAGCATTCGGAAAATAAACGGCTTGGCGCACGGAGAGAAATTGGATTTTCTGTCATTCCTGACTCAGGCAACGTCGTTCATCGTCGATATTGCAAAGACGATAGCGAGCCTTGCGGCGGTCGGATGTATATTTATTCTTATAAGACTTTTGCCTAAACGCATTCGCAGGTTCGTATCTGCGATTGCGGCTTTGCTTTTGTTCGTCGCGCTTTACGGATACGCGGTGCAACAAATTGCGTTTTTGGCAATCAAGACGACGCTTATCAATTTTGCGCTTGTCAACATTTGTGCGTTGACGAGTTTGTTTTGTTTGTATTTTGCCACGAACTGCGGCTATGTTTTTGCAAGAAAAACTCGCAGATTCGGCAGTTTACTGCCGCGGCAGAGTAGCACGGAGGTATTTTCTCGGAAGGAATTTATTATCGCTTCCACCTCTTATTTGCGCATTTCGCCAATAATTTTACAATGATTTTTCAGCGTACTCGGAATCTCGGTTTTTTTGCCGAGAACGAGTCGTATACTACGCCCGTGCGCGCGTATGCGCACGCAAAAAAACATCAGGAGAAAAACTATGCTTAAAGTTGAAAATCTTAAAAAAACATATCCGAAAAGCGACAGAGTCGCAGTTGACAATATTTCATTTGAACTTAAACCGGGCGAAATCTTCGGTTTCCTCGGACAAAACGGCGCAGGTAAATCCACGACGATAAAATGCCTCACGGGTATTCTTCCGTTCGACAGCGGCACGATTACGATTTGCGGTCACGACATCGTGAAAGAACCTATCAAAGCAAAAATGGAAATGGGTTACGTTCCCGATAACCACTCCGTTTACGAAAAGCTCACGGGCAGAGAATACGTCAATTACGTTGCGGATTTGTACAAAGTCCCCGCGCTCGTAAGAACGGAAAGAATTGACAGATATGCCAAATTGTTCAAACTCGAAGCGGCAATCGACAGACAAATCAAATCTTATTCTCACGGAATGAAACAAAAGATTTGTATCATCGCCGCGCTTATACACGAGCCGAAACTTTGGGTTCTCGACGAACCGATGATGGGTCTCGACCCTCAATCCACGGCGGAAATCATCTCTTATATGAGAGAGCATTGCGCAAAAGGCAACACGGTATTCTTCTCGAGCCACAACCTCGACCTCGTAAAGAAACTTTGCCACAGAGCGGCAATCGTCAACGACGGACACCTTATCGACATAATCGACCTTGCGGGCAACGAAGCGAATAAAGCGAGCCTCGAGGAAACGTTCTTCCGCGTAACGGGTACTTACGAACAAAGATTGTTCGAGGACTACGTCGCTCAAGAAAGCGCGGATATGCGTCCCGACATTCCCGTCGCGTCCGAAGAAGAAATAACCGTCGAAGAAACCGTTTCCGACGTCAAGGAGGACTAAGAACGATGAAAGGCGAATTCTCAATGCAAAGCGTGAGGACGCTGTTCCGACTTGACCTCAAATCGAGATTCGGTTCTACGCAAAAAACGACGCCCCTCAAAAAACTTGCGCAATACGGAAACTATTTGTTCTTCCTTCTCGTATACGCGGTTCTCGTCGTCGGCATCTATTATCTTACGAGCGTTTTCGTAAAGCGTTCGGGTTTGCGTCAGGAATTTTTGGTTATAGCCTCGACGCTTACCATTTGCCTCGCAACGATAATTTGTACGGGCAGCGTCATTAAAAACCTGTATCAAAACGGCGACAACGAGATGTTGTTGCGTTTCCCCGTCAGCGGAAAAGAGATTCTGGTCGCAAAATCCGCATATTGCTTCTTGCATAACCTCGTCGTGTGCTTGCTCTCGATGTTGCCGTTCTATATTTCGTTCGGTATCGTAACGGGCGCGCGCGTGGGCGACTATTTCTCATATATAGGCATCACGCTGTTCTCGACGTTGTTGCCGTTCTTTATCGCAAACATAATCGCGGTTCCCGTTATGAAAATTATGAATGCGGTTAAGAATCAGTTCCTGTTGATTCTCATTCTTACGATTATCGTCATCTGCGGCGTATTTGCTTTCTATCTCTATTCGTTGCAGAACGTTTTGGAATACCTCAAAGACTCCAAACAGACGATTTTCTCTGCCGATATGATAATCAGATACAAGAGATTTGCCGCCAACGCATATCCGTTCAACTGGTATGCGGAGGTTATCAACGGCAAGATGTACGGCGGACTTTCCGCTGGTAAGTACGCTTTGAGATTCTTGTATCTCATTCTCGTAAACGGCGTACTCGGCGTAGGAGCGTATTTCGTTACCACCAAAGAGTATTACAAAACCATTCTCTACGGTATCGAGACTCAAAAGGCGTCTTTCAAAAAGAAAATCAAAGACGTCCGTCGTCCCGTTTCGTACGCGCTGTTCAGACGTGAGTTCTATCTCATTCTGAGAAGTTTCAACTATTCCTTCCAATACTTCGCAATGGCGTTTGCCGCACCCGTAATGGTGTTCTTCTGCAACCGCCTTGCCGCTTCTATGGGAACGAAAAGCATAGGCGCGGACATTATGCCCGGACTTACGCTGATGGTCATAGTGCTGTTTATCACGATAATCGTGTCGTTTGCCTCGACTTGTATTTCGAGAGAGGGCGCGTGCTTCTACCATACCAAAGTCATTCCCGTCAGCTATACGCATCAGATACTCGTCAAGTTCTTCCTCTATTCTTTGACGGGTACGATTTCCAACGCGTTGTGCTGTGCGCTTTCGGGCGGCTATTACACGAGCGAAGCGGGCAAACATCTGCTCAGCGCGCTTGACGTAGGCGCAATATTCGGTATTGCGGAAATGCTCGTCATCAGCCTTACCTGCCTCAGTATGATAGCGGACATCAAGTCCCCGACGTTCAACGTATCGGGCGACGGCGAACTCGTTTCGGCAAACAAAAACGTCGCGCTTGCAATGACGATAGGTATTCTCGTTGCCGTAATCTACGGTTTGTTTACGATGATATTCAGCTTCTTGCCGTTGAGCATCGGTAATTGGAATATTTTGCAAGCAGGGGATACGAATGCGATTTACCTCGTTTTGAGCGTGGTTTCGCTCGTATTGCTCGGAGGCTCTCTTGCGGGTCTGTTTGTCAACCTCAACAAGAGATACCTCAATATTATTCCGTAATGCGAGGATGACCATATGAAGAAAGTAATGATAGGCATTCTCGTACTTATCCCGATAATCATTCTGCTTTTGGTGGCAATGGTTTCGGCGATAGTGTCGACTCAGGCTTGGATTTCCGTCGAGGATATTCGGCTTAAGTACAAAGGCACCGACGTTGAGACGGATGAAATATCTTATTCGCTTGACGAGAGTAGTACGGATGTTTTCAATTTGAACGATATGATAGATGTCGTCGTTCTTCCCGAAAAAGCCAATAAATACGTCATCGAATGGCAGATTTACGGCAAAGTGGATTACACGGACAGCGAATATCAGAAAAAATACGAAAATTATCAAAAGGAATATTCCGAGACTCTTTCCGAAATACAGAACGAGTATCCCGATTTTCAAGACCCCGAAAAACAGGCGGCATATTCCAACGCAATAGTGAAATACGGCACTTCGGACTCCGCAAAGGTTCAAAGAGCAATGGTAAACGAACTCGTCGACAAAGTTTGGCAGGCGGCAACGCTCGTTAACGCCGACGGAGAAGAAACGACGTCAAATTCCTCGGGATTGATAAAGATTAGTTCGTTTTGCAGTTTCAGCGTTACCGTAACGGCAGAAAACGTATCGAAAGTGCTTTCGGTATCCGTCGTAGGCGAGGACGTCAAAACGGTAACTTTGAGCAACGTGAGCGGAGACGAACAGACCACGATGCGCGTCGGAGACTCCAAACGTATCGCTCCCAACTATACGCCGATTGAAAGCATAGTCAATCACACCGTATGGCACGCGCTCGACGAAAATATCGCAACTATCGACCAAAACGGCGTTATAACCGCAAAGCAGGCAGGCGTTGCGAGATTTACTATGGACGCAAGCGTGCATTCGTCGGAAGCGACGGGCAATTTGCGTTACGTCACGAGCAGCGTCTATACGATAGAAGTCGTAGCAGGCGGCGCAAGCTCCAAATACGGCGCAAAACTTATGGCGCACAGACGCGATTATACTCTCGAAGAACTCGGCATCTCCGACGATTTTGCGAGCATAGAAGGCGCGACCGTAGTGGACGGATTGCTTAAACCTGCCGACGGCGCGGCGCAGATTGTGGTGCGTTACGGCAACGACAAGGGCGATTTCGTCATAGACATTTGCGACGAAAACGCAATCGTTATAGAAAACGCAAATAGCTTCGACAAAGAGAGCGGATACATTCTCTCGGTCGGAGAAAACGTTCTTCAACTGAGTGCGGTGTGGGCTTCCCGACTCAAACAGGGCGCGCCGACTGGCGTAATCTGGTCGAGTAGCGACGGTCACGTCGCAACGGTGTCGCAAGACGGACGCGTAACGGGCGTAAGTGACGGTATCGTAACCGTGTTTGCCGCGTGCGACGGTGTGGAAACGAGCGTAACGCTCAACGTTCGCACCAAAGTCGCGTCTTTGCGCCTGCGTACTTCCGACGCTTCGTTGGCGGTAGGTCTTGCGAGAGAAACCGTTTTCGCAAGCGAAAGATACAACGACGTATATAAAGACAGTTCCAAATCTCCCAACTACGTCGACATCGCTATAATGGGAGAGCCGAAAAACGTCTCTCAAGACGCGTTGAACGAGTTTTACAAGTCGTATCTGTTCGAGGTCGTCGAGGGCGGAGAATACGCTTCCTTCGGCTCGGACGTTCCCAACAGACTCGTGTTCAACCCCGAGACGCTCAAAGCACTCGAACATAAAGACAGACGTCAGACATTGACAATCAAAGTCAGTGCAAGATACTCCAAACACGAGGGTGCGAGTGCCTTTACTCAAAAGACCGTCAAAATCAACGTCGTTCACGGCGTAGCGGTATACAATATGGACGAATTGCGCCAAGCCGCGCTCGACCAAAAAGCGTATACGGGCGTTAGCGAGGTGTACGACAGAGTTAACGGAGACAAGACGTGGCAACGCATTCACGACGCTCTCGCAAACGATTGTCCCGAAAACCTGATTGAACCCGAAAGTACGTTCTCTCACAAAAACGCCGAGGACGGTCAACTCTACGAAGTGTGGACAAATCCGACATCTAAGCGCACATATTCCATCAGTTTGATGGCAAACTGCTCGTTCGATACCGAAAAGAACGACGACGGAACTCCCGTTATAACTATCGGCGGAGAACGTCCCGATTTCTACGGCGACGTATACGGAAACAACAAGATGATTTCCGCAATCACGGGACAAATCAGAGACGAACTTATCCGCGTGTCTTGGGGCAACGTAACAATCAGCAACGTGATTCTGCGTGCGAACAGCAACCCCGAAAGCGGAGAGATTTCCTCTGCGGACGATACAATGGCTTTCAAGGGCAAACTCGTGAAAGTGGGCAGCGATATTCATTGGGATTTCTTCCGTCTGGAAAACGTCAGATTCGATTATTGCATTCTCGAAAACGGCACCGAAGGTATGGACGTGCGCAACGCGGACCTTACCGTCAACGGTTGCATCTTGAGAAACCTCTTGTCTTGCGGTTTCAACGTTATGAACAGAATGTACAAAGACGTCGACAAGACGATGCATCCTTTCTATTCGCACATCAAATTCAACAATTTCATCTCGTCGAATACGCTTGCTTCCGTACTTGTGGCAACGTATGAAAAATACACCTATTCGGATAAAGAAGTAGGCAGATTCGTCAAAGCCGACCTCGAAGCAAACGAAAAATACTTCCTTGAGAACTTTGCGAAACCCGATAGCGACGACGAGAGACAAAGACTCAATTTCGAGGTTACGCAAACGGGCATGTTCGAAGTCTACAACTGGCAAAACATCGACTATGCCACGATATTCAAGACCGGCAACGACGTTGTTGACGGCATCATTGCTTCGCAATCGTCGTTGGTTATCCGCAACAATCCTACGTTTGCGCCGTTCAGATATATCGACGAAAACGGAAAGTGTTACGTTCACGTCGCATTCGTGTTCGCGGCGGTAACCATTGACGGCATTACGCCGATAGTCGAACCGACTTATCAAAACGTGAAACTGGAAGATACGATGCTCAACAAACTTTGTTCGAGTGACGTTCAGTCCACACCCGACGGCGAGGCAGGCGAGAAAATCTTGCAATCGATTGGCGTTACCATTTATAGTTATACCAATAATGCGCCGATTCTGCCGCATACGACTTATCAAATCAATACTGCTCTCATCGACAGATTGCACGGTTGAGTCGAACACTAAAGCACTAAAGAAGGTAATTTATTATGAAAAAAGTAATGATAAGTATACTTATACTCATTCCCGTACTCATAATGTTTATCGTTGCAATGGTGTCCAACATCGTGTCTTTACAGGCATGGATTGCCGTTGACAGCATAGAACTTTTGTACAAGAACGAGTCGGTCGAAGCAGAGTCTTTGTCCTATTCGTTTGACGATATTGCAAACAAAACTCTTTCCGTTTTCGATTACGTCGACGTGAGAGTTTATCCCGAAAAAGCCAAAAATTACGTTATCGAATGGCAACTTTCGGGAGACGTAACTTGCACGGACGAGCAGTATCAGGCGTCATACGAAAAATATCTCAAAGACCGTTCCGCACTCAGAGCAAAACTCGAAGAAGAATTTTCGACGAACGGAAAGTTCGAGGACGAGGACGTTCAAGCCGCCTACGAGGTTGCCAAAGTCAAATATCCCGACGATACCGCAAAGATTTACGACGAGATGACCAAAATGCTCGTGACGGAAGTCAAACCTGCGTTTGCGTTCGTGGACGAGGCGGGTAACGCCGTAAAATCAAATTCTACGGGTAAATTCGTCGTAAACGCATTTTGCAGTTGCGAAATCGAAGTAGTCGTCGAGAACATAACCAAAACTCTTTTGGTATCCGTGAGCGGACAGGACGTCAAAGCCGTCGTTATCGGCAATCTCGGCGGAGACGACGAAAACACTCTCGGTATCGGAGAATCGAAACGTATTGTTCCCAAATATACGCCGATTGACAGCGTTGTCAATTACACGGTATGGCACGCTCTCGACGAGGATATAGCGACTATCGACCAAAACGGCGTTATAACCGCAAAGAAAGAGGGAATTGCGAGATTCCAAGTCGACGCAAGCGTTTATTCCTCCGAGGGTAACGAAAATATCCGCTACGTCTCGAGCGACGTTTATACGCTCAAAGTCGTCAAAAAAGGCGCAAGCACCAAGTACGGCTCTCACTTCAAGGCTCATCAACGCAACTATTCTCTTGAAGAACTCGGAATTTCGAACGAATTTGCAAGCGTAGAGGGCGCAACCGTCGTCGACGGCTTGCTTTCCGTCAATGACGACGCAACGCAGGTTATCGTGCGTTACGCAGACGGCAGAGGAGACTTCGTAATCGATATTTGCGACGAAAACGAAATCGCCATAGAAAATTCGCATTATTACGACAAAGACAGCGGTTACATTCTCGCAGTTAAAGAAAATTCGCTTCAACTGAACGTAGTGTGGGCTTCTCAAACCAAGCAAGGCACACCTACGGACGTAATTTGGTCGAGTAGCGACGGTCACGTCGTAACGGTGTCGCAAGACGGGCGCGTAAAGGGCGTAGGAGACGGCATAGTTACGATAGTTGCTTCTTGCGACGGTGTGGAAACGAGCATTACGCTCAACGTTCGCACCAAGATGTCGTCTTTGCAACTTCGCACTTCCGACGCGTCGTTGTCTGTCGGCTTTGCGAGAGAAACGGTTTTCGCATCGTACAAATACGTCAACGACGACGTGTCTATCGGAGACGAAAGAGAAGTCAACGGAGTCAATATCGTCGTTTTGGGAGAGCCTAAACGTACAGACGATATGACTCTCGAGCAATATGCCGAAGCACTCGAATCTTTCTATAAATCTTTCGTATTCGAAGTCGTAAGCGGCGGAGAATACGCGTCGTTCGACGAAACCGTTTCCAATAGACTTAAATTCAACCCCGACGCTCTCGAAGGCAAGGGTAAACAGTCTATTCGCGTACGAGTAAAGGTCAGATACCCCAAATACGAGGGTATAAGCAAGTTTACGTCGCAAGAAGTGACGATAAAAGCCATTTACGGAGTGGCGGTGTACAACATCGGACAACTCGAAAACGCGGCTCGTTATCAGGAAGATTACGTAGAGTCGAACGAATTTGACGCCGTTTTCAGCGCGGCGCAAGAAGGCAGAGAGTATACCACTCCCAAGGGAAATATTCAACCGCCCGTCACTACGTTCGAACACGTCGTCGAAGCCACGGGAGAGAGGTATATATCCCGTAACGACACAACGTCTTTGCGCACTTACGCAATCGTGCTTATGGCAAATTGCGATTACGGCGCGGATATGGACCCCGAGTCCGTTCCGCTTCTCGAAGATGTGAACAATCGACTCAATATCTTTGGCGATTTGTACGGCAACAACAATATGATTTGTGCCTTGAAAGGGCAGGTAGACGATTATCTGATTCGTTTCTCGTGGAGTAACATCACGATAAGCAACGTAACGCTCAGAGCAAACAGTATCGATGGAGACGGCAATATCGACGCAGACGATACTACGGCGTTCAAAGGACACGTTGCGGTCGTCGGCAGCCATCACAACTGGGATAGATTCCACCTTACGGGCATCAGATTCGAATACTGCATCATAGAAAACGCAAGACAAGGTGTTTCCGCCCGCAATGCAGACATCGAATACGACGGATGTCTGATGCGCAACTTCTTGCAATGCGGTATGTATCTGCCTCATTATATGATTTGGAGAGACGAAGATAAGGCTTTCAATCCGTATTACTCGCACGTCAAATTTAATAATCTTGTATGCTCCAATCTGTTAGGGTCTGTGATGTCCGCTTCGTACGAGTTGTACACGATTAAAGGAAAAGACGGTGATTCGTTCATAAACAGATTCGTTCCAAACGGCTCGAGCGAAGAAAACGGACAATACTTTATGGAGAACTTTGCGTCAAAGGGTATCAACCTCGAGATTACGCAAACGGGATTCTTCAAAGCATACAACTGGCAAAACCTCAAATCAGCAAACATCATCGATACGGGACAAGAAGTGCCCAACAAAATTATCGGCGGCGTAGCCGGCGGAATTATCACGGACAACCCGTCTTTTGCCGACTATCGTTACAGAGACAGCAACAACGAGTATTGGTTCCATATGGCGTTCATTGTCAGCGGCGTGTCGGGAGGCAACGGAGTGTTCGATGAACCTGTCTATGCAAAAGTCAGCCTCGAAGATAACAATCTCGACTGTATTTGCCTCGGCGACATCGACGGCAACAGCGGCGACGGCGGTGCAATCGTAAAAGGTATGTTCTCCACAATGCGCATTTACGGCTATCGCAATACGTCTCCGATTACTCCGTTCTCGAGGTATACTATCAATGCGGAGTTTATCGACTCCCTCCATTAAACAACGCTAAACAGCGAATAACTGCGTCAACGCCCGTCCGCTCCAAAATCACGTACTAAATGTACGTTGGGTTTTGTTTCGGACGGGCGTTTCCTTGTTCTTCATCTGTTTAGCGTTGTTTAATATAAGTAATCCAACAGCGAATAACTGCGTCAAGCGTGCCTTGCTCACAAGTCGTGTACCATAATGTACACTTGGCTTGTTTTCAAGGCACGCTTTCCTTGTTCTTCATCTGTTTAGCGTTGTTTAATGCGCTTTGCTTTGCCGCGAGTCTGCCAACTCATTTACTTGCCATTCTCGTGGCACTTTCTCGTCATTCAACTGTTTAGCGCTGTTTAATATTAAAATACAAATCAAACGGCAAATTATTAAACAAATATTAAATAAAACAATTTTGAAACGTGTCGTTGACAACTGTTTGTTTTGGTCTATAATTACTCGACGGAGGTAGAAATATGAAAAAGTCAACTACAATTTTATGGTTTATAGCAAGCATTCTTATGATTGCGGCAGGCATCGTGTGCTTTGTGCTTCCTGTCGATAAAGGATTGACGGTGTTTGCATACGTCATCGGTGCGCTCGTTTTGGTTATGGGTATTGCCGAACTCGCAGCATTCTTCACAAGTGCAGGAATCGTCGGCGGAGGAGCATTCCTCGCAGACGGCGTGATTACCACTCTTTTGGGTATCGTATTCTTGGCAAACAAGAGCGTCGTGTCCGACATTTTGCCGTTCGTATTTGCGATGTGGTTTATCGTAGAGGGTATCGGAGAGCTTTCTTTGGCAATACAGGCAGGTCGCCTCAAAGTGCCTTATTGGTGGACGATTCTCATTTTCGCTATATTTGAAATCGTATTCGGATTCCTTGCTTTCTTCGACCCGATTTACAGCGCAATCACGATGCAAGTGCTTATCGGCGTCTCGCTGTTGATACACGGACTTTCGATGCTCGGCGATTGGGTGGTCGTTCTTCGTGTCAAGAAATTCTTCAAAGGTTGCTTTGGCAGGGTTTCGGATTTGGCAGGCAACTTCGACGACCAAAGAAACGACGCAGAATAAATATCGCTATGCAAAATAAAGAAATATCGGGTTTATACCCGATATTTTTTTTATGAAAACGCAATATTTTGCCGACTATCGATATTTTTATATTTATTGTATTGACAATTTTGTTTTCAAAATTCATTATATAAAAGCAAAACTTTCGGAGGAAAATATGCAGGATAACACTCAACGTATCATTGACATAGAGCATCTGGACAAATCGTTCGGAGACGTACACGCCGTTAACGACCTTTCTTTTCACGTTAAGCAAGGGGAATTGTTCGCTTTTCTCGGAGTAAACGGCGCAGGTAAGTCCACGACGATTTCCATTATGTGCGGTTGTCTCAAAAAGGACGCGGGCGAAGTGATTATCGACGGGAAAAACATCGATACGCAGATGCGCGAGATTTCGTCTCAAATAGGCGTCGTATTCCAAAACTCCGTGCTGGATTCTTTTTTGAACGTCAAGGACAATCTGACGGCAAGGGCGGGGCTTTACGGCATTTTCGGAGCGGAGGCAAAAGAACGCATAAATCAACTTGCCGAGCTTCTTGATTTCAAAGATTTGCTCAAACGTCCCGTAGGCAAACTCTCGGGCGGTCAAAGACGTCGTATAGACGTTGCCCGCGCGCTGTTGCATCAGCCCAAAATTCTCATTCTCGACGAACCTACTACGGGTCTCGACCCTCAAACGAGAAAAACGCTTTGGGAAGTGGTTGACAACTACAGAAAGGAAAAGGGAATGACAGTTTTCCTTACCACGCATTATATGGAAGAAGCCGCCGACGCGGACTACGTCGTTATTCTCGACAGCGGAAAAATCGTTGCCGAAGGCACGCCGCTCGAACTTAAAAACGCGTATACGGGCGATTTTATTACCGTTTACAACGCCGACGAGGAACGCGTGAAAGCGTTGAATCTTCCTTACGAAAAAGTCCGCGACGCATTCAGAATAGAAGTGAAAGATACTGTCGAGGCAAGAGATTTGATTGTCGCGCACCCCGATATGTTTGTCGACTTCGAGATTGAAAAGGGCAAAATGGACGACGTTTTCCTTTCCGTTACGGGCAAAAAGATGGGAGGTAGCGAAAGATGAAAGCATTTTTGGCAATAACCAAGCGCAATATCAAGATGTTTTTCAAGGATAAAGGTATGTTCTTTATGTCGCTTATCACGCCGATAATCCTTCTCGTTTTGTACATAACTTTCCTTGCAAACGTATACAGAGACAGTTTTCACTCGTCGATGCCCGACGGTTTTCAGATTTCCGATAAACTTGTAAACGGCACCGTCGGCGCGGAATTGTTTTCTTCGCTGTTGGCTGTCAGTTGCGTGACTATTGCGTTTTGTTCCAACCTTCTTATGGTGCAAGACAAGGTCAACGGCGTGAGAAAAGACTTGCTGATTACGCCTATAAAACGTTCCACGCTTGCGGCGTCCTATTTCGTAGGCTCGCTTCTCACGACGCTTATCGTGTCGTATTGCGCGGCGGCGGCTTGCTTTATATACATCGCAATCAACGGCTGGTATATGTCTTTTGCGGACGTCGTTCTTGTGCTTGTGGACGTGCTTTTGCTTACGTCGTTCGGTACTGCGCTTTCGTCCGTTGTCAACGTGTTTATCAAGACCAACGGTCAGGCGACGGCGGTCGGCACAATCGTATCGGCAGGCTACGGCTTTTTGTGCGGTGCATATATGCCCATATCCAACTTCTCGGACGGACTTCAAAAGACTATGTCTTTGCTTCCCGGCACTTACGGAACGTCGCTCATTCGCAATCACGCATTGAGAGGCGTGTTTGAGGAAATGTCCGCTCAAGGTTTCCCCGACGAGGTCGTGGACGGCATCGCAAAGAGCCTTGACTGCAAACTTTCGTTCTTCGGCAACGACGTATCCATCGGTGCGATGTACGGTGTGCTGATAGGCACGATAGCCGTGTTAATCGGAGTTTATGTGCTGATTTGTGCGCTAAAAAAAGATAAAAACTAAGTTAAGTGCGCTATTTGGCGTCTAACTGTGACAGAGCCTCTTGTTCATCAACTCGCGTACGTTTGAGTACGCTAAAAAAGATAAAAAATATCGGGCTTATACCCGATATTTTTTAGTGAAGAAACGTTTAATTTTGGGGGAGTCGTAATTCATTTAATTAAATTTCCCCCTTCCTCAGGTGTTTCCCCTATTGCTATCCTAATAGAGTACCGTCGTAACTCCTCTAAATACAATAACCCCCTCTTTCCGGACACGCCGGTATTTCTCCCGCCACTCGTATAAGGGCAATTCACTACAACATTGTCCGTCGCTCGTGGGGGCGACACTCGGCACTCACATAGAAAGGGATATTTCTCTCGTTATG
>DLKM01000016.1:0-59310 GCA_002478945.1 Christensenella sp. UBA7588
CGGAGTGTTTTGCCCGTCTCGGATTTTGCTATGAAACCGGTTATGTAAAAATCGATATTCAAAAAGCAATCGAGTGTTACGCCAAAGCCTCCGATTTGGGTGTGGCGGCAGCGGCAAGATCTCTCGGTGAATTGTATTATTTCAATACTCCGATTGAAGATTCCGAGATTGAAAACGTTAAAAACGCGTTGAAATACTACGAGCGTGCTTTTTATCTCGGCGACGTTCAAATCGCAAAAAAGATAGGCTTTATCTACTTAAACAATGAAGAACTGAAAGACGTTCCCAAAGCCATAGAGTGGTACAAAAAGGGATTGAGCCTCGGCGATCACTCTCTCAATTTTGACTTGGCATATGTGTATCTGAACGACAGATTTGTTCCGCACGACTACAAAAAAGGCTTGGCGTATCTTGCGGACGGCGTTGCGCATAACGACCCAGAAAGTCTGTATATGCAGGCACGTATATACGAAGAAGGTTTATACGGGATTGAACCCGACGAAAAAAAGTATATTCATTATCTCAAAAAGGCGGCGAACCTTTGTCAGGACGACGCTCTGCTCGATTTAGGGTATTACTATTACAAAAAAGGCAAGTACGACGACGCACTCGATTGCTTTGCGGAGTGCGAGTTGGACACCGTCGGGCTTTATTGGGCAATCGCGACGATTTGCGAGGAACAAAAAGGCGATTATAAAAACGCGCTGTTTTATTACAATATGGCGGCGGAAACGGACTTCCCCGACGCAATCGAAAGACTGGCGGAAGCGTACCTCGGAGACGAACTCGGACTTGAAAGAGACGAGGCAACCGCTCTTAAACTTTTCAAAAAAGCCGCAAAACTCGGCAATTCCGCCGCGCAATACAATCTCGGGATGGCGTACGCCTGCGGCTATTACGGCGTAACCGCAGACAGAGAAAAAGCGATATATTGGCTCAAAAAGAGCGCGAAAGGAGAAAATCCGTCGGCGTGTCTGCAACTCGGTCTTTACAACTACTACACCGTTCAAACGGACAAAGCGTGCAAGCGCGCGTTTGAACTATTTGTAGACGCATACAATTTAGGAGAGGACCAAGCGATTATAAACGTCGGTCTTTGCTATCTTCAAGGCAAAGGCGTAAAAGAGGACAGAAAAGAAGCCGTAAATTGCTTCAGAACCGCGGTAAAAACTTCAAATTCGGGCGTGGCGTACTTCAATCTCGGCATTTGTTACGAAAACGGATTCGGCGTGAGAAAAGACTACAAAAAAGCCGTAGAAATGTACGGCAAAGCAGTAGAAAACGGAGAAAGCGCAGGCATCGAATCGATTAAGAACGTTTACCTTAAAATGACAGGCAAAACGAATTAACCGAAACAAATATTTAGGCAAAAACAATCTTGCGATATGCAAGGTTGTTTTTTCGTACAAAAAATTACCGTACGCTACCCTTGCAATGACAAATCGCCGTAAGCAAGCAATATAATGCAGTAGGCAAATCCAAGCAAAAAGGAGGTGAAAATTATGCAAGGGTATCTGAATGCGATAAGCGTTCCCGCCATAGCGATAGTTGTTTACTGCATTATTGCGATAATCAAGCAAGCGGTTGGCGAAAACGAAAAATTCAAAAGATTTATACCGCTTATAGCGGCAGTTCTCGGCGTTGCGTGCGGAATAATTTGCTTTTATGCTTTGCCAAGCATTATTCCTGCGGATAACGTCGTTGTTGCAATCATAATCGGCGGCGCAAGCGGACTTACCGCAACTGCGACGAATCAGATTTTCAAGCAACTCGGAAAAAAGTCGAACGATACCGAAAAGAATGACAAAAGCGATACCGAAGATACGTCCGAAACCGAAAAAAGCGAAGTTCCCGACATCGTTGACGAGAGCGATTCCGAGACGTCTACGACAGAAAACGATTTCCTAAACGACAACGATAAAACCGACGAAAACGACAATCTAAACGGATAAAATCACTTTTTATTGCGTGCAAAATATTGCACGCACACTACATAACCTCCCTAATACGATTTCAAAAACCGAATTTGTTTTATACTTTTGATTTTCTATTTCAAATTTTAATCCGTTCAAAAAACTTCTGCGATTTTACAAAAGAATTACGTTCGTCGAGACGAAACGCGTATTTTTGAAATAATCAAAAATAAATGATAAAAATTGGCACCTTATTATTGAAAATCATATATTTATATGATAAGATAAGAATATATGGAAATTTCTAATCCGTACCATCGGAAAAGGAAGGTTGGAATGAAAAAAGCTACATTCAAAAATTTTGCAACGATAGCCGCATTGGCTTTGGTTTTCGCAATCGCGTTCGGCATAACGTTCGGCGTCTGCGACGCGCACGTTTTCGCGCCTGCCGAAGTCGGATACGCGTCGTCTGCGGAAACTTCTGCGACTTCGGATTATTACGCTTCTATCGAGGCTATCGACGCAAGCGTTAAGGGTTCTAGTTTCAGAACGCAACTTGCAAGACTTATCGGACCGAGTTCGAACGGCGGCACGCACAAGTCGCAACCGACTTATAAGGGACTTATCAACGTATTCCCCGACACCGACGCAAACCCGAGCAACAAGAGCCAAATGCTCTGGTACTACACGGGTACCGTTGCTAAATCAGGCACCAACAGAGAACACGTCTGGCCGAAAAACGGCGGAAAAGCCTTCCCTGCCGAGAGCGAAACAGGTTCGGACGCACACCATTTGAGACCTACCGACCAACAACTCAACTCGTCAAGAAGCAGCCTTTCTTTCGGCGAAGTTCCGCAAGTTGCGGGCAACATCGTAAAAGAATACGGCAGCACCACATATTCCAACCTTTGCTATAAAACAAGTCAATACTTCTACCCCGGCGTGGGATACAGAGGCTCGACGGCTCGTATCCTTATGTACGTTCAAACTCGTTGGGGAGACGCATACAATCTTCAATTCGTACTCGGAGACGGAAACAACAAGACCATCGGCGATATTGAAACGCTTATGAAATGGCACCTCGAAGAACCCGTAACCGAAGCCGAAAAGCTCAGAAACGACGAAGTTCAAAAAATTCAAGGCAACCGCAATCCGTTTATCGACCACCCCGAGTATGCCGAAAGAATCTATTGCTACGACGGAAAATCGTACAATTCCAAACTTCAAGCTGTCGTTGCGGCACACGCCGGCACCGAGCCTATCACGAAAATCTCTTTCAAAGAGACGTCTGTCAGCCTCGGTGTAGGAGAAACCACCACCCTTACCCCCACTTACGCACCTACCAACGCAAAACGCGAAGTCACTTGGACATCGAGCGATTCGACGGTTGCAAGCGTTGACGCAAACGGAAAAGTTACCGCAAAAGCAAACGGCACGGCAACCATTACCGTAGCAAGCAAAGAAAATTCTTCTATCAAGGCTTCCGTGACGGTTACCGTCAAGAGCGTCACTTCTATCAGCGTGAGCGGCGCACCCACAAAAACGACCTATAACGACGGAGAGGCTTTTTCCTCCGCAGGCATAACCGTTACGGCGCACTTCAGCGACGGCACGACGAAAATCGTTCCCAACACGTCTTGTCAATGGCTTGACGGCACCACCCGTGCAAATACTCTTTCCGCGGGTAGCGCAAGCGTTATCTGCAAATACGGCACGCACGAGGCAATCATCAACGGCATTACCGTAAACAAGGTCGTCGCAGGTACAAAAACCACCATTAACCTCGACAGCACCTCGTCAAGCGGAAGTTACGCGTGGTACGGTTGGGAAGCAAACGGAATGCAAGGCAAAGTGTATATGTACAAAAATACGCAGAAGAACGCCATTCAAATGAACAATAAGACCAACGTCTGCTGCTATCTGTACAACACCACCGCCGCTCCGAACAATATACTTTCAATCACGATTAAGCTCAAGGAAGGCTCCGACAAAACGTTTGAAGTGAGAACTTCAAACACTCCGTTCACGGAAGGCACGAGTCAGCCGACTACGGGCAAATCCGTCGGAACGATTACCGCAAGCACAAATGCAACTACTTTGAAAATCAATTCGACCGATAAGTACTTTGCAATCTGCTATACGGGTACGGGCGCGTGCTATATCGAGAGCATCGAAATACTCTACGGAGAAGAAACGCCCGTTTGCGACCACACTTACGGCGAGTGGACGATTACAAAAGCCGCAACGACAGAAAGCACGGGTTTGAAATCGCACAGTTGCACAAAGTGCGGACATACCGAAACTCAAGTCATTCCCAAGGTAACGTGCGAACACACTTACGGAAATTGGACGGTAACCAAAGAGGCAACATATCAAGAGGAAGGTTCTCAATCTCGCACTTGCACGAAATGCAACCATACCGAAACGCAAACCATTCCTAAACTCGTCTGCACCGACCATACCTACGGAGATTGGCAAGTTACCAAAGACCCAACTTACAAAGAGGAAGGCTCAAAAACTCATAGTTGCACCAAATGCGGTCATACCGAAACCGAAAGCATAGAAAAACTCGTCTGCACCGACCACTCTTACGGAGATTGGACGGTAACCAAAGAAGCCACGGAAACAGAGAGCGGAATCAAAACGCGCACCTGTGAAAACTGCGGACATAAAGACGAACAAGTCATTCCGAAAACGGGTTGCGACCACGAATTCGGCGGTTGGTATATAACCAAAGAGCCTACGGGTACGGAAGCGGGCGAAAAGACTCGCAAGTGCCTGCTCTGCGGACACGCCGAAACCGCAGTCGTTCCTGCAACGGGAGAAGTGTCTGACGTTACCGCAAAAGACTTTATCGACGCCGTAAACGCAATTAAAAACGCAACTACGGAGGAAGAAAAAGCGGACGCAATCGCTTATGCGGAATCCGTATTCGGTTCGCTCACGAGTCAAGATAAAACAAGTTCCGAAGTTACCGAAGCATTCAACACCCTCTACGAAATCAAGAATCCGCCCACGATTATAGTCGTCAAAGAGCAACTTTCGGGCGGCGCGATTGCAGGTATCGTAATCGGATGCGTAGCGTCGGTTTCAATAGTTGCGGTAATAGCAATACTCGCAACGAGGAAAAAACGCTTGGCAAAATAAATAAAACAATCGACATATAAAAAGAACTGCGACTTGTTCGCAGTTCTTTTTTGTTACACATTTTGAATTGATATTCGAACCGTACCTAAGTTATTTTAGATTACCGACTACTCCGCTCATCTGTTCGACAACAGCGCAAAGCATATTTTGTAAATATCCGTGTTATCGATATTCTTCTCGAACGAGAATTGAGCAAGCGATTTAAGTTTGAATCTCGTGTAATAACTCACGTCGTCTTTCGTGTGATGAGTTACGGTAAACAACGAATCGTTGATTTCCTCTTTAGGCTCTCCGTTGTACACCAGACCGCCGCATTCGTGGTCAGCCGTGACAATCATCGAATAATTGCTCTTGTCGTTCATTTTGCCGCTGACAGCCTCAACCGCGTTGTCAAACTCGTCGAGATACTCGAGCATCCCCTGCATATCGTTGACGGTACTCGTTTTGTCGATGTGCGCTCCCTCAATCATAAGGAAATAGCCGTTGGGATATTTCTTTTCGAGAAAATCTACCGCAAACGTCGAAAGTTGCGAGAGAGTCGGCGTTTCGTTGGTCGGAGTATAGTTTGCAACGGCAGAAAACGCGCCTATAACTTTGTCGCTGTCAAGGCTCAATTCGTCGTAAGCGTCGCAGAACGCATACCCTTTTTGCTCGAATTGAGTTCTGTACATATCGTAATTGACTTTGTCTCCGTCCCAAGTCGTCAGACCCGCGCCGAGAAAAACGTCGATGCCAGACTCAATCTGACAGCCGATAATAGTTGCCTTCTCCCCTCTGTCGTTTGTGTGAGCGGAAAAAGCCGCAGGAGTCGCGCCCGAGAGCGTGTCCGTCGTGACGATACCAACGCCCTTGCCGAGACTTTTTGCATATTCGGCTACGGTTTGATAATTCTTGTTATCCTTGAATGAAACGTAACCTCTGAAATACTTCTCTCCCGTTGCCATTGCGCTTGCCGCCGCTGCGCTGTCCGTGGGCTGATTCAAGGCTTTGCAAGAGGTTTTTACAAGTCCGGTATTATTGAAATCGGCAAACATCGTTCTGTCAAAGTACGTTTCGCCTGCTTTGACGTGATTTACGCCCATTCCGTCGCCGATAAACAGAATTACTCTGTCGCTTTCGCCTTTTAGAGCGTCGTATATGGATAATTGCTCCGCAGACGGAGACTGCACGTTTTCTTTTTTATTGCACGCCACGAGCGCAAACGTAGCCGTAACGGCAATCGCAAGTACGAGCAATAAGGATATTATTCTAACGTTATTCTTTTTCATATTTCCCCTCAGACGTGTATTTGTCGATTATTTCTTTTTTTCCTGACGGCGTTTGTCGTTGATAATCGCAAGAGCCTTTTCGTCTACAAGCGAAATGCCCTCTTGCTTTGCGATGTCCACCATCTGCGTAAGCGCGGCTTTGAGGAATACGCGAGGAATCTTCGTGAGTTTTGCGCAAGCCTCGTCCGTAAACTTCACGGCAGGGTCTATTCTGCTTGCGGCGTATTTGACGGAATTGACGTCGCCCTCTTTTGCCTGAATCTTTTCGGGATAAGGCTTTTTGAAGCGAGAACACCAGAAGTTGGTGCTGTCTCTATATCCGTAATCGACGGGTACTGGCGGATAATTGCGTCTCGTAACGCCGTTGATAATCGAGTCGTAATACTCCTCTTTCATCCATATTTTGTCTATTTTGAGAATGAAATGCGCGCCGAACTTGCTCGTGATTCCGTTGAAATTGCGATAAGGCGGCTCGTACCCCTCGAGTTGACCTGCCTTATCGAGATAAGCGTCCTCGAGCGAACTGTCCCAAGTGCATTCAAACACTTGGAATGCTTCTTGTACGATTTGCGGTCTGTCGGAGCCGAGCGTGCTGTCCTTGAGCGTGAAAATGCAATTTTTCATTTTCTCCGCCGTGGTATCCCCCGGGAATCCGAGCCTTACCGCTTCTTTGAAAAACTTTTTGTCGTCGGGAATGAAATTGAGCGTAACTTTGCCCGTGCGCAATATGTTTTGCGCCGTGTTGGAACTGTTGCGCACTTCGAGAATCATTGCGTAATAGTCCTTGCCTGCGATGTAATACGGAAAACACAGCGAATATGAACCGAGGTTGGTTTGTCCGCTTTCGGATACCGTACTTGCAAGCACGACGGGCATCGGAAAAAACGCCGACGTCTGATAAAAGTTGTCCACAATTCGTAAATCTTTGAATTCACTCATAATACGCGCCTCGTTACTTCAATGACCTGATTGTATAGCCCTCTTTTTGATACATTCTGAGTTGCAAATTGAGTTGGTCTATAAACTCTTTGTTGGAAGTCGTCTTTACAATCATACCGATAAGGTTTTCCGTAGCCTCGGTATTATCCGCATTCGAGAGCATCTTGCGAATGCCCCAAGTGCCTTCCAATTCGCTCGGAGTGAGCAAAAGTTCTTCTTTTCTCGTTCCGCTCTTTGCAAGGTCGATTGCGGGGAAAATACGTTTTTCGCTGAGTCTGCGGTCAAGGTGTATTTCCATATTGCCCGTGCCTTTGAATTCTTCAAAGATAACGTCGTCCATACGACTGCCCGTATCGATAAGCGCAGTTGCGATAATCGTGAGCGAACCGCCGTTTTCGATGTTTCTCGCAGAGCCGAAAAAGCGTTTGGGGCTGTGCAACGCGCCGGGGTCGATACCGCCAGAAAGAGTCCTGCCCGTAGGCGGAATCGTAAGGTTGTACGCTCTCGCAAGTCTCGTGAGCGAGTCGAGCAAAATCACGACGTCTTTGCCCATTTCGACAAGGCGTTTTGCTCTGTCAAGCAACATTTCCGCCGTCTTTGTATGATGTTCGGGAAGCTCGTCGAACGTTGAATACACCACTTCTCCTTTTATCGAACGTTGCATATCGGTAACTTCCTCGGGACGTTCGTCGATGAGAAGCACTTTCAGCTCGATTTCGGGATAATTCTTCGCAATGGAACTCGCAATCATTTTAAGAAGCGTCGTTTTACCTGCTTTAGGCGGAGACACGATTATGCCTCTTTGACCTTTTCCGATAGGAGAAACGAGGTCGATGCAACGGGTTGCGTATTCTCTGGGAGATACCTCGAGACGTATGCGTTCGTCGGGATAAATCGGCACCAAATCGTCAAAATTGGGACGTTTGCCTATTTTCTCGGGGTCGATACCGTTGATTGACGTAACGCTGACTACCGCAGACGGTCTGCCCTCTTGTATTTTTTTGCACAGCGATTTGACGTAGTCTCCTCTACGCAAACCGTATTGTTTGATTTTCATAGCGGACACATAAGCGTCCATTTCGTTAAATTCGCCGTTTTTTACGCGCAAAAAGCCGTATCCGTCGGGATTTATTTCGAGATAACCTTCTCTTTCCTGTTCTGCACCTTCGTCTATCTCTTTTCTGTCGTTAAGAACGCTTTCTTTGTATTGAACGCGCTGTTGCGGCTTTTGATATTGATTGTTGGTAGGACGGAAAACCACGGGTTGAAATTTGGGTTTGCGATAATCGTTATCTTTAGCGTCGGAAACGTTGGATTCTTTAACAGTATCCGTACTCTTTGCGGTAGATTCGACTTCTCCGCCCGAAACGCCAACTTCCGCTTTTTTGGGACGACCTCTGCGAGGTGCCGTCGGAGGCTCAATTTCTCCGTTTGTAATCTTGTAAACGATGTCGACAAGCTCCGCCTTGTTCATTTTGGTAGGCGCGCTTACACCGACGTCTTTAGCAAGAGAGCGCATCTCGAAAATGCTTTTTGCTTCAAGCTCTTGTTTTGTAAAACTTTGCATAAAAAACTCCTGTCTGATGACTATTCGTATCGAGCGAAATCATCGAAAAAAATTTGTAAATATATTGTCTAAAGTGCTTCTTGCGCCTGCTCCGTTTGGGGAGCAAGCGCGTTATTTGTAAAAAATTTAAGCGGAAAATCTTTCCAACACCAAAACTTTGGTATCTTCTCCGTCAAAATCGGCTCTGTCAAACTCAACGGTAGGACCGTCGGCGTAAACGACGTTATCGTCGTCGAAAAGCGATAAAAATTCGTTGACTTTGTCGATGTCAAACTCGCAATCTTTCGTTTTATAGTGCATCGGGATAACTACGTCGGGCATAATGCGGTCGACGTATTCCTTTGCCTGCACCGCGTCGATAGTATAATTGCCGCCCACGGGTATGAGCAAAACGTTTACGGGCATAAGCGATTCGACCAAAATTGCGTTGCACTCCTCCCCGATGTCTCCCATATGGCAGACGTCCACGCCGTCCATACGGTATTTGAAGATGAGGTTGTCTCCTCTCAAAGAACCTTTTTTGTCGTCGTGATAACTGCGCGATGCAAGTATATGCACACCGCCGATTTCGTATGCGCCGACTCTGTTGAGAACGGTGGGGTCGCCGCCCACGTTGGATACGAAACAATGGTCGTTATGCGCGTGGGAAACGGTCACGATGTCTGCCTCTACTTTGGGCATTTCGTAACCAACATACGAATGATAAGGGTCGGTAACAATCGACGTTCCTGTGCTTTCTTCAAGCAAAAACGATGAATGGCCGAGCCAAGTGATTTTCATTTTTTTCTCCTCCGCAGGGCTTAGTTTGCAAGGCGTGCCACAAGCTCTCTTATCTTTTGTGACGGGTCGAGCAGATTGGACACGGACTCGTTGACGTTTGCCGCTGCAATAATATACGAGATGTACTTTGACAAGTCCGCCTCGATAAACCACTTGCATTCTTTGAGTTCGGGAATGCGATAAGTGAGGTTCGTAGACAGCACGGCGTCAAAAACACCTTCCTGATAAGCCTGATTGAATTTTTCGATACCGTCGGTAAAGAGCGAGAACGTTGCGGCAAGGAAAACTTTCTTTGCGCCTTTGTTCTTGATTTCTTTTGCAAGATGAAGTATCGAATCGCCCGTTGCAATCATATCGTCTGCAACGAACACGTTCATACCCTCGACGGAAGAACCGATATATTCGTGTGCGATTATGGGGTTGCGACCGTTGATAATCGTGGAATAATCGCGACGTTTGTAGAACATACCGAGGTCGAGTCCCAACACCGATGCGTAATATACGTTTCTCGGAATCGCGCCTTCGTCGGGAGATATGACCATAAGGCTCTCCTTGTTGAGGCGTACGTCGGGGAAATTTCTCGTGAGACATTTGAGGATTTGATAATGTACGAAGTAGTTGTCAAATCCCATAAGCGGAACGGCGTTCTGCACTCTCGGGTCGTGTGCGTCGAAAGTAATGATGTCGCTCACGCCCATATTTTGCAATTCCTGCAACATCTGCGCGCAATCAAGCGACTCGCGCGCACTTCTGCGATGCTGACGACCGCCGTAAAGCATAGGCATAATTACCGTGACACGCTCGGGCTTGCCGTTGCAGGCGCAAATTATACGCTTGAGATTCTCGAAATGCTCGTCCGGAGTGAGCGGAATCTGTTTTCCGAAAAACTGATAGGTTACGCCGTGATTGCCGGGGTCGCAGATAATATAGAGGTCTTTTCCGCGGACCGTTTCGTAAACTATGCCCTTTGCGTCTCCGTTTGTGAAACGAGGACAATCGGACTTCAAGATAAACGTGTCTTTGTGTAGTTTTTTGCCGAGGTGTGATTCGCTGAAAAGAGTAATCAATCTTTTGTCGATGAGGTTTGCAAGTTCTTCCGCACCCGGCGTGGCTATAAGAGCGATAGGTGCGCTGGGGGTTTCCCCGTAAACTGAAAAGTCCGGTGTCATTCGTGTCCTCCGAGATAATGGAATTATATCAAACAATTTTCGAGTTGACAATCAAATATGTCGAGATAATATAAATATTCTATAGAATGCCGTTGCCTATTCGTCCTGCCGACAAAATGCGACTACATTCGTCAAATATCCAGTATTTCCGCAAGTATCGGGTTCATAACCGCCATTCCGTTTTGCGTCAGGCGTGTGTATAAGCCGTCAAACTCAAAAAAGTTTTTCAAATGTTGCGGAACGTCCAAAAGGCTGCTTTCCACTCCTCTCGTCGTTCTCAATCCGAGCATAATTTGCTCGTTTTTTACGTCTTTTGCGCTCAAATATTCCCTATCCGTTCGCTTTACGGCGGAGTATTCGGACGCGTTTTCGACGTTATTTATATACTCGTCTACGCCTCTGACGTTTGCGAATCGCTCTTGTTTTTCAAGAGGCAAAACGCCGTCTTTGGTTTTTACGAGCGAGTGCGCTCCCGCGCCCAAGCCGAGATATTCCTCTCTCGTCCAATACCCGTAATTGTGTCGGGAAATCAAGCCGTTTTTTGCGAAATTCGACACTTCGTATCTCTCGAAACCGAAGTTTTGCGCCGTTTGCATCGCAACTTCGAACAGCGTTTGCGTTTCGTCGTCGCAAGGAAGTCTAATTTCCCCTTTTTCGACCATACTTTTGAGCGGCGTTCCGTCCTCTACGATAAGTTCGTACATAGAAATATGTTCGACGAGCGGCGCAAGCGTTGCGACTTCTTCTCTGACGCTATTTTCGTCATCGTACGGCAATCCTATAATCAAATCGCAGGATACGTTGTCGAAATATCTCTTTGCCAACCTCAATTTTTCAAGAGCGAGGCGCGCGTCGTGTATTCTGCCAACCGCTTTCAGATTGTCGTCGTTAAGGCTCTGGACGCCGACGCTGATTCTGTCGATGCCGACTTCTTTGTACAATCGGAGTTTTTCCTCGTCGATACTCTCGGGATTGCACTCGATACTCCACTCTTTTACGCAAGACAAATCGAAGTGTTTTGCGAGATTTTTACAGATACTCGCGATATACTTTTTGTCGAGTGCGCTCGGTGTGCCACCGCCGATATAAACGGTGTCGATTTTTGCATTGCGATAGCATTGCCCTGCAAGCGCAATTTCTGTATTTAATGCGTTTAGATACCGCAAAATCGTCGCATCATTTACGCACGGATACGAGTTGAAATCGCAATAGCGACACTTTGATTTGCAGAAAGGAACGTGTATATACAGTTGCATTTTTTAATATATATACCCCGAAAACACATCGGATTTCGGGGTATGATTTTACTTGTTCGGGTCCACTTTGAGTATGGATATAAACGCTTCGCTCGGCACTTCGACGCTGCCCACTTTGCGCATACGTTTTTTGCCTTCTTTTTGCTTTTCGAGCAGTTTCTTTTTGCGCGTAATATCTCCGCCGTAGCACTTGGCAAGGACGTCTTTACGCATTGCTTTGACCGTCTCTCTGGCTATGATTTTGCCGCCGACGGTGGCTTGAATAGGCACTTCGAAAAGTTGCCTCGGAATAACGTCTTTGAGCTTTTCGGCAATGCCTCTGCCCCTTGCGTAAG
This sequence comes from Christensenella sp. UBA7588, assembly GCA_002478945.1. Lineage (GTDB taxonomy): Bacteria > Bacillota > Clostridia > Christensenellales > CAG-917 > CAG-475. The sequence goes on from DLKM01000016.1 coordinate 12,375, forward strand.
CGTTGTCTTTATGCACGATGATAGAGAGTGCGTCGCACATCTCGCCGTTTATCATCATATCGAGGCGCACGAGGTCGCTCTTTTCGTAACCGTCCATCTCGTAGTCGAGCGATGCGTAACCTCTCGTGCGAGATTTGAGGCTGTCGAAAAAGTCGTAGATAATCTCGTTGAGAGGCATACGATAGATAAGTTGCACTCTCGTCGGGTCGATGTAAGACATATCGATAAATACGCCTCTTTTGCCTTGACAAAGCTCCATAATGGGTCCGACGTATTCAGGCGGAGTGTACAACGTCGCTTTGACGATAGGCTCCTCTATATACGCGATTTCGCTGGGATTCGGCAAAGCGGTCGGATTGTCGATTGTCAGCTTTTCTCCGTTGGTTTTGGTCACTATATACGACACGCTCGGAGCAGTCGTAATAAGGTCGAGGTCAAACTCTCTTTCAAGCCTTTCCTCGATGATTTCCATATGCAAAAGTCCGAGGAATCCGCATCTGAAGCCGAAACCGAGAGCGGTAGACACTTCGGGGTCGAAACTGAGTGAGGCGTCGTTGAGTTGAAGTTTGAGCAAAGCCTCTTTAAGGTCGTCGTATCTTGCGCCGTCCGCAGGAAAAACGCCCGTATAAACCATAGGAGTTGCTTTTTTATAACCCGGGAGAGCCTCTTTCGCAGGATTCTCCGCATTCGTAACCGTATCTCCGACAGCGGTATCTCCGACGTTTTTGATGCTTGCGGCGATATACCCCACTTCTCCCGACACGAGTTTGTCGCAAGGACGCATACCGGGGGAGAAATATCCCACTTCTACGACTTCGAAGCATTTGCCCGTCGCCATCATTTTGATTTTGTCTCCGACCTTTACGCTGCCGTCCACAATGCGCACCATAGAAATCGCGCCTCTGTAATTGTCGTAAAAACTATCGAAAATGAGTGCTTTCAAGGGCGCGTCGTCGTCTCCAGTAGGAGCAGGCAACTTTTCGATAATCTGCGCAATCAAATCGTCTACGCCGATACCCTCTTTCGCAGATACGAGCGGACAACCTTCCGTGTCGAGACCGATTATGTCCTCTATCTCGAGTTTCACGGCGTCTACGTCGGCGGATGCAAGGTCGATTTTGTTGACAACGGGAAGAATCGTCAAATCGTTTTCGAGCGCGAGATAAACGTTGGACAGCGTTTGCGCTTCAACGCCCTGCGTTGCGTCAACGACGAGTAACGCTCCCTCGCAAGCGGCAAGAGAACGCGATACTTCGTAAGTGAAATCGACGTGACCCGGGGTGTCGATAAGATTGAGGATATACTCCTCTCCGTTATACTTGTAATAGAGTCTGCAAGTCTGCAATTTGATGGTGATGCCGCGCTCTTTTTCTATTTCCATATTATCGAGCAACTGCTCGGACATATCACGCTCGGAAACCGTACCCGTTTTTTCAATAAGACGGTCGGCAAGCGTACTTTTGCCGTGGTCGATATGCGCGATTATTGAGAAATTGCGTATATGTTTTTTGCTCAAAGCGTCCTCACTCATCAAAATCTTGCGCGGTATGCAAAAATTTTGATAAAAATCTAAAAACTATTGACTTTATTATAAATGAAATATAAAATTTTATCAACAATAATAACAGCATAAAAGGGAGTTTCTTATGGATTTTCAATGGCTTTTTGACAGACCGATTGCGCACAGAGGTCTCCACGACGACCAATATCCCGAAAACAGTATGCCCGCTTACGAAGAAGCGATAAAGCACGGCTTTAATATCGAAATCGACGTTCACGTTACCAAAGACGGTCAGGTCGTGGTATTTCACGACGACAATTTGAAACGTGTGTGCGGAGTCGACAAAGTCATTAAGCATTGCACGCTCGAAGAATTGAAAACGTATCCTCTTGCAAACACCGAATACGTTATGCCCACGTTCAAGGAGTTTTTGGCTCTTGTCAACGGTCAAGTGGGTATTCTCTGCGAGATAAAAGGCGTAAATCCGTTTGACCACACTATCGTGAGAGAAACTATCAAAGTCCTCAACGAAGTCGGCTATAAAGGCAATATTGCCCTTCAATCATTTGATTTCGGCGCGGTTTTGTATGCAAAACGTCACAGCAAATACGCCGTTGGCGAACTCTGCACTTGGTGCTCCCCCGACGGAAAACGCAACAGATGGTGGGCAACCGATTTTATGGGCAAACTTTGGATAAACAAGATTACCAAGCCCGATTTTATCGCATACGACGTGCGTGCGGTTGACCGTAGACTTCCCGAAAACAAATACATCGTCAAATGGAGCAAGAAAGTTCCTATCCTTATGTGGACGATAAACAGCGAAGAACGCATCGAGGACGCAAAGAAATACGCAAACAACGTGATTTTTGAAAATCTCGATCCCGAATTGCTCAACTCGCTTGCAGGCAAATTTATGCCCTTCAAATGTCCCGAAAAGAACCTTCCCTGCAATAAGTAAGAAATATTAACGGCAAAAGCCCTTCTGCGCACAAAAGTAAAATGCGCAAAAGGGCTTTTTTATTTGAATTTATAGCGGATAACCGTTACATACGATAGAGTTGATTGCTGATTCGACCTATTCTCTCGCACATTTCCGTACTCGAAGTATCGATTGTCGCGTTAATACTTGCAGCGGCAATCATAACGCAATCTCTGAGCGAATCTATCTTTGTTCCGACTTCCTTGATTGACTTGTTAATTTCGTTCATACCGAGCAACAATGCACGAGTACATTCCGTCATAACCTGCGTCTGATTATCTATCGACGTTCTGATTTCGTTCAGTTTACCGACAACTTCATCGTGTCGCACAATCAAATCAGATGCGTTTAATGCTTCCTTAAGCGTATCGGCACGACCAGAAGCAACCAAATAAATCAAAGTATCGACTTTATCCCAATCTCTCTCAATCAAGAAATCGGAAAATACATCTTTCATACCCTTTTGTTTTGTAACAAAAGCTCTCTTATAATATGCAAGATAATCCAAATTATTGCCGTCTATATCGATGTCGTCGTCTATTTCGTCTACATCTAAATCCACGTCATCCAAATCTATATCGTCTGCGTCATAATCGTAGTCATCGTCAAGCGCGTCGACATCGTAATCATAGTCGTAATCGTCTTTTTCAACCGTCAAACCCGATTTATAGTGATTTTCAAGTTCTTTCTCGAGAGATTTTATCTTCAAAACTGCGGCATCGTTCGGATGCTCTTTAACATATTTGTCATAATCATCAAAATCCACAAGCATTGCAAGCTCTCTTTTTGACCTTTTGTAGCTATACCCAGTTATATGTCCTTTTTCGTTGATGATGCAAACGTCATAACCGATTTTCCCTGACAGATAATCTCTCATCATTGCTTGCTCGTCTGTTGTTTTACTAATATTTTTGATATGGTTTTCAGTATGATAAATACCGTTAAAAAACCAGTTGTAAATTCCGCACGCAAGCAGAATAACTACGGGGACAACGATAAACCAAAGCGATTTGTCGAACGCACCCAAAAAGTACATTGCCACGGTAACTACGATTGCGAGCATCGAAAAGAGTATGCCTGATACAATTCTTTTCATCTTTTGTTTTTTACGTTGCGCAATATCCGTCAATAAAATAGATTTGCGATAACGCAATTCCGTTTTTTCATCGTCAAAGTTTTGAACGACATCATCATAAGATTCGGCGGCAGTATATACGTCGCCAAGCATTCCGCGGAAAATGTATAACTGTGTTAACAATTCTCGCTTGTTTGTAGATGGTACAATTTTGCTCATTTTTTCCTCCGTTTTAGGATTATTTGTAATCCTATATTAAACCATTTAGGATGATGTGTCAACCAAAAGAATGATGTATCATCCTATAATACCTATCAATATACGATAAAATATAAATATGGAATCGATAAACGATGTTGTTGTAAATCGCCTTTGTCATTATCTCGACGCAAAAAAAATAACTCAGTACCGTCTTGCGGCATTGAGCGGAATTCCGTTTGCAACGATAAAGAGCATAATGCAAAGACGCACGAAAAACATTACTCTTAAAACGGTAATTATGTTGGCTGACGGTTTGGGCGTTACGGTAAGCGAATTTTTGGACGACCCGTCGTTCTGCCCCGACAATTTGGACCTCGAATAACCTCGATTCGATATAAAAAAATATTAACGAATATGAAAAACGGCACTCGATTGAGTGCCGTTTTTGTTTTAATAAAGTCGATTATTCTTCGTCCTTTTTGCTCAACTTGGCAGATACGTTCTTGAAGAATGCTTTCAACGTTGCGCCGACGGATTGAGGCATTGCCTTGATGTCGACAATCTTGCTGTTGTTGGCAATCGAATAAGAAACGTAAGCGTAGTATCCGATAAGGAGAACTGCCGCCACGCAGAACACGATATAGAACGGGCTTGTCGTCTCGAAGCTCATAATCGCGCCGCTTGCTTGTCCTGCTTTGACAAAACCGCTTTGGTTCATCAACTGTGCGTAGTTGATAAAGCCGAGCGTTGCGATACCGCCGGAGATGATATACATTCTCTTGTCGCCGCTTATCATCGTGTAGATGAGTGCGAGAGCGAGAGACAAATAGAGATATGTGTACGTCACTTTGATTGTGAATACTGCAACGACTGCGAACGTGAAAGACGCAAGCATCAAAAGTTCTTGTTTGTTGCGGTTCTTGAAATACAGCGATATGACGTAAGCCTCAAGCACGAGCAAGAAGATAAGGTTGAGGATGTTGACGCTCTTTTGAGAGAGTTTGTTGTTCATCGCAACCATACCGTAGAGGTTGAATGCGTCCTTGACGAAGTAAAGCGTGTTCGTCATCTCGTTGACTATAACCTTGAATCCGAAGAATGCGTCGCCTGCTTGAATTTGGTGTATTGCCACAGGAAGCGTCAAAATGTACGCAAGGACGAAACTTGCCACAAGTCCGAAAACGATTTTCGCTCTGTTGGAGGTAAATTTCTTCTTGTTGTCGTTGTCCTTGATATACATATATACGAAGTATCCGACGACGAGCGGAGCAACTGCCAACGCTCTGATGTCGAGAACTGCCGCAAGCGTAAGCACGAAGTACGTCGAGATGTACTTCTTCTCCACCATAAGAATCAATGCGCCGATAATGAGTGCGATAAGCACGCTTTCAAACGTTGCGTTGATGCCGCTTGACAAAAGCGCAAACGGAAGAATCGCATAAAGACCTGCGTAAACGGTTGCGAGTTTGTTGCCGACGTATTTCTTACCGTAGAAGAAAATCATCGCAACGACTGCCATATCCGCAAGTACGTTGATAAAGCGGAGCAAAATCGAAGCGGCGGCATAATCGAGATTCTTGCTTGCGAAGCCCAAAATCGCGAGTATATAGAGCGTACCCGGAGAATACGTCGTGGTTCTGCCGAGGTTGGACATCTTCTCAAAGAAAGTAACAACGCCGTTCTTAACGCCGAGATATTGTTTTGCAACGTTGATTACGTTGGTCATATCGTTGCCCATACCGTACATTGACAGCAAGAACGCAAGTCTGACGATAAACGCACCGAGCAAAAGCATTGCCGCGATAAACCAACTGTTTTGGTACCACTTGACGTTATTGACCGCTTTCTTGTCATAAGAAACCGACGCGCCGAAATCTACGAAAGCGTCCTTTCTTGCATAGATACGTCTTACGAGAACGTAGGCGCACACTATTGCCGCAACTCCGAATGCCGTGAGCAATACGACGAAAGTAATACCGCTTGCGTTTTCGTTGGTGTTGACGGTTTTTGCCTTTTTGAAGTCAAAGACGGTAACACCTTCGGGAGCGTCCTCTACTCTTTGCATCGTCACGTTGTCGAAATACACGGTGCCTGCGCAGTTGTTATCCTCCGAACCGAGGCAAAGCGCAATGGTAAGATAGTCGGTATTCTTCGGTCTGACGTAGAAAGTGCTTGTAACGAAGCCTTTGGTCTTTTCGGAGTGAGAAACAAATCTGTACTCCACGTTTTCGAGGAAAGTCACATACGCACCGCTGACGCTGCTCGTCAACTCCGTTTCAATCTTGAAATCGACGGAAACTTTGTAGACTTTGTTCGTGGACACTTTGACGGTCTGCTTGAGATAATTGTATCCTGCGGACTTGTTGGTAAGTCTGAGAATCATATTGTCGCTTTCGCCCGATTCGGGTCTTTGAGCGAACTCGGTATTCTCGGAAGAAGTCGACCAACCGTCGAGCTTTTTAACTTCCTTGTTGTCGACCGTGGTCGTCGTCATTTTGGAGAAATCGCCGTTGACGATAAGTTCCTCTCCGACGTCGCTAGTGTCGTTGTTGCACGCTGTAAATGCGAAAAGTGCTAGCACGAGTACTAGCACCATTGCACTTATAAAAACTAACTTTTTCTTCATTTTATTCCTCTCGAAAAACGGTTGCCGATTAGACTTCTTTAAGTTTTGCGGCTTTACCGGTTCTTTCTTTCAAGTAATAAAGTTTTGCGCGTCTTACTTTACCGTGACGGACAACTTGGATGCTGTCAATCTTGGGAGAATGAATGGGGAACGTTCTTTCAACGCCTACGCCGAACGTAACGCGACGTACGACGATGGTTTCACGGATACCGCCGTTCTTCTTTGCAATGACAACGCCTTCGTAAGTTTGAATACGTTCTCTTGTTCCTTCAACGACCTTGACGTTTACCTTGACTTGGTCGCCGATTGCGATTACGGGCAAATTTTGTTTCATGCCCTCTCTTTCGATTGTGTCGATAATGTTCATACTGACCTCCTAATTTTACCAAATGTTCTTACACAAGTCTCTCTTGCCAGCGGAACATCCGAGTCACGCATGTTATATTAACATAAAATAAATATATAAACAAGCGAAAATACAATAAAAATGCGCATTTTAATGATTTTTTTCAAATTTTATGCAATTTTCATCTTTTAGAGTATTTCGCGTCGTTTTCCGTGAATGCGTTTTCTATGAGATCATACCCCTGCTCGCAAAGCGTGAACATATCAAATCGCACGTTTACGTTTGCAAGTCTGTGTCTCGAAACGTACGCTTTTGCCGCGGTAACGTACCTGCCCGCTTTGAACTGCGTAACCGCTTCTTCGGGCGAGTAATAGCCGTTGTCGTACTTCGTCTTGACCTCGCAAAAAACTATCGTTCTTTCGCCTTTGTTTTGCTTGTCGGATTTGAGTTTGATTCCTAATTTTTCAAGGAATTTAGATATACGATTTTTGTCGTTTTGACGGATTAGATTGCCGTTTTCGTCAACGTAGCATTCGCAAATCAAATCCACTTCGCACCGCGCGTATTTTGCGTTTGTTTCAAGGATTTTGTAGCCTCTTTCCGTGTATACGTCGCGCGCTACCTGTTCTCCTATATCCCCTATCCTTTTTGTGTTCATTTGACGAAATTTCCTATAAACGTCTTTCTGTGTATCGGCGTTGCGCCAAACTCTTTAAGCGCCGCGATATGCTTTGCCGTGCCGTAACCCATATTGTGTTCAAAATCGTATTGAGGATATTCGAGTGCCATTTTTTCCATATACGAATCTCTCGTAACCTTTGCGATTATGGATGCGGAAGCAATGGAATAAGACAATGCGTCGCCGTGAATGATGCCGAACGTCTTGTACGGTATATCGAGTTGCAAAGCGTCCACGATTACGATATCGGGTTTGACCTCGAGAGACATAATCGCTTCCGCCATACACGCTTTGGTGGCGTTGAGGATATTCATTTCGTCGATTTTGTGATTGTCATAAGACACCGTGGATACGGCAATCGCTTTTGATTTTATAACGTCGAAAAGTTTCTCTCTTTTCTTTTTGCTCACTTTTTTGCTGTCGTTTACGCCGTCAATCAAGTCGGACAAATCCATAATGACTGCCGTGCAGGTAACTGGACCCGCAAGCGGTCCTCTGCCCACTTCGTCAACTCCGCAAATATAGCGATAGCCTTTGTCGAGAAGTTGTTTTTCGTACGTCATTAGTTCTTCGGGTTTTACCATAAGTGAAAATTCCCCTCTTAAATAAGACTTTCCCCTTTCCTCAAGGTGTTTCCCCTATTCCGTTCCCCCTCTGCGCGATGCTTGAGGGAACCCACGGAACTGCTCCGCAGGGGGACACACTCGGCACTCACATAGATAGGTATCGTTCACTTGTTATGTCACTCGTTCGCCAACGAAAAGAACAATACCCGTTGGCTCACTTGTACTGCACCCACAAGGCTCCCACACGCAAAAGACAAGCGAATTGACGTTTGATACAAAAGATGAAAGCGCAGTCTTTTGTGTGAAGGGAAAGAGGAACACCAAGGCAAAAAGCAAATAATTGACACAAGTGGCAATTATGGCTAAAAGCCTTGTGTGTGACGCAAGCTCGGCGCTCGATGCGGTCGGCGCCTTGCGCCTCCAACTCCGAATAAGTTTCCGTTAGCGTATTATCGCAACAGGTTTTTCGAGCATTATCTTGCCGAGTTTGCCTTTGCGGAACTCGTCGATAATCATTCTTGCCGTTCTTTCGTAATCGGGTTGATTGCCTTTAAGTTTGAAGCCTCTGGACAATGCAATATCTTCAAAAATATCTATCGTCTGTTCTTTTATCGCGGGCAAATTGTATCTTTGGGCAAGGTTTTGAGGACAAAGCGTTTTCATTTCGTCCAAAAAATCGTACGCAAGCTCGCTTTCATCAAGAATATCGTCTCTGATAGAACCGATATACGCAAGATGATGCGCAACCTTTTGGTCGTCGAATTTGCCCCAAAGCGTACCCGGCGTATCCAAAAAGTCAACGTTGTCGATTGACAGCCATTGCTTGCCTCTCGTAACTCCCGGACGGTCGCCCGTAACGGCTTTCGCTTTCTTAACCATAGAGTTGATAATCGTAGACTTTCCGCTGTTGGGAACGCCGACAACCATCGCTCTTACAGATATATTCGCGCCTTTTGCGGCGTATTTTTCGATTTTGTCGGAAACCACTCGTTTGAGTCCTGCAACGATTTGCGAGCAATCTCCGCTCGTGCCGATTGCCTTTACAAACGGTTTTCCTTGTTTTTTGAATTCGTTACACCACGTTTCGAGGTCATCTTTTTCAACCAAGTCACACTTGTTGAAAACGTAAAGAACCCTCTTTCCCTGCAAAAGTTTGTTGAAAAGAGGATTATCGCAAGAATACACCGCTCTTGCGTCGATAACGTATATCAAAGCGTCGACGAGACGGAGATTGTCCTCCATCATTCGTATCGCTTTGGTCATATGCCCCGGAAACCATTGAATGTTCAAAACAAATTCCTTTATTGCGCGATTGCGCGATTGCGCGCAATTCGATGTGTACTAATCCTATGTCATTCCGAGGAAACGAAGTGACCGTGGGAATCCAGCGTAGCGTAATACGGCTTGCGCCTAGATTGCCACGCTTGCGCTCGCAAAGACAATCGGAATAATCAATCGTATTTAACGATTTCGTTTTCTTTTCTTGGTCGGCAAAAACTTGCCTAAATCGGTATTTTCAAACAAGTCGGGACGATTTTTCATCGTGACTTCGAGAGATTTTTCAAGTCTCCACTTCTCGATGTCCTTGTGATTGCCGCCGAGCAATACGTCAGGCACCGAATACCCTCTGTAAACTTCGGGACGAGTGTATTGCGGATATTCCAAAAGTCCGTTTGAAAAACTTTCTTCTTTGGTGCTTTCGTCCGAGCCGAGTACGCCGTCGATGTATCTTGCGACGCAGTTTATCGTAACGAGCGCGGGCAATTCTCCGCCAGTCAAAACGTAATCTCCGATTGACAATTCCTCATCGATGCACATATCCAAAGCCCGTTGGTCAACGCCTTCGTAATCTCCGCAGAGTATCAGAATACGCTTTTCCTTTGCAAGGCTTTCGACTTTTGCCTGATTCAGACGAGTACCGCGAGGAGACATATATATTCTCCACGCCTCGTGCTTCGAATCGACGCTTTCTATTGCGCTGACGATTGGGTCGGGCGTCATAACCATTCCTGCGCCGCCTCCGTAGGGAGTATCGTCGGTTTTGAGATGTTTATCCTTGGAATAGTCACGAATATTAACGATATTAACGTCAAATTTGCCCCCCTCGATTGCCTTTCCCAGCAAGCTCTCGTTGAGGACGTCGAAATATTGAGGAAATATCGTCAAAACGTCAAATCTCATATCAGTTGAAAACGACCACTCGATTGAAAATTGCGCCGTCAAGGAGCATTTTGCCCTCGTCAAGGTCGACTTGTTTAATTAACCCGTCGATTGCGGGGAAACTCAAACTCGCGTCGCCGTTTCTTACGACGTAAACGTCTGCCGAGCCGTATTGCAGCACGTCGGTAATTTCTCCGACGCACTCTCCGTTTGCAAAGACGTCAAGACCTATCATATCGACGATATAGTACTTTCCGTCGGGCAATTTCGGCAAATCGTCTCTGTTTGCGGTAATATATTTACCTCTTAAAAGCTCTGCTTTTTCGACGCTGTCGACTCCGCTTAAAGTGACGTAACCGATTGCGCCTTCCAGAGAAATTGCGTTTACCGCATATTCAGAGCCGTCGATTTTGAGTTTTTTAAGGCGAGAAAACCGTGCGGAATCAGAGGAGTAAGTCTCTATTTTCAACTCCCCTTTGAGACCGCGCGGTTTCAACACCTTGCCTATCGTGAGTTCAGATTTCATCTTTTTCTTCGATGACAACGTTGTATTTCGCAGAGTTTTTGGAACTTGCGGATTTGACGAGAGTGCGGATTGCTTTTGCGATTCTGCCCTGCTTGCCGATTACTTTTCCAATGTCCTTCTTTGCGATTGTAACGACGATGTCGGTTGTACCGTTGCCGTCTCTTTGCTCGACGGTATAATCTCCGTCGGGAACGAGAGAGGCAACAAGATATTCGACCAATTCAATCATCTAAAGCCACCAATTACTTCTTTTCGACGATACCTTGTTGAATGAGCAAACCCATAACCGTATCCGTCGGTTGTGCGCCGTTTGCAAGCCATTGTTTTGCTTTGTCGGCGTCGATGACGATTTGCTTCGGCTCGGAAACGGGATTGTAGTAACCGATTTGGTCGATGTACTTGCCGTCGCGAGCTTTGCGAGAATCCATTGCAACGATACGATAGAAAGGTGCTTTTGTTGCGCCCATTCTGGTGAGTCTAAGTTTAACCATAACAGTTAGCCTCCATTTGTGATAAGTTTATTTTATATTTTGTTTTTCAAATATAATCGATTTAGAAAGGCAAGCCTTTGAGACCTCTGAGGCCTTTCATTCCGCCTTTTTGCATACGCGCCATCAAGTCTTTGGTCGCTTCGAACTGTTTGAGCAGTTGATTGACCTCTTGAATCGACGTTCCGCTACCCTTTGCGATGCGCTTGCGTTGCGACGCTTTGATAATCTCGGGATTGCGACGCTCTTTGGGAGTCATTGATTGAATAATCGCTTTCGTCCTTGCAATCTGTTCTTCGCTGATTTGCGGAGTGCCTTTCATTTTGCCCGCAAGCCCGGGTATCATAGACATCATATCTTGAAGATTGCCCATCTTTTTCATACTGTCGAGTTGAGCGAGATAATCTTCGAGGTTGAAAGAATTTTCTTTGAGTTTCTTTTGAAGTTTGAGAGCTTCTTCCTGAGATATGGCTTGTTCCGCTTTTTCAATAAGCGTGAGTACGTCGCCCATTCCAAGGATACGAGACGCCATACGTTCGGGATGGAAAGGCTCGATGTCCTCCATTTTTTCGCCCGTACCGCTGAATTTAATCGGCTTGCCCGTGACTGCCTTGATTGACAACGCCGCACCGCCTCTCGTGTCGCCGTCGAGCTTGGTCATAATAACGCCCGTAATATCGAGCTTGCGATTGAACGTATCTGCGACGGTAACCGCGTCTTGTCCGGTCATACTGTCGACGACAAGCAAAATCTCGGCGGGTTTGACTGCCGCTTTGACGTCGATAAGCTCTTGCATCAGGTTTTCGTCGATATGCAAACGACCTGCCGTATCGATTATCACGGTATCGTAGCCGTTTTTGAGTGCGTATTCGATGCCTGCTTTCGCAATCTTGACGGGATTGATTTGCCCCATCTCGAAGCATTCCGTTCCGGCTTTTTTGGCAACTACTTGAAGTTGTTGTATTGCCGCGGGTCTATATATATCGCAAGCGACGAGAAGCGTCTTTTTGCTTTGCTTTTTGAGATAAAGAGCAAGTTTTCCGCACATCGTGGTCTTGCCCGCGCCTTGCAAACCGCACATCATATAAACGGTCGGTTGTTTGTCGCTCACGGCAAGTTTTTGATGCGTACTGCCCATCAACGCACACAATTCTTCGTTGACGATTTTGACTATTTGTTGCGCAGGCGTAAGGGATTTGAGAATATCCTCCCCCAACGCCTTTTCGCTTACTTTGTTTGTAAAATCTTTGACGACGTTATAGTTTACGTCGGCTTCCAAGAGAGCAACGCGAATCTCGCGCATGGCTTGTTTTATCTCAAGTTCGGTCAACTTACCTTTGTTGCGAAGTTTTGAGAATATGTGATTCATTCTGTCTGCCAAACTTCCGAAAAGAGCCATTTAGTCCTCCAATATCTTTTTGATTTTTTCAACCAAGGCTTTGCCTTCGTCGTCGCAATGCGTCGAAAGAACGTCCAACAGAGCGTGAACCTGTTTGTCCTTTTCGGCAAGTCCGAGCAACTGCTCGTACTCGCACAAATGCTTTTCGCCCTTGTTGATGCCGTCAAGCACCGCCTGACGAGACACGCCGACTATGTTTGCGATTTCTCCGAAAGACAAATCTTCGTCGTAATGCATAACGAGCATATCGTTTTGTCTTTGAGTGAGAAGCGCGCCGTAGTACCCTCTCAATACGGAAATTTCAAATCTATCCATAATCGCCTGTCAATCTCCATTGCTTGACACTATGATACTCTTATAAAACAAAGGTGTCAAGCGTTTTTGCTCGACACCCCGATATTTTTTATAAATTAAATAGAGTATAGTGTACAATAGAGTTTATAAAAACATTTTAGAAAGCCCAGTTGCCGTTGCGGAAGATAGCCACAACCTCTCCGCTCCTCGTTATTGCATCTATATCGAGGTCTTGCGAACCTATCATAAAGTCGACGTGGATAATTGAATCGTTGATGCCTTTTTCACGACATTGGTCAAGAGTGAGATTTGCGAAATCTTTGATACAATTTTCAAATCCTCTGCCGAATGCAAGGTGGCAACACGCGTTTTCGTCAAACAAAGTATTGAAGAATGTTATCTCGCTGTTGCGGATAGGCGAATCGTAAGGAACGAGAGCGCACTCGCCGAGATATGCGGCGTTTTCGTCCATAGAAATCATTTGTTTGAGCAAATCTTCTCCCTTTTCGGCGTGAACTTCCACCGCCTTGCCGCCTTCGAAACGAACGGAGAAATTCTCGATAAGCTGTCCTCTGTAGGAAAGCGGACGAGTTGCGTGTACAACGCCCTCTGCCTGTCCTTTCATCGGAGAAGTAAATACTTCTTCGCTCGGGATATTAGGATTGAATTCCACACCGCCGAGAGTATCCTCGCTACCACCCAAAAAGAGTGCGTCATCAATCAAGCCGACAGTAAAATCCGTGCCGTTAGATGACGTATAATGCAGTTTTTTGATTCCGAGCGAATTGAGATATTCGCATCTTGCCTTGAGGTCCGCATTGTGGTCCTCCCACGCCTTAACGGGGTCGTCTCCGTCCGCTCTCGAGGTATACAAAATCGCATTCCAAAGTTTTTCAACCGCCTTGCTTTCTCTTTCGTTCGGGAAAACTTTTTTCGCCCACGCTTTACCCGGTACTGCGGCTATACACCATTGATATTTGTTTTCCATCTTATCGCGCAAAGGTTTGATGACGGGATACCTTGCCTGTTGCGCTTTGGACACTTTTTCTTGATTGATGCCCTTAAGTCCGTCGGGGTCGTCCGATTCGATATAAATTACCGCAGGCAAAACGTCCACTTTGTGTTGGAGTTTTTCAAGCTCCCACTTCTCGATTGTAGAAAGCGTTTTTACCGAACGATAACGATAATTCACTTTTGCAAGAGGCTGATAGCTCCACTCCACGATTACTTTGCCCGCGCCTGCACGGTAGCATTCCTCTGCCACCATTTTGACAAATTCGGGTTGGTCGAGAGACGCATTGATATAAACCTCTTGCCCCTTTTGGACGTTTGCGCCCTTTTTTGCAATAAGTTTTGCAAATTTTTGCATTGTAGTTTTTTTCATAACAATGACTCCTATATATTTACTGACAATATTGTAACATATATTGCGAGATTGGCAAGTAAATGACACCGAGTGCCGACGGTCGTCTCTAAAAACATAAAAGTCCACATTTCTTAAAATGAGGACTTTTATGCTTGGATACTATTTGCTAATCAATTTTTCAAAAGAATTGGCATTTAATATCGTATTCGATACAAATTTTCCATTATAAAAATTAGCCCAGTTGTTGAATATACAAGGTGCGTTTTTGGCTTTTTCCAAAGAATCGATTTTAACGAAGTTGATAGCAACGTTATTCTCTTTTGCATATTTCGATAATTCTTTTATCTCATACTCCACATAAGGACACTCATTGCTATAATAAATCGTAAAGTCTTGATTGTCTATTTTCATATTTTTGGCATTATTGTTAAATTTGGGCGTTTCACTCGGCTCAAATCGAAACGCCAACAATTCATAATCGCCTATTTCATCGACGACTTCAAAGCCGTAATGAATAAAGAACTCTTTTTCGCCGATAAAAGGCTTTTTCTTTTTTGAAGTTAAAGTGCAAATACCACTCATCCCTTTTTCTTTAGAATCGTTGATTGCATATTCCAATAATTCACTTGCAATACCTTTGCCCTTAAAACTTCCGGCAACCCATAAGCAATAAATATATTCGTAATTCTTCCCGCTAATAGGCACCCACGCCGTTTCTATCGGCTCATATTCAATAAACGCTTTTCCTCTAGCATTTAACTTTCTAAAAACATGTCCTTCTTCCAACTTGTTTTTAATCCACGCTTTTTTAACGGCAACACCTATTTGATGCTTTTTATCTCCTATAGCACAACAAATATGCTCGTCATCAATATTTTCCAATGTCAAATTTATATAATCATTCATATTATTTTACTCCCTCCAACGATTTTATTCCGTTCACGATTATTTCTAACGACAAATCAAAACTTTCTTTAATCGATACGGGATAACCGAAAGAATTGTTATTTACAAGCAAAGAAAATCCCTCCAAAAAACTTCTCAACGTTCTAACGATATGGTTTATATTGACATCGCTTATATCCAAAGGTTTCATTACTCTAAATATAGTATTAAAAAGTCTTGTAGTTGTTTTATCTTTGTCGGCACTTTCATATTTGTTATACCAAAGCATAGCTGTAAAGACGCCTTTATTTGCGACAGCATAATTATAAAAAGCGTAACACATATTCTTTATGGCGTCGTATCCCGATACCCCAACGGCGGAATCAAGCATTTTTTCTTCCATTTGCTTCCAACCGTAAACCATAAGTCTTTGCCTCACTTCATCGAGACTGCTTATGTGGTTATACAAAGACGGCGATTTGATATTCAATTCTTCGGCAATGGTTTTGAGCGACAAATTGTTCAATCCGTCCCTATTTGCAATAACGGCAGAAGTTTCGATAATAAGTTCATCGCTAATATTGTTTTTCAACGTATTATCCTCCATAACTAATCGTAATATAATTTTAACTAATTCGATTAGTTATGTCAAGAATAAAAAAGAAATTATGAAAATTATCTCTCTTGCAAAACGGCAACGATTGTTTTACGTTACTATCAAATGACGTAAAGCGCACTATTTAGATGAAGAACAAATAAAAAAAGCGCACAAAAGTGCGCCACCAAGCAGGCAATCTTACGAAACGACAGTACGACTATAATTCTGCCGAGAGCGATAGTAAAGATTGACTGCGCGGTTAGAGGTAAAAAAATCTAGCGTGGCTCTCCGAGTTGTGCAAACTTTTGCACAACTCGGTTGCCACAGCAACGATTTTTTTACAGTTTCATTGCGACGTCCCAAGCACCCCAAATAACAGTCCTCAAATTGCCGACTTTTGCACTGTCGCCGACAACGTGAACGTGCTTGCCTTCCGCGGCAACGGGTGTGGGAATGTAACCGACGGACATAATGACGGAATCTGCGGGAATCTCAAACTCTTTGCCGTCCTTTGACACTTTGACGCCTTTATCCGTGATGGACTTAAGAGCAGTCTTAAGATATACGGGAACTTTGTTGAGCGCAAAGTATTCACGCAAATACGAGGAGTTTGCAAGGCAAACGCCCTTAACCGCGATAAGGTCGTTCTTCATCTCGACGATTGTGGGATGTTTACCTCTCAAGTGCAATTCGTATGCGATTTCGCATCCTGTCAAGCCACCGCCGATGATAACGACGTTGTCGCCGACTTCTTTCTTGTCAAGCAAGAAATCGCACGCTTCCACAGCCTTTTCAATGCCGGGGATGTTGATTTTTCTTGCAACGGCACCTGTTGCGACGACGATTTCGTCTGCGTCGAGTTTGCTTATATCCTTGACTTCGGTATTGTACTTCACTTCGATGCCGAGGTCTTTGATTTGTTTTTTATACCAAGCGATAAGTTCTTTATCTTTCTCTTTGAACGAGGGAGCTGCCGCCGCTACGAAGATACCGCCGAGGTCGTTGCCTTTCTCGTAAATCGTAACTTTGTGTCCTCTGAGAGTTGCGACTCTTGCAACTTCCATACCGCCGATACCACCGCCGATAACTGCGATTTTCTTTGCTTTCTTTGCGGGAACAATCTTGTATTTTTTGGATTGCATCGTGTGCGGATTGAGTGCGCAACGAGCCATACCTGCCGTATCGGAAAGGTCTTGTTCGTTCGGAACGCCCTCCCAATGCGCCATATTGAAGCAAGCGTTATGGCAGCAGATGCAAGGCATAATGTCGTTTTCGCGACCTTGCATAAGTTTGGTTACCCACTCGGGGTCGGTAAGGAACTGACGTGCGACGCCCATACCGTCGATTTTGCCTTCTTCGATTGCTTTGGCTGCGACTTCGGGAGTCATACGGCCTGCGCAAACGACGGGAATATCAACGACTTTTTTGATTTCTTCGCAGTCCTCGAGGTTGCAGTTTTGAGGCATATATACCGGCGGATGCGCCCAGTACCACGCGTCGTAAGTACCGTTGTCCGAGTTGAGCATATCGTAGCCTGCGTCTTGCAACATTTTTGCCGCAATCTTGCTTTCTTCCATATCTCTGCCGACTTCGACGTAGTCCTCTCCGGGGAGCGCGCCTTGACGGAAGCCTTTGGTCTTGGATACTACGGAGTATCTCAACGAAACGGGATAATCGTCGCCGCAGACTCTCTTGATTTCTTTGACGATTTCAATGGGGAAACGGTATCTGTTCTCGATTGAGCCGCCGTATTCGTCCGTGCGTTGATTTGTATATTTCATCGTGAACTGGTCAAGCAAATAGCCTTCGTGTACCGCGTGAATTTCAACGCCGTCAACGCCTGCGTCTTTGCACATTTTTGCGGTTTTACCGAACGCCTTGATAAATTCGTGAATCTCCTCTACCGTCATTGCGCGAGAAGGTGCGTTGTCGCTCCAACGATTTGGGTTGGGGCTTGCGCTCATCGTGAGTTGGTCGATGTTGATAAACGGTTTTGCGATTGCACCCAAAACTTTGTTGGTGGCAAGCATCTCCATCATCGAGGAGATTGCAAAAGAACGACCGAAACCTGCGGTAAGCTGCACGAACATCTTTGCGCCCGTCTTGTGCAACTCGTCCATAAACGGCTTGAGTTGTCTGAAGGAACTTTTGCTCTTGTAAAGCCAATTTCCGCCGATAACGTTTCTAATCGGTGCAATGCCGGGCAATACGAGACCGACATTGTTTTTTGCGCGGTCGAGAAGGAAGTTTGCCGCTTCTTTGTCGAAGTGATGCGGCTCCATCCAACCGAAAATAGAGGTTCCGCCCATAGAAGTCAGAACGATGCGGTTTTTGATTTCGCAGTTCTTGATTTTCCACGGCGTAAACAAGCTTTGATACTTAGAATCCATAAATTCCTCCTGGATAAATTGTTATACAAATGTATTTTACATTATTAAATAATAAAAATCAATACGGAATTGATAAATATTTATCAAAAAACCGCAATTATTTAAGCACAAATGCGGATTTGATTCCTATCTCTGTTTATAAACAAAAAACACATCTCAACGATGTGTTTCGTTTTGGTACCCCCATAGGGAATCGAACCCTAGTTTCCGCCGTGAGAGGGCGACGTCTTGAACCGCTTGACCATGAGGGCAAATCGATATTGCTTTGTGATAATAGCATAATTTACTACCTTATGCAAGCGAAATTGTGATTTTTTTGTGAATAAATCAAAATGTTTTTATATCAGAACCACGCACCGCCGAAAAAGCCAATCAACCCTGCCAGCCCGAATATCGATAAAAGCACAATCAAAAAATTCATATTCCACCTCCGTTATCTCTATATAGTATGCATTTGACGGCGCAATCTTGACTTGACAATTCCCCTCTATATGCTATAATCACATCGTCACATCAAATTTAATAAAATCTCACAGACTACATAAGGCAGTCTTGTTTCCGCGTATAATCTGTGAGGTTATTTGGTGTGACAACTAAGCGAGAAACAACTGTATGTGTCATCTCGCTGGGATGGCACATTTTTTATTTAGGAGGAAACAAAAATGAAAGATGTATCAAAACTCGGTTCTTACACTTGGATTTCAATTTGTGAAAAACTCATACTGATAACCACCATCGTGCTGGCAGTTGCGTTTTTTATTATGGGAATCACGTTTAGCGTAGTATTCGACATTGCGTGGATGTTTCTCCCCGTTTTCATAGGCGGAGCGTTGATTTGTTTGGCAAATTACTTTTTCGGAATGCTTCTGCTCTCCGTTTTTCACAACATTTATAGAATAAAAATGAATACGGAAAAACAATCTTCTCAAGAAAGCGGCAATATGTTCAAAAATATGAACAAAATCATCACTCCGAAGCCGTCTACGCCTCCAACCGTCACACAAAATAAAGACTTGCAATCCGTCAATAATAACGCACATCAATCTACACAAACGCAAAGCACCGAAGAAATAAATTCCTATGCGGAACGCGTTTCAATCTGTCCGAGTTGCTTTGCAAAAAACAGTTCGACGGCTACCGTCTGCAAAGAATGCGGTTGTCCGTTAAAATGAAAACGCAAATACAAAAGCGCGTCGCAAATGCGACGCGCTTTTATTATAAAACGATTGTTTTTTTTGAGTATCTAATCAGATAAATCGGTTTATTTGGGTTGCTTGAGAGTCGTTTTGAATCCTCTGTTCACTCTCATTGCGTTGAGTATTGCGACGATAGCCACACCGACGTCTCCGACAACCGCTATCCACATTGAATACGAGCCGAGTACGCCGCAAGCGGACAAAGCCATTATCGCGAGTTTCACGGCAAGCGAACCGACGATGTTTTCATACACCACTCGCATCGTCTTTTTGGCTATATGTTTTGCGGTGGCAATTCCGCTCAAATCGTCCTGCATAAGCACCACGTCGCTTGCCTCGATTGCCGCGTCGCTTCCTACACCGCCCATTGCGATGCCTATATCCGAACGCATAAGCACGGGCGCGTCGTTGATGCCGTCTCCGACGAAGCACAGAACGTCGTCTTTCTTCTTTTGCGAAAGCAAAGTTTCGACGTGTTCAACCTTGTTTTGAGGGAGCAAAGACGCTTTGTAATCAGAAAGTTGCAATTCGTTTGCAACGCTTGCGGCAATCTGTTCGTTATCGCCCGTAAGCATAACGGTCTTGCATCCCATTTGATTGAGTCGTGCAATCGCTTCCTTCGATTCGGGCTTGATTTCGTCCGAAATAAGCAACGAACCGATAAATTCGTCGTTGTGCGCAACGTATACGACAGTTCCCACACCGTTTTGTTTTTCATACGGAATCTTGTAAGACTGCATAAGTTTTTCGTTGCCGCAATATATCGAATCGTCGTCTTTTGTTGCAATGATACCGTATCCCGCAACGTTGGTAAGCGTATAACCGCCCTCTATAGGCTTGTTATAGTAAGACACGATAGAGCGTGCGATAGGATGGTTAGAATCGTTTTCGGCAATGGCGGCAAGGCGCAAAACTTCGTTTTCGTCGAAATTTTGAGCAGGAGAGACCTGCGTAACGGCAAAGTTGCCTTTTGTCAAAGTTCCCGTTTTATCGAAAACGAAAACGTTGGCTTTGTCGAGCATTTCGAGATAGTTGGAGCCTTTGACGAGAATACCCATTCTCGACGCCGCACCGATACCCGCAAAGAACGAAAGAGGTACGGAAACAACCAAAGCGCAGGGACAAGATACGACCAAGAAACTCAATCCTCTATACACCCAAGTAAACCAGTCTTTCGTGACGGCACCGCCGATTACGGTAAGCAAAACAGCCGCCGCTACGACGCTCGGAGTGTAATATTTCGAAAATTTGGTAATAAAGTTTTCTGCCTTAGATTTGCGTCCAGAAGCGTTCTCAACAAGCTCAAGTATTTTAGAAACGGTCGAATCATAGAATACTTTTGTCACTTGAACTTCGATTTGAGAGGTCAAATTGACGCAACCGCTGATAATGTCGTCTCCCTCTTTAAGCTCTCTGGGCAACGATTCTCCCGTCAGAGCTTTGGTATCGAGAGCCGTTGCGCCGCTCACGATTACACCGTCGAGAGGCACTTTTTCTCCGGGATAAACGACTATGACGTCGCCCACTTTTACCTCGCTCGGTTCGACTTGCTCCACCACTCCGTCCTCGCGCTTAACGTTGGCGTAATCGGGACGAATGTCCATAAGCGAAGAAATCGATTTGCGAGATTTGCCCGTGGCGTAACTTTGGAAGAACTCGCCCACTTGATAAAACAGAAGCACCGCGCATCCCTCGTCAAAGCCCTCTTGTCCGAGTTTCATAACGCTTGTGTATATGCCGAGCGCAAATGCGCCGAGCGAAGCAACGCACATCAATATGTTTTCGTCAAGCAGTTGACCGTGAGCGATGTTGCGCCCTGCCTTGAAAAGCACGTCGTAACCGATTACGACGTATACGGCAAAGTATAGGAAGAACGGCACTAGCCAACCGTATTCTCCGCCCACAGCCTGCGCAATGCCGACAGTCTTGTCAACGATAAGAACGACAAGAAACAATGCAAGCGCGACGATGATTCTTATTAAGTTTTTTCTCTCTTTTCTTGTAAGTTTGATTTTGCTCATAGTTTTTGTTAATTCCGCTTTTCACGGTCTTATTCTCGAGTGCTTCACAGCACTTTTAATGCAATTATCCCCCTTCTTCAGGTGGTTCCCCTATTCCGTTCCCCCTCTGCGCAATGCTTGAGGGAACCCACGGAACTGCTCCGCAGGGGGCAACTCAACGCGATTGACGCAAAGCGTAACAATCGCTATTCCGTCGCTTCGCTCCTTACGGTACTCGGATAAATAGGTGTCGTACACTCATTATGTCACGCGCTTTGTGCGCCGCTACGCAACAGAATGGCGCAGTCGCTTGTACTACTCGTCAACCTCGACGCTCGATTTGCTCGCCGCCTTGCGGCTCGAGGTTCCGTCCTCGAAGAAGTATAATGCGTTTATAGGGAGCGTCTGACGCAGTTATTCGCCGTTTAGCACATTTTAGAGAACGATTGTGCAGTCGGGTTCGATTTTGCGGCAGGTCTTAACTACCTTCTTCATTATCTCGTCAAAATTCTCGTCATTGGCGTCGATTGTCATACGTTGTCCCATAAAGTTGACGCTGGCGGAATTGACTCCGTCGATTTTTTGAATGGCACATTCCATTTTTGCGGCGCAGTTTGCGCAATCGAGGTCCTCAAGTTTGTAAACTTTTTTCATAATTGATACTCCTTTTTGTTTTATAGTCTATCCTGCCGTGGCAGGTTCAGTCCGAATTTGATTTGAATAATTGGACGATTGAACAATTATTCAACTATAGTGCCTAAAAAATCAGGGGTTTAACCCTGTTTTTTTGTTATTCTTCGAGGACGTGAGTCAGACCGCACTGCATAATCAGCGTAACGTGGTCGTCATCGAGAGAATATCTGACTTCTTTGCCCTCTTTTGTGCCTTTTACAAGTTTGATTGCACGAAGCACGCGAAGTTGATGCGAAACAGCCGACGTACTCATCCCGACTTTATCTGCAATCTCGCCAACGCACATATCGGAAAGTTGAAGGCAAGAAAGTATCTTCACTCTCGTCGGGTCGCCGAGTGCCTTGAAAAGTTCTGCCAAAGCGGACACTACTTCGTCATCGGGCATCGTATAGTTGTTTGAGTTTTTATCGTTTGTTTGCATATTGCCTCAACACTTGAACTGTTATTCAATCGTTCATATATAATATATTGCAATCAAGGATATTTGTCAACGCTTTTTTATATTATTTTCGCATTTTTTTGAAGCAAAATTGCTTTTTTATTTGCGTTACGAAACGAAATGTAGTATAAGCGACATTACTGTTTTTAACAATCAAAAAAACGCCGACAAATATTGATTTTTTATTAAAAATAATATACACTTGTTTTGTTAATAAAAATTTGCGCGTGCGCACGCACGGGCATAGGAGGAAATATGAGCAATACGAAAATGCACCGTCTGCCGATGATACTCGTCATAGTTCTTGCGATTTTGCTTGCAAGCGTGATGAGTTTTTCTATTATTGACGGCGTTTCGGCCGCAGAAGCAACGCAAAAAACTATCGTTGCGGACGGCGAACAACTCACAATCGGGCAATTCAGCGATATTCACTACTTCCCGATTGACTACTGCTATCACGACGTAACGAATCCCAACTACGTCACGAGCGATTTTTACAACTCGATGACGGGAGATACCAAACTCGTTCTTGAAAGCGGTATGATACTTGCAAAACAAGTAAAGAAATTCATCGAACAGGCGAAAAACCATACGGCACCGCACTACGTCTTTGCAACGGGCGACCTCAGCAAAAACGGCGAGCATACCGCGCTTGTCGACGTAGCCAACTCTTTGCGTTATATGCAAAACGAAGTGAGACAAATCGAAGGTTACGAAAATTTCCAAGTTTTCACGACTCCCGGCAACCACGACCTTTACAACGCTTCGGGCGCGCTCTATTCACAAACCGACGGTTCGGGCAGAGTTTCGGACGGCGTTTCGGCGGCGCAATTCGCATTGATTTTCGCAGGATTGGGCTATCCAGACGCAAACCTTATGGGAGAAGGCGGAGCAATTTGCCTTACCGATATTTTCCCCGAAAATTATTGGTCGGGTACGTTTACCAGCGGTTATCACGCGTCTACAAACGCATCTAACCTCAATATCCACTATTACAACGATTATCTCGAAAAAATCGCACACGACGATACTATCGAAGATAGCGAAAGAGTCGAGCTTTACTATCAAATCGGAGACAGCAACAACGTTTTGAGCTTCAGCGTCGAAATCCTTGACGAAAATCAAGATTCCACCTCTTATTCGTTTATCGTTGCGGACGCGAGCGACAGAGTCGAAGAAGAAATCGGTTCTTACGCGCGAGTAAGCGAAAGCGAATACGAATACCTCAAAGCACATTGCCCCGATACAAAGTATTTCATCGAAGTTGACGGACACCTCGAAGAAGGCGGTTATATCGACACCGAAAACGAATACAGTTCCGGTTCGGACGTCGAGGGCGCATTCCTTTTGGGAGACCAAGTTTATCGTGCAACAGGTCAAAACCACCTCTGTGGCGGTCGTCTTACCGAAGGCGTGCTTAACTGGATGGAAAAATTCTGCGGCGAACAAAACGCTTCCACTCCCTCGCTCGGCGAAGAAACAATCGTTGCGGCATTCCACCAAAACGCGCTTCCGCACTGGGAACAAGAGGACGAAATCCTCAAAGACTTCACGCTTTATAACTGGGAATACACCTCAAAGCGCATTCTCAATATGGGCATTCACTACGTTATGACGGGACATATGCACGCAAGCGACGCTATGTCTTACACCGACGAGCAAGGCAGAACGCTTTACGATTTCCAAACCGGTTCTTGCGTAAGCTACGATTCTCCTCGCAGAGACCTTACCATTACTCGTTATAATTGCGACGGCAAACTCGGCGACAGCTGCGTGTCCTCTATCCAAAGACTCGACAACGAAGCGACTCCGCTCAAAGAAGTGCCGAGCTATAACGTATTTACCGATACCAAATTCGATTCGGTAAGTTTCACAGAGAAATATCAAGAATATCTCCAAGCAAAAGAAAACGGCGCGTCGGACGACGTAATCGCACAAAAATGGCAAGAAACCGTCGATACCAACCCGAATTTCCTTGCGTATATGATTCAATACCACAACGGTATCGGCACGCTCTCTTACAACGACTATATCAACCACGAGATTTATTCTCAACTTCTCGACCGCCTCGTAAGCCACTTCCTCAATCAAGACACGATTGACTCTCTTACGGGCAAAGTTACGGGATTCGTTGACGACTTCGCAGACGGAACGGGCGCAATAAACAAAATCGTTTTGGGATTCCTGTTCCCCGAAATCGAGCAACCCGAACAAGCAGACGGCACGAAAAAACTCGTCCGTTATATCCTTGACACGGTAGTCGGCGGAAATGACCTCGGACTTACCTATGAGCACAACGGCAAAACTTACGACACCGCCCTCGGTCTCGTCAACGACGTCGTCGGAGAAATCTTGGCTTGGACGTTCGGCGACGAAAGCATCGTAAGCGAGAAAAACGCGGCAAACAAGGGCAAAATGAGCGTGCAAGACATTGCGGCTTTCATTCTTACCGCACACACCGCAGGCGTTGAAATCTCTCTTAACGAAACGTACGATACAATCGACGCAAACTTCACGGAACAAGCGTACGGCGAAAACGAAACCTACCGCTTCAAACACCCCACCGACAAAACTTACCGCAAACGTATGCTTGCCGCCGTTAAAGATATGCAAGCTCAACTCCAAAGCGGAGAATTTGTCGAAAGATTGCTCAACGCTCTGCTCGACCCCATTTTCGTCGAGGACGGCTCTTTGCTCAAGAGCATTTTGGGCTATCACTTCGATTTTGAAAAAGCAATCGACGCACATTATCTTACCGAAGAACAATTCAACAGCCTCAAAAAAGGATTGAGCAGCATCGGCGAAAATATGCCCGACATTCTCAATCTTGCATCGGCTTTCCTCGAAAAATACGGTATTACCGTTGAAATTCCCGAGTCGTTCTCTCTCGATGCAAACGATTTCTGCTTGCTCGACATCGTCAACGATTTGCTCCCCACCATTAAGGGCGTCGTTGCAAAACTTCTCGGATTCTCGCTCGACGGTCCGGACGTTATCTCGATTGTCAACAACTTCCTCGACAGCTATATGGTTGACAGCTTCTACATCGGTCTCGGCGGTATCGCAGAAGATATAGTCGTGGCATTTGCAACGGACGTTTATCCCGACCTTGCAAACTTCACGAATCCGACTCAACCCACGCTTTTCCAACCGTATGACGGCTACGAATATGCAGGAACTCAACTTTCGTATTTGAGCAGCATCAACTACGTTTCGAGAGTCGGCGCAGTATTCAACGCGGCAACGCAAGAAAACGGCAGAGTTCCCTCGAGAGTTACGGGCAACTTCGATACGACCAATTCCACGACAGCCTACACCGTAAAATTCTATACGGGAGAGGACGTTTACGGTACGTTTAGACTTCTCGACAAAGACGGCAACGTCATAGGCACCGTCTCCACGGAGAAAGCAAAAGCCCTTGCGGCATACAAAGAAAACAAAACCGATTATCTCGACATTACCGCAAGCGCAACGTTTGACGGCATTACCGTTGAGATGCTCACGCAAACCAAGCCTCAATATATTCCTCTTATCGACCTCGGCTTGCTCTGCCTCACTCACGGCGAGATTATGGACGACAACGACACTCCGTACGTCTACGGCGACAGAGATAAAGCAAGCTCAAACAGCGTGATTTACTGGAACGTTCATACCGTTACGATTACGGGACTCAAAGCCGACACGACGTATTACTACGACATCGCAGGTAACTACTGCGTCGACGACGCTCCGCACTACTTCTCGTTGACCGATTACATCGGAACGAAAGGTTATGACAAGAACTACCTCACGTTCACGACCGCAAAAGACGTCGATACGGATAAGTTTGAATTCCTTACAATCGCAGACATTCAAGGTATGATTCAAGGAATGTACGACGACAGCCACCAAGCAGTCGACGCATTGCTTAGCGACGAGCGTACGAACGCATTCGATTTCATTCTCAATGCGGGCGATATGTGCGACAACGGCAAGAACTTCAATCAATGGGGTATGGCTCTCAACACCTATCAAGACCTCAATCTCAACACCTCTACGTTCTTTACGTCGGGCAACCACGAGAACAACACGGGCGCAATGGGCAGATACTTCAACTACACCGCTCTCAAAGACGGCGAAGCTCAAAAGATTGACAGCGAATACTATTCGTTCGATTATGCAAACGCACACTTTACCGTTCTTGACACAAACGACGCAACGACGGAAGGTCTCGGCGCAGAACAACTCGAATGGCTCACAAACGACCTCAAGAACACCACGCAGAAATGGAAATTCGTGCTTATGCACAAGAGTTTGTACAGCGCAGGTTCACACGCAACCGACGGCGAAGTCGTTGCAATGAGAAGCCAACTCTCCAAGTTGTTTGCGGAAAACGGCGTAAATATGGTATTTGCAGGTCACGACCACACCTACACCACAACGGTTATCGTGGACAAAGACGGCAATGCAGTTGTTGACGAAAAATCCGAAAACGGCGTGCGTTACACCGGAAACGGCGTTGTATACATCACTCTCGGCACTTTGGGAACGAAGTATTACACCTACAAAGAGAACGATACGACGACGAGCAAGTTCGACAAGGACAACAGCATTCTCGAGACTCTCGATTCTCAAACCTTCGGCAAAGTAATAGTTGACGGAGACGTAATCACGTTCACAGGCTATTATTACAACCGCACGACGGGCAAAATCGACGAAATCGGCAAATCTTCCGTCACAACGATTAAACCGATTGAACCCGCCGCAGATGAGAAAGACAACAAACTTATGGTCATTCTTCTCTCCACTCTTATCCCCGGCACAGCAGTTGCAGGCACGGGTATCGGACTCGGCGTACACTTCGGTTTGAAGAAGAAAAAATCAAAAATAAGCGCGTAATAATCGCTTATAATTAACAAAAAACGCTCACTGTTTAGTGAGCGTTTTTTATTGTTCCATAAATTCCTCAAAACTTTTTGACACAATGCGTTAAATAGATGAATAACGCGAAAGCACCCCGAGGAGTGCAAACCCAACGTACAAACGTACGTGATTTGCAAAACTCGGGGTGCTGACAAAGTTAGTCGCTATTTTACGCATTGTGTTAACACATTGTGTCGGACAATTTAGTCCCACCCAAGATGTGTATATGCAAATGCCCAACCGACTGACATCCGTCCTCGCCTTTGTTCGATACGAGACGGAAGCCGTTTTGAAGCCCTAAAGTATCGACGAGCGAAGATAATTTTTTGACGCATTTTGCAAGCGTTTGCGCTTGAGCGTCCGTCATATCGACGATGTTTGCATAATGCTCTTTGGGTATGAGCAAAAGATGCACGGGAGCTTGAGGATTGAGGTCCTTGATGATTATCATATCGTCGTCCTCATAGAGCTTCGTGGACGGAATATCGCCTTTTACGATTTTACAAAAAACACAGTTATCCATAAATTGCCTCCGTTAGATGCAGAAATTATTGTACGGAATCGTCCGCAACGCCGTCGAGATATTTGTGAGTGGGAGTGACGAGTCTAACGTCGTTGTGCGCTCCGCAACGGGAATACACTTTGACGTAATTCGGCGCGTGACCGCACCACACTCCGTTGTCGCTCGTCTCGAAAAGTACGTTGACGGGCATACCGATTTGTTTGTTGAGATAGTTGGATACAAGTTCTTTTTTCACGCTCGTCATACGCTTTTGTCTGTCGGTAACGACGTCTGGAGGGAGCGTAGACATACGCCCTGCCACCGTTCCGCGCCTCGACGAATACGGGAAAACGTGTATATCCGCAAACCCGACTTTTCTTGCAAAAGCCATACTGTTTTCAAACTGCTCCTCCGTCTCGGTCGGGAAACCGACGATTATATCGGTCGTTATTGCCGCTTCGGGATAATACTTTCTTATCAGTTGCACGCTGTCAAAATACTGCGAGCAATTATATTTCCTGTTCATCTGCTTGAGGACGGAATCGTCTCCGCTTTGCAACGACAAATGGAAATGCGGACAAAAACGTTTGATTTTCTTCGTTGCGTCCAAAAATTCGCGTGTGATTACGCCGACTTCGAGAGAACCGAGCCTAACCGAAAAATCGAATTTCGACAACGCAAGCATAAGTTCAGAAAGAGACGAGCCGATGTCCACGCCGTAAGCGGACAAATTGATGCCCGTTACCACCACTTCTTTGGCTACGTTTTTTACGGTGTCGAGTTCTCTCACGACGCTCTCGACAGAGCGAGAACGGGAGCGACCTCTGACGTACGGAACGAGACAATAACTACAAAAGTTATTGCAACCGTCCTGAACTTTTATAAAGTGACGAGTGCGAAGGTTCACAACGCCGTCGTTATCTTCAAACTGCTTGCTTATATCGAAACGGTCGGGTACGATTTTGTCAAAAGGAGCGTCGTTGACGTATTGATTGACTATTTTTCTCGCAAAATCGAGTTTTTTATCGGTACCTGATATGTATTCTACGCTGTTTTTGGCAAATTGAGAAAAATTATTCTGCGAGGCGCAACCGCAAACGTATATGCGCGCATTCGGATTGATTTTGAGTATTCTCGCAACCGATTGACGAGATTTTTTCTCCGCTTCGGCAGTTACCGCGCACGAATTGATGACGTAAACGTCGGCAGGCTCGAGTCCTTCGCAGATTTCGAATCCTGCGCTTTCAAATACCGCGAGCATAGCGTCGCTGTCGTATTGATTGACCTTGCAACCAAGCGTAAACACACACACTTTGGGCAATTTTTCAGTCATAATCAAGTTCCCCCAATTCATCCAAAAGAAGTGCGCTTGACACTATCGACGCGGTTTCGGCACGCAAAATGCGCTTGCCGAGCGTAACGATTTGCGCTCCGCACTCTTTGGCTTTTTGTACTTCTTCGGCGGTAAAACCGCCCTCTGCTCCGACGACGAGCGCAATGCTCTTTCCCGTCAAATCGCAGTCTTTTATGCGGTTTTTCTTTTCGTATTCGTATGCAAACAACACTTGGTCGAAATTTTCGAATCTCTCCGTCATATCGTCGAAAGATATTGCGTTTTCAACCTGTGTGAGATACGCCGAACCGCATTGTTTTGCCGATTCGAGCGCAATTCTCCTTGCTCTGTCGAGAGGATATTTGCTTTCCGCACAGTTTTTGGAAACGAACGGAACGAAAACGTCCACTCCGAGTTCGACGCATTTTTGCAAAGCGACGTCGAGTTTATTGTTTTTAAGTACGCCTGCAAAAAGCGTAATATCGTGTTTTTTGCAATCGGCAACGTGCTGTTCGTCAACGGACAGCGTTGCGCAATCTCTGTCGATGCTCGTTATGGTGCAAAGCCGCTCGATACCGTCGTTTGCGCACACGATTGCCTTGTATCCGACCTTGTATCTAAGCACTTTGGTCAAATGCAAAAACTCGTCTCCGCTTATGGTTACGGAGCCGTCGTTTATGTCATCGGCATTTACAAAAAAACGTCTAATTTCCATATTCTAACTCGGTGTTTTTGCAATAATCTAAAAAATGATTCAGGCTTTTCTCTTGAGTTTGAGCGCGCGCCAATCGTCCTGACTCGCTCTTTCGATAATCTCGTAGCCCGCGTCACGATAGCATTGTATCACTTCGTCCTCTCTCGTGTCAATTATGCCGGACAAAACGATTGTGCCGTCTTTGCGCAGATGCTTGCCGATGCACTTTGAAAAACGCATAAGTATATCTGCGGTTATATTTGCGAAAATAAAATCCGCCTGTCTGTCACCTTGAAGCAAATCGGCTTTTTCTATTACGGCGTCAACGTTATTGAGTTCGGCATTTTGGCGCGCAAACTCCACCGCTTGCGCGTCGATGTCGCACATATATACGCTTTTCGCGCCGCAGATTTTTGCCGCAATGCCCAAGATTCCCGAACCGCATCCGACGTCGATAACGTCTTTGCCCTCCACGTCCATAAGTTCGAGGCACATTCTCGTCGTTGCGTGCGAACCCGTTCCGAAAGCCATTCCCGGGTCAAGACGCATTATTTTCTCGCCTTTGCTCGGCTTATAATCAATCCACGTCGGAACTATGGTTATATGCTTCGTTTGAATGGGATTATAGTACTTTTTCCACTCGTTTTCATAATCTGCCGCGTCGATTTCTCCCGTCAAAATCTCGCCGAACTGCACGCCGTTTTCTTTCAATTTCTCGAGATTTGACATAAGCGCGTCAAAAAAGTTTTTGTCGCTCGGCTCGCACATAGTGGATACTTTGACGACTTCGCTTTGTTCAAGCACGCTTTCGTCGACGTAATCCCAGATAACGTCGCTTTTAACGAGGTCGAGAAAATCTTGTTTGTCTAAAATGGAAACACCGCCCGCACCTGCATCAAACATAGCTGATGAGATGAGGTCGGCGTCGTTATGGTTTGTAAAAACCGTGATTGTCTTATATTTCATTATGTAATTCTCCGCAATCCGCAAAAGCGGACTGCCGTTATTTGCTTATTTGAGTTTATCTTCGTACGCTTTTTTGAGCGGATACTGTTTCTTATCGGTCGATGCGTCAAACTTCTTGAGCAACTCTTTTTGGTCTCTCGTAACGCTCTTTGGAACTTCTACGATGACTTTAACGAACATATCGCCCTTGCCGATGCCTTTGAGCTTCTTTATGCCGCAACCCTTGATAGTAAGGATTGTTCCGCTTTGCGTGCATTCAGGCACTTTAAGCTCTTTGGGACCGTACAGCGTAGGAACCTGAATCGTACAACCGAGAGTTGCGTCTGAAAACGAAATAGGCACTTCGAGTTGCACGTCGAATCCGTTTCTTGTGAACAGTTTGTGCGGAAGCACTCTGACTTCTACATACAGACTGCCCTTTTCGCCGCCGTTTACGCCCGAGTGACCCTCGTTGTCATATCTGATGCGTTGACCCGAATCGATGCCTGCAGGAATATTGACCTTGACTTCGCGTACCTTTTCAAATCTGCCCTGACCGCCGCAAGAGGTGCATTTGTCGGTTATAATCTTGCCCTTACCTTGGCAAGTCGGACAAACGCTCTGCGTGCTGAATTGACCGAACGGTGTGCGTTGAGTCGTCGTCACTCTGCCGCTACCGCCGCATTGAGTACAGACTTTGAACGCCGTTCCGCCCTTTGCGCCCGTACCGTTGCAATCGGGACAGTTTTCCACTCTTTTGACGTTGACGACTTTCTGAACGCCGAAAGCGGCTTCTTCAAACGTGATAGTAGCTCCGACGAGAATGTCCTGACCTCTTTGAGGAGCGTTTGCTCTGTTCGTGCGAGAAGAACCACCGCCGAATCCGCTGAAAATGCTCGAGAAGATGTCGTCCATATCGAAGCCGAATCCGCCAGCGCCGCCTGCTCCCGTACCTGCGCCCATTTGCGGACCGTTTTCGTCGCCGTAGGTGTCGAACGCCGCTCTCTTTTGCGGGTCTGACAACACTTCGTAGGCGTGGTTGATGTCCTTAAATTTGGCTTCGGCGTCTTTCTTTTCCGCCTCGGATGCGTTTGCGTATACGTCGGGATGGTATTTTTTGGCGAGCTTACGGTATGCGGCTTTCAATTCGTCCGCAGTTGCCGTTTTGCTTACGCCCAATATTTCATAATAATTCTTTGCTGCCATAGTTTATCGTATTTTTGCAACTTCGCGTTGCAAGTTATAAATATGCGTTTTGGCGCAACGTAGGTTGCGCCAAAAGCATTCGTCTTAATCGGATTAGTCAACCGTGCCGTCTACACCGCCGTCCGCATTCGGATTTTGGTAATCATCGGGGTTGATACCCGCTGCTTTTGCAGCTTCTGCCGCCGCTTCGGGGTTTTGTTGATAGAACTTCGTGAAGATAGGGTCAGTCACTTTGGTCACTTTCTCGACGATTGCCTTAACTTCTTCTTCGGATTCCGCTTTTGCAAGTTCCTCGGTTGCGCTCTTTGTAGCTTCGGAGATTGCGGTCTTGTCTGCTTCTTCGAGTTTCTCGCCGTTCTCGCTCACGAATTTGTCGATTGCGAAGATAAGTTGTTCCGCATTGTTCTTTGCGTCGACGACCGCTCTGCGCTTCTTATCTTCCTCTGCGTACTTCTCTGCGTCTTTGACAGCCGCGTCGATGTCTGCTTCGGTAAGGTTGGAAGATGCGGTAATCGTGATGGATTGAGACTTGTTGGTCGCTTTATCCACAGCCTTTACGGACACGATGCCGTTTGCGTCGATGTCGAAAGTGACTTCGATTTGCGGAATTCCGCGCGGTGCGGGTGCGATACCCGTAAGTTCGAATCTGCCGAGAGTCTTATTGTCTCTTGCAAATTGTCTCTCGCCTTGCAAAACGTGAATGTCGACTGCGGTCTGATTGTCTGCCGCCGTGCTGAACACTTGAGATTTGCTGGTCGGAATCGTGGTGTTTCTGTCGATAAGTTTTGTGCATACGCCGCCGAGAGTTTCGATACCCAAGGACAACGGAGTTACGTCGAGCAACAACATATCTTTGACTTCGCCTGCAAGCACGCCGCCTTGAATTGCCGCGCCGAGTGCGACGCATTCGTCGGGGTTGATTCCCTTGTAGGGGTCTTTGCCCGTGATGCGTTTAACGGAATCGTAAACCGCAGGAATACGAGTCGAACCACCGACCATAATGACCTTTGAAATGTCGCTGTAGGAGAGTCCTGCGTCTTTAAGAGCCTGTTGCATCGGTCCTACGGTTGCTTTTACGAGGTCCTCTGTAAGAGCGTCGAATTTTGCTCTCGTGAGTTCCATATCGAGGTGCATCGGCACGCCGTTTTCCATTGCGATGAACGGAAGCGAGATGTGCGCTTTCGTTACGCCTGACAAATCGATTTTTGCCTTCTCTGCCGCTTCTTTGATACGTTGCATTGCCATCTTGTCTTTGGTAAGGTCAACGCCGGCGTGGTCTTTCTTGAATTCGGATACAATCCAATCCATTATGCGCTTATCGAAGTCGTCGCCGCCGAGAAGGTTGTTACCTGCAGTTGCAAGAACTTCGAATACGCCGTCGCCGAGTTCGAGTACGGATACGTCGAACGTGCCGCCGCCAAGGTCGAAAATCAAAACTTTTTGATTCTTGTTCTCGTCCTTATCGATGCCGTATGCAAGTGCCGCCGCCGTAGGCTCGTTGATGATACGCTTTACTTCGAGACCTGCAATCTTGCCTGCGTCTTTCGTTGCCTGACGTTGAGAGTCCGTGAAGTATGCGGGAACCGTGATAACCGCTTCCGTAACCTTTTCGCCGAGATACTTCTCAGCGTCGTTTTTGAGTTTGGTCAAAATCATTGCGGAAATCTCTTGCGGAGTGTATTCCTTATTTTCGATTTTTACTTTATAATCGGAGCCCATCTCTCTCTTAATGGAGCTTACCGTATGTTCGGGATTCGCAACGGCTTGACGTTTTGCGATTTCGCCGACAAGTCTTTCGCCGTCCTTGGTAAATGCCACGACGGACGGAGTTGTTCTCATACCTTCTGCGTTGGGGATAACGACTGCTTCGCCGCCTTCCATAACTGCCACGCACGAGTTTGTAGTACCGAGGTCAATACCTATAATCTTTCCCATAATATACTCCTTTTCCCTTTCGGGAAGAAAACTTTATTTTTTATTTATTATCTCGCATTTCTGCGATTGTTCGCTTTTGATTGTTTTGATGTTTGGAGGTCTTTTATTATTCCCAATATCCGACCTTTACGCTTGCCGGTCTCAACAACTTGCCGTTGAGCATATAGCCCTTTGCAAGCACTTCGACCACTTTGCCCTGTTTTTGTTCGTCCTTGACTCTTTCGACCGCCGTCATATACTTTGCGTCAAAGTCTTTATCGTCAGTCTCAACTTCTTCGAGTCCGAAGTTTTTAAGTGCGGAAAGTATCTGACTTTCCATCATATTGAATCCCGTAAGTGCCGCCTCGTCTTGAATGTACTTTCTTGCAAGGTCGCAATTATCGAGTACGGTCAGCATCTTCTCAATCACAACGGATTGTCCCAAAAGTTTCATATCCTCTGCGATTGCGTTGTTGC
Source organism: Christensenella sp. UBA7588 (assembly GCA_002478945.1). Taxonomy (GTDB): domain Bacteria; phylum Bacillota; class Clostridia; order Christensenellales; family CAG-917; genus CAG-475. The sequence goes on from DLKM01000016.1 coordinate 46,758, forward strand.
GTTTGCGATAGTTATCGAAATCCGCTTGCAATCTTTGCGTCAATCCTTTGCAGGTGTTTGCCTCTGCGATTGCCTGACCGAGTTTTTGTTCGAGCGCTTCGATATATTCCTCGTCGCTCATACTCTCTCTGTCAATCTCTATATTCTGATTGCTTTCAGCCTCTACGGTTCCTTCCTCGAGAATCTCGACTTTTTCGTCTGCTTCTTGTTGGTTTTTATTCTTTTTGTCTTTCATATCATTCCTCATCGTCCTTATCCGCAAAGCCTGCAATCGTATCTTTCATACAATTCAGCACGCCGATAACCTTTTTGTAGTCCATACGCTCGGGGCCTATGACGCCCGCTTGTCCGACTACGTCGTCTCCGACTTTGTATGACGCCGTGATTATCGCGCATTTGTCGACGCCGCTGTCCTCTTTGCCGATACGCACCGAAAACTCGATACTGCCTTCGTCCGTCGTAAGAATCTCGTTCATACTCTCTTTGTCCGAAATTACCGACAAGAACTTCTTTGCGTCCTCGACGTTGTTGTATTCGGGATAATCGAGCATTTTGAGCGCGCCTTCGACGAATACGTTGCTGTCGCGATGTTCGCTGACGTAAATCCTCAAAATATCGAGAACGTCGTCCAGAATGTCTTGAAAGCCTTTGAGTTCGTCGTCGATTTGCGCCATATCGAACTTTTCGATTTCCTTGATGTTCTTGCCTTGGAACACTTTGTTAAGCACTTTCGTTGCCGTCTCGACGTATTCGGGCTTGACGTCGGGTTTGAGGTCGATTGCCTTATCGGCAATCATTCCGTTATCCGTGACGATAAGCACCACCGCTTTGCCCCTCTTGAGAGGCACGAGCTTGATTTCTTCGATTTGCACGTCGCTTACGTTCTTTTCAACGATAAAGGACGTGTAATTCGTTACGTCGCTGATTACCTTTGCCGCCTGCACCGACAAGTCCTGAATCTGACCGAGCTTGTGCATAAACTTCTCTCTGATGAAAGTCGTTTCGGCGTCGGTAAGCATATTTGAACCTTGCTCTGCGCTTATGCTCTCGACGTACAACTTGTATGCGTCCTTGAGAGGAATGCGGCCGGCAGACGTATGCGGCTGTTCGATGTATCCCATTGCTTCGAGTGCGCTCAATTCCGCTCGTACCGTTGCGGAACTCACTTCAGGCAAGTACTTGCTCTGAATGTCCGAACTCGAAACGGGTTGTCCCGTCGTAATATACAGGTCAACCAACGCGTGGAGTATTTTCTTTTTTCTTTCAGTCAATTCTTTTTTCATCATCTGCCTGACACCCTTGGCAATCAACTGTTAGCAGTCTTTTGCTTTGATTGCTAACAGTATATGTCCGCTTTTGCTAAAAGTCAATAGTTTTATCACATTTTTTTTGAAAATTTTATATTTTTTTGCTCTTGCGGCAAAAGCGCGTTTTTTAACGCTATATGGTTTTATTATTTCTATAAATAAGTTTAATATTATAAAAAAAGAGTGCGTCTTGCACCCTTTCGTTTTTCGTATGGTTGAATTTGTATTTTTGCCGAATATTTGCCTGTTCCGATATTGCGATAAAACGAAAAATCCGTCACTCCTCTATCGTTTCGAGATAAAAACTGACGGGACGAAAACCGTCGTTGCAGGAAATCATTGCGGATTTCGGGTTCTTCATCCACCCGTCGTAAAAGTTTCCTCCACCGTTTGCAAGCGCTTGAGCAAACGGACGAATACTCTCCCACGCGCTCTCGCAAAAACCTTGCGGACATTTTCCGTCCTCGAACACGAACACTTCTCCGACGCCGATGTTGCAAGCGTTTTCGATAGGATTCTCGTACAAATCCGTAAGGTCTTTATATTCCGTTTTTCGAACTGCCGTAATTCTTACTTTTTTCATACGGCAAAGTATAAACTGCACGACTGCGAAAGTCAATACAAAAATAGGTATATACGCATTACACAAAAACAAAATTTCCAAAATGAGTTTCATTTAACAAGTACAAAAACATTTAATAGTCAAACACTCACAGTTAAACGTTCATTATATGAAAAAAGAGTGATATATGCGAGATATATCACTCTTTTTTGGAGCTAGTGGCCGGATTCGGACCGGCGACCTTTTGTTTACCCCACAAAACAATGCTGTTTTGCGGGGACCCCGTGAGATTTAATCAGCAGGTACCCACGGTCAAAATGCGTTCAGTAACTATTAAAAAAGCGGTACGTAGCATATACGTACCGCTTTTTTGGAGCTAGTGGCCGGATTCGGACCGGCGACCTGCTGATTACGAATCAGCTGCTCTACCTGCTGAGCCACACTAGCATTCCTCATTGCTTTACGAATTATACCAAACTTATTTAGAAAATGCAACCTCTTTTTAGCATTTATCGAAAACAAAATTGCATTTTCACTCCCCTTTTTTTGGTTTGCATAATTGACATATATGATTCTCGTGCTATAATACAAATATGAAATATGTTTCACATTATTGAGCGAGGATATATATGAACAAACTGAAGAAAAAACTTATGGTCAACGTCAAAGAGCCTCAAAACAATTTTTTGGGACGTCTTTTGCTTAAAAAAATGAACAATTATCATTCACTTATGTCCGTATGGGGATTGAGCCACGCTTCGTTCGCACGCAAAAACCTCGTGCTTGACATAGGTTGCGGAGGCGGCAAGAACTTGCAACGTATGCTCAAAACGTCCTCGTCGCTCAACGCAATCGGAATCGACGTCTCTGCCGCGTCGGTAGAACTTTCCAAAAAGAAGAATCGCAGAGCGGTAAAAAGCGGACGTCTGCAAGTCGTGCAAGGACAAGTGGAAAGTCTGCCCTTCGCAAGCAATTTGTTTGACTTGGAAACGGCGTTCGAGACGATATACTTCTGGGATTTGGAAAGAGGCTTTGCCGAAGTCTATCGCACACTCAAAAAAGGCGGACAATTCCTCATCGTCAACGAGGCACGAAGCGAGGAAGGACTGAAAGATTACGTTAACACAATCGGTTTTTCCGTATACGACAAGCCCGAAATCGAAAAAGCATTGAAAAACGCAGGCTTCAAACACATACGGATAGATTTGCACGAAAACGGCAGTTGGATTTGTGCGGTTTGCGAAAAATAAACCGAAAACCGTAAGCAAATTCCCTTACGCAGTACGACAACTCAAGTAATCGATATATTCCCCTACAACGTAAAAGCACCGCAGATTGCGGTGCTTTTGCTTGTATGTAACTCAGTTATTAAAACAACACTTCTCTTGCTTGCTGTTTGATTTCCATAGAGGTTGCAAACGGTATTCTCGTCGTATAGCCTTGTTCTGCCGCAACGAGTTGCTTGATGTAAAGAGTGTTGATTTCTCTGTTCCATTGAGCGACTACGTCGTTGTAATGATCGCGAGCCGCCGTGATTTCATGTTGCAAATATTTGTTTTGTTGCATAGCATCCGCAATTACTTGGTTTGCTTGCAATTCGGGATAGCTCTCAACTGCAATTTGGATATTACGGTTGACAAGTTCGACTTGGTCGTTAAATTCGCTACGCTCTGTGTCGTTGGTTCTGCTTCCTCCGCGATATTGTGCAATTTGGGTAAGCGTTTCTTTTTCGTGTTCAAGCGATGTGTTCATAATTGCAGCAACATTTTTAAGTGTAACAACTCTTTGTTCAAGATAGTTATCCACTTGAGACGCCGCTTGTTGAATGCGTTGTTGCAATTTCTGGAAATAAGATTTTGCCTTCGCTTTTTTAACGAGTACGACGATACCGCCGATAATCGGGGGCAAGAACCACATACCTACGTTGAGGAATGCTTTCCAACCGCTGCTCATTTCTACTGGAATTTGTTTTGCTATAACTTTAACGTCGTTACCTTCCTCAAGTTGAGGAGCGTTCATTTCATCCAATTCGTTTGCCATTTAATATTTACCTCCAAATATTTTCGTTTATTTCAATTCGATACGCAAATTGTGAAGTATTGCGTTTGACTTGTTCCAAGCATTGTTGCGGTTGCCTTCCGCTCTCTTTACGGTTGCGGACGAAACTTTGGTAGTCGGACAATACTCAACCCACGGAACGGGAACGTCGTGATAGTTTCCGTCTCCGCCGTATACGCTGACGTAATCCACCCTGTCTACGCCGTAGAACGAGTGTGCCGTGACCATAATAACGTCTTGGTCGTCGTTCTTGCCGATAAGCGACGTTTTGAGAATCGTATTCGTGACGGTATTCGGGTCTCTGAGCAACGACACGTCGAGTGCGTTTGCCAAAACGTCGGATTCAAACGACGTATAGTTGCGCTCGTAAGTATCTTTGTAGATATACTCGTGCGGTTTGTGTTGTTGATAAAGCGGTATCGACATAAGCGGAGCAAGTTCGAAGTACAAGTTGACAAAATACTTGTCGTTGTAGCTTACAAACGCGTCTTTACACATATCGATGTCATACAACTTGAAATCTTCGGAATCTACGTCGAAATCCCAGTTTTGTGCGTGGTCGCTTGCGATGAGGTTCAAAGTTTTGTGCTTGACAAAGTTAAAGTCGTCGCCGAACGGAACAGGATTGGTAAGCAAATCAATCATATTCTTTTGAGCAAGCGGAGTAAACAACAATCTGAACTCGACTTCGTTGTCTCTGTTCGTAGCGTTAAACAACGCTTCGAATTCGACGTTGCCCATAGACGTAAAATCAGAGCCGTTTTTGATGGCTTTGTTTTCCATCTTAGTCAATTTCTTTTCGGTTTTTGCAACGAATTTTGCACGGTCTTTCTCGCTCATACGATGGACGTATTGCGATTCACGAGAGAATGAAAGGTTCGGTGCCGCTTCGTTTCCGTAAATCAATCTCGTATACGAGTTGTAAACGGGCAACGGTTTTTCGACTTCTGCGTGCAAGGTTTGAGTCTTGGTTCTCGAACACAAGTTTCCGTCGCTGTCCGTATAATACTCAGTCCATTCAATCGTCAACTCTCCGCGATAGGTTTGAGTACCCCAAGATTGTTTGAGTCTCCTCTCCTCTACAAACGGATTGCCGAGAATTTCGCCCGAAAATACGCCCGTGGTCGATTCGTTCTTTTCAAGATTTTCCGACAGACCGTACTTGTTTTTCAACAAATCGAGTCTCTTGACGTTGAAATCGGGGTCAAGTTTGATAATCGGAACGGTTTTTTGCACCAATTCCGCAGTTGCGCTGTCGCGATACAGCTTATAGAGCGGTTCAAGTTGTTTGAAGCAAGTTGCGAGCAACTCGTTCATCTTTTTCTCTGTCTCGTTCTTAAGGCTCTCCGTATCGTTGATTTTCGGATTTAACTTCTTCACTATAACTACGATAAGCGCAATTCCGGCGGCGAGTCCCACAGGGAACAAAACGGCAGGTACGATGACCTCTGCCAAGGAATCGTAACCGCTAATCATAGTGGTAATGAACAAATAGAGGGTTATTGCAAACATCAGCAAGAAAGCAACCGTGAAAAAGATTGCTATACTTCTGTTTCTTTTCTGTTTTGCAACAGATGCGCCCAAATCCTCAAATTCGGCTTTGACTTCACGATACTTTTGCGCTGTTTCTCTGTTTTCTTGAGCGTTGATTCCGGAATCTTTTACCCAAGTGTCGAATAAACCGCAAGCATTGTCGTGAAATTGCTTTTTGTAATTTGCTGAATACTCTTTAGAAAATTCTAACGTTTCCGACATAATTTTCCTCCCGTTTTTTCTTGATAATACCACAAGACAGTAGAAAAATCAATACAAATTTGTATATTTTTTGTCAAAATAATACAAAAAGTTTGCAAACATACACAATATCCGATAATATTCGACAGCTTAAAAAAGTCTGTTTTTATCAAGCCAAAAAAATTATCGATGTAAACAATCGACACGCCATTTTTATATTAGTTTATATATATAAATATAGAATAAAAAACAATAATAAAAGTTGCTTTCCGCCACTCGCGGAAAACAACTTTACCATATACATACGTTGCGCCGACAAACAATCGACAATCTATCAAAACCGCTAAAATCGGTCTGCAAACGTTTTCTAAATTCAGTTGATTTCTATATCGTCGCAGACGTCGGCGTCCTCGGAAAACTGTGCGTCGTACAATTTTTTGTATGCGCCGCCGAGCGCAATAAGCTGTTCGTGCGTGCCTTGCTCGATGATTCTGCCTTGATTTACCACGACGATTTCGTCTGCGTTGCGAACTGTGGAAAGCCTGTGCGCCACGACGAGCGTGGTTCTTCCCTCGCAGAGTTTGAACAAAGCCTTTTGAATGATTGCTTCCGTGGCGTTGTCGAGCGCGCTCGTAGCCTCGTCGAGAATGAGTATTGCGGGATTTTTGAGGAACACGCGCGCGATGCTCAAACGCTGTTTCTGTCCGCCCGAGAGTTTCACTCCTCTCTCGCCTATCTGCGTATCGTAGCCGTCGGGCAAAGACGAAATGTAGTCGTGTATATCCGCACGTTTTGCCGCTTCTATGATTTCCTCGTCGGTTGCGCCCTCTTTGCCGTAGGCAATATTCTCCTTGAACGTACCCGTAAACAAGAACACGTCTTGTTGTACGATGCCTATATTCTTGCGCAAACTGTCGTTTTTGATTTCCTCTATCGGCTCGCCGTTGATGTATATCATACCGTTTTCAAGCGGATAGAACTTGGGAATCAAGTGGCAAAGCGTGGTTTTTCCGCCACCGCTCGCACCGACGAACGCATACATTTTTCCGTTTTCGATTGTGAGGTTTATATCTTTCAGCACCTCTTTGTCATCGTTGTAGGCAAAGTTCACGTCCTTGAAAACGATATCTCCGTCAAGTCTGTCGACGTCGTGCGCCGTTGGGCTTTCTTTCTCAATCGGAATATCCATAATCGCAATAAAGCGTTTGAATCCCGTTACGCCGTCTTGCAACTGCTCGAAGAACTGAATGAGTGTCTGGATAGGCGAAATAAAAAGGTTGATTGACAACATAAACGCCACCAAATCGACGTAATCGAAGTTTTCCGCGTCGTATATGCAGAACAGCGCGCCTGCAAGCAACACTATCACGTTGTACACCTGCGTAACGAAGTTCATACTCGACGAGAACGTACCCATTGCCTTGTAGGCTTTGGAACGCGCTTTGACGTAATTTCCGTTGTCTTTTTCAAACTTTGATTGCTCGTACTCGGCATTTGCGTACGCTTTGGTCACGCGTATGCCCGCTATGCTGTTTTCGAGCGTGGCGTTGATGTTTCCCACTTCTTCTCTACTCTTTTTGAAAGCCTTTGACATATTACGCCTGCAAGCAAACGCTATAATGAACAAAAACGGCAAAAACGCAAAGACGATAAGCGCAAGTTTCCAACTTATCGTGCAAAGATACACGAAAGAGCCGACCGTGACGAACGTGGTTATAAACAAGTTTTCGGGACCGTGGTGCGCAAGCTCCGACACGTCGAACAAGTCGTTGGTCATTCTCGTCATCAGTTGTCCCGTTTCGTTGTTGTCGTAAAACGAATACGGCAATTTTTCAAGATGCGCAAAAAGGTCGCTACGCATATTCGCTTGCATCTTTACGCCCATAACGTGACCGTAATAATTGACGTAATAGTTCATTCCCGCTCTCAAAATATATATGCCGAGAAGCACCGCGCACAAAATAAGCACTTCGCTCAAAATGCCGTTGGGTATACTCTCTCTAAGTATGCGTTGGGATATAATGGGATAAAAAAGTCCGCTTATCGAAAAGATAAACGAGCATAGCATATCGAGGGCAAAGGTACCCTTGTGAGGTTTGTAATACGACACGAAACGCGCGAAAAAGCGTTCGTTATTTTCCGTCTTTCGTTTTTTCATAAGATTGTAAAACTATCCGTAAACCGCAAAAAATCTTTGCAAGTATTCCGTATTTATTGATTTTTTATAGTTGTGTTTCTCAATTTATTGAGAACGGCTTGAAAATAATCTGGCAAATCGCACTCGAAACGCATTATTTCGCCCGTATGCGGATGGCTCAAAACAAGTTCTTTTGCGTGCAACAACTGTCCGTTTTTATAAAGTGCGGTTGAACCTCCGTACACTTCGTCTCCGACAACGGGATGATGCAGCGATGCGGCGTGAACTCTTATCTGATGCGTGCGCCCCGTTTCCAGTTCGAAACGCACGAGCGTGTATTTGCCGTATCTCTCAAGCACGCGATAATGCGTAACCGCACGCCTGCCGTCCTCGTCTATCGCCATTTTTTTGCGGTCTTTTTTGCTACGGGCAATGGGCTTGTCCACAACCCCTTCGTCCTCTTTGAAGTTGCCGTCGCAAAGTCCGTAATATATGCGTTTTGCGGTCTTTTTTTCGATTTGACTTGCAAGGCTTTTGTGCGCTTCGTCGTTTTTGGCAACCACCAACAATCCCGACGTGTCTTTATCGAGCCTATGCACTATTCCGGGGCGTATAACTCCGTTTATGCCGCTCAAACTGTCAAGATTATACAAAAGCGCATTGACGAGGGTGTCGTTCTTTTTGTAAGAACTTGCCTGATGCACCACCATACCTTGCGGTTTGTTGATTACCGCCATATATTCGTCTTGATAGACGATGTCGAGAGGAATGTTTTCCGCCTTTACCTCGAGAACCTCGGGAGCAGGCACGTCAAACTCAACGACGTCTCCGACTTTGAGTTCGAAACCGCTTTTCGTCTTTTTTTGACCGTTGACAAGCGCGCCGTCTCTTTCGATGACGGTCTTTGCGTTGGAGCGGGAAATTCCCCACTTCTCCGCAATAAAAACGTCAAGTCTTTGGCTTTGAGTGGCGGTATACTCCATTATTCTTCCTCTTTTTGCTCGGATTCTGCGGATTCGGTAGAATCGCAATGCGCCTCCGCACTCGGAGTTTCTTGCGGTTTAACCTCGTCGTTTGACGAATTTTGAGAGTCGTTCTCCGCATTTTCCGCAACGCTTTCCGCATCGTTATCCGCATTCTCTGTTTTCACATCGATAGCGGTTTTAGGTTGCTCGAAAGTAAACTCGTTTTCCGACTTCAGCATAGGATTGAGATTTTGAGGCATATCGAGAGGGTCTACACCTTCTTCGACGGTAGGATTTGCCGCCTGTTTTTCTTCAAACTCTTTTTGGTTTTTCTTGCCCTCTTTCACAAGCATAACTATTAGGACGATTATAAGCATAAACGCCCCGACCGTCACGAACGAATCCGCAATATTGAATACCGCAAATTCTTTCCAGAAAGCAAACTCGATAAAATCGCGGACGTAGCCGAACGCGATGCGGTCGACGATGTTGCCGATTCCGCCTGCGGTTATAAATACGAGTGAAATGCGAAGCCACTCGCTTTGCTTGAGCGCAAAAAACAAGTACACCGCAAGGCACACCACCACGATGCACGTTATAACGGTCAACGCAACCGTTTTGCCTTGGAAAATGCTGAATCCCGCGCCGTCGTTCTCGGTATAATAAAGGTTAATCAGACCGGGTATAAAGTCGTTTCTTCTGAAACCCGATTGCGTAAGCAAAAACTCGCTTGCATACTTTTTGGTAAGCAAGTCCGCAACGAGAATAACCGCTATCACGGCAAGCTCTACGAGCAAAATCCACCAACGGGATTTTATATCGACTTTCCACTCGGAAAAGAACTTCTTGAAATCTATTTTTTCTTCTTTATCGTTAAATTGCATAAACGCTCCTTACGCTCTCAGTTGCGGAGGTATCGTAATCGTAACTCCCTGCGGCGCGAAAAGAAAAATGTTCTTCGTTATCTGTTGAATACTACCGCTCAAAGCGTACACCGCTCCGCTCATAAAGTCGAGAATGCGGTACACCGACTGTTGATTGAGCGTGGAAAAATCGACGATAACCTGCTCTCTCATTCTGAGATGGTCGATAAGCAGTTGCACGTCCTGATAAGTACGGGGAGAATAGATGATAACTCCGCCGTTTTGTACGCTTTGCACGTTGGGTTGCGAATAAATCGGCGCTTGTTGCGCAGGTGCCGTCGGGCGCATAAAAGGTCTGCCCGAGCCGTTTTGCACGCCGTCTCTCGCTTCGTTGCGATAAAATCTTTCGTCCATATTTATCCTCGTTTTCGTTATTTACAAATTATTTTTGCGTATTGCCGCCCGCGTACACACGCTCTCCGAAAAGCATTCTGCCGAGCCTTATCATATTCGAGCCGTGCGCAAGCGCAATCTTGTAGTCGAGACTCATTCCAGCAGAAAGATATTGTATATCTTTTCCGCAATTTTTGAGGCATTTTGCGTCCTCGTATATGCGTTGAAGCCTCTCGTACAGACGATTGAGTTCAACCTCGTCCGACAGGTTGGGAAGAACGCTCATAACTCCCTCGACCTTAATATGCGGATACTCTTGCATACTCTCGATAAAGTCAAGCGCACAACAAGGTTCGACTCCGCCCTTGGTCGCTTCTCCGCCCATATTGATTTCGACAAGGCAAGACATAACTCTGCCGTGTTTTGCGGCTTGCTTTTCTATCTCTTTTGCAAGGTCGATTCTGTCAAGCGAGTGTATCAATCGCACTTTGTCGGCAATATATTTGACCTTGTTGGTCTGAAGTTGCCCTATAAGATGCCACTCGTAACGCTCGTCGTATTTCTCGACGAGTTCCTGCACTCTGTTTTCTCCCAAAGCAAAATCGGGCGCAAACGCCTTAAACTCGTCTATCGTTTCTTTGGTTTGGGTTTTCGTAGCGGCTATAAGCGTGACGGTCTGCGGATACTTTGCAACCTCGTCGCGCACTTTTTTGACGTTGTCAAAAAGTATCATCGATTATTCCGCCTCTTGCACGATATAATCTCCGCTCAAATCGTCGAATACGAGCATTTGCTTTCTTTCGTTTTCAACGAACACCACTTTAAGTATCTCGGGCGCGATATGCTCCGCCGACAACACTTTGCCGTCGAATTTTTTGTATGAATCGAGCAAAATCTGCATTTTCACGTCGTCGTACGCGCCTATATCGTCACTTACGAACAATACGTCGCCGAAAATGTGATTTACCTTTGCAAGAAGTTGCTTTTGTTGCATCGTGTAGCCGGCTTTCTTCATTCCGTCGTCGCGCAAGAAGAATACGTCGGGGTCGTTTGCCCAAATTCTGCCGTTGAGATGACGACGATAAATGCTGTTTATCATTGCCATTTTTGCGGAAATTATCTCTTGGTTGGTCACTTTGACGTAGAATTTTTCTTTGAAAGTGTTCTCGACGTCACAACTGATTCTGCAAGCGTCCACCACACCGAACGCAGGAGCAAGCGGAACGCCGCATCCGAGGATAATCTTTTCTCCGCAACACTCGCGCAAAAAGTCCATAGCCTCGCACATAAGTTGACCTCTCGTCTTTCCGTTTCTCGGCTCGATTGCCGCGGCGTACAAAAAGTCGAGTTTGACCATATCGAAATGCCACTCGTTGAAAACCTTATCGAAGAAAGATTTGATATACTCGCGCACTTCCTCTTTTTCAAAGTCGAGAGCATAGAAGCCGCCCCACGCGATACCGCTTACGACGGGTCTGCCGTGCTTGTTGCGAATGAGCCAGTCTGGATGATTTTTGATGACGTTAGCCTTGAATTGCGCGGCAAACGGAGCATACCAAAGCCCTGCCATCAAGCCTTGAGCGTGTATTTTTTCGACAATCGGAGCAAGACCGTTGGGGAACTTGACGGTATCCATATCCCAGTCGCCCACTTTCGTTTCGTAACCGTCGTCTATTTGGAAAATATTTGCGTTTTTGCCTGCTTTCGACAAACCTTCGAGGTCTCGCAAGATAATCTCCTCGTTGATGTTCTGATAATAGTTATACCACGAGGTGTAGCCTGCAAGATGTTGCACCCTGCCCGTGTTTTTGCGCGGATAAAGAGCAAAATACGCGTCGAAAACGTCGTCGTACGCGCCTTGGAACCTGACAATATCGAACAACTCGTATTCTCCGTCCAAAGTCAAACCTTCGACGTCTTTGACTGCGGCAAAAACGTTTTGGGCATAGTCGGCGTAAAAAATCGTATAGCCCGTGCGCTCGTTGAGCGAACCTACAAGCTCCACCTTTTCGTCTATGCGGAAATAAGTATACGAGAAGCTGTGATAAAGACTCTTGCCGTATTCCGTAAACGCATAGTCTCCGCTCGCTCCCGAAAACGTTCTTGCAATCGGAAGATTCGAAAGCGTGCGCAATCCGTATTGCGTATCCGTGCGTTTATACTCTCTCGACGACGTCCAAGACTGAAAACCGTTGGCAAAAAATCTTTCTGTTTGCTCGTAATAACGGTCGTAAATCAATTCTGCAAGTTCCGCTTTGACGGGCGTCTTTGCGTTTACGACAATTTTGACGGCGTTTTCTCCGCCCTCGTCTCTTACGTCAAAATATTCTCCCGAATATCCGTTTTTGACGTCGGAAGAATCCAAGGATTCTTCGTTATACTTGCCGTTGACGCGATAGCCGATTTTAAGAGTGAATTCTTTAAGATTCATATTCGCATTCCCCCATACTTTCATATAGATAACTTATTATATCAACATTAGAGCGAATTGTAAAGTGCGAAATTTTGAAATAAAATGCAACTTCCCCCTTCCT
>DLKM01000016.1:59480-73049 GCA_002478945.1 Christensenella sp. UBA7588
GTCGCTTGTACTATTCGTCAACCTCGACGCTCGATTTGCTCGCCGCCTTGCGGCTCATGTTACGTCTTTGAAGTTGCACATACCGTTTACAAGAACGCTAAAACCGTTTACAAGAACGCTAAAACCGTTTACAAGAACGCTAAAACCGCGCTAAATCGATGCATAACACGAAAGCACCCCGAGGTAGCAAACCCAACGTACATTTGCGTACGTGATTTGCGCTCCTCGGGGTGCTGACAAAGTTAGGCGCGATTTAGCGCGGTTTTAGAACCTGGTTATGGAAACCTCATAGGCAGTCCGTTCCTCCACCGTCCCGTCATCAAGTTGTTTTTGATATACTCTAGATTGAATGCGTCCGTCTATGTGAATTTTGTCTCCGACGGAAAAGGCGGAGGCGTAGCGAGCGTTTCTTCCCCACGCTATGGCAGGAATATAATCGGACTTGTTGTAGGCACGGTTAACTGCCAAAAGCAGGTCAGTGATTTCACGTTTGAACGGCGTTGTGCGGTACACGGGCGGCTTGCATACGAAGCCATCGATTTCGATATGGTTGGGATTGTTTTCGTCAGGCTCGCACAAGGAGCGCACAAACACTCTCAACACGAGTTTACTGTGATTGTCAATCATTTTGTTGTAACTGCGAAATTGTCCAATTACACCGATTAGATTGCCGATTTCAAACGATTCCTCCTGCATTATGCGTTCGCTTATCGTAAGCGGTATAACGTCCTCCTGCCCCGACAATCTTTTGACGGATATTGTCACGTCAAAAAACTTTTCGCCCATAATTTCGTGGGAGAATTGCGGTCCGCTCGAGACTTTGCCGCTCAAAAAGACCTGGTTGTTTTGCATTTGTTCATAGCTCATAATATCACTCCTGTATTTCTATGCGTTTTTATGTTGAACGCCGTTTGAATCGATTGTGAAATTCTTGTCCGCAACGAGCGAAGATATAGTTACGAATTCGAATCCCTGTTCCTTTAACGCCGCAAGAACCATAGGCAATGCGTCGAGAACGTGGTCGCTGTTGTTGTGAAACAGCACTATGTCGCCGCTCTTTGCTTTTGGCACCACTCTGTCGTAAATCTGTTTTGCGCTCAGTCCCTTCCAATCGAGAGAGTCTATCGACCATTGAACGCCTATCATATCCAAACTCTCGAGCGAGGTCATAAGTTTGTTGTTGTAATCTCCGAAGGGCGCGCGGAAGTATTTGGGCGTTTTCCCCGTCAAATCTTTCACTCTGTCGTTGACGTAAAGAATTTCATTCTTTATTTCTTCTTCCGACAACTTCGGCATATTGAGATGATTGCGAGAGTGATTGCCTATATCGAACCCTGCGTTTGCAATGGCTTTTGTCTCCTCCTGATACTTGTCAATCCAGAATCCGACGAGAAAGAAAGTGCCTTTTGCTCCGTGCGAATTGAGAATATCGATAATGCCCTGCGTTTTATCCGCTCCCCACGCCGCGTCGAAAGTGAGCGCGATTACTTTTCTCTCTCCCTGCGTTTCCACGCTATAAACGGGAATTTTTCGCGTGCTTTTATTGAAAAACACGCACGCCGTCTGCGTTACGCCGACCGACGACAGAAGTATTATCGCTGTCAAAAGAATTGTGATTGCGCTTACAATAGTTGCCTTTTTTACCGTTACGAACACGATTTCACCTCGATTATACGATTGCAATAAGTGCAAATATCAAGAAATTGTGTCGCCAAAAGTCGAATTTACGCTTATTTTCTCTTTTTGACGACGCAACCGCCGCACTGATAAATTGTATTTAGGTTTTTCGGCAAAAAGAACTCGAAACGACTATTGAAACGCGCGTATAAACGACATTTGTAAAAGTCCGTTTGACTTTGCAAAAGCGGGATAGTATAATAAGGCTATGAAACGAATCGCAACGCAAAAAAACAGCTTCCTGAAAAGAGTTGTCATCAACATTCCGTTCGTCCTTATGATTGCGCTTATGATTGCGCTGTTCGGGGGCGGTTTGCTTTTGTGGTTTTATTCGATTGCATCGTGTTTCGCTTTCAAAAGCGCAATGGTATTTCTCATACTTGCCGGCGCAGGTTCGATTGCGATAGGCATTGCGATAGGCTTTATCGATATTTATAAAAAGTATTACGCTTTCTACAACAAAAAAATGGGTTGGGAATTCCCCGACGCCCCTAAAAAAGAAGAAACGACCGTCGTATCCGACGGCAAAAAAACTTTCAAGGACTACTTAACCGTGTCGAATATAGCCATAGTGATAATGGCACTCGGCGCAGTCTTTACCATTGTTTCCGCGGCTTTGGGCTGCATCAACAGAGAAGAATGGGTAAAAGCGACCGAAACGTTTATGAACGACAGCGGTTATTACACTCAAGCCGAACTGAGATACGTTCAACAGACCGTAAACGAAGTCGAAGGCGGCGACAAACTAACCTCAATCGTGCTTGATTTAACAGACAAGACCGCAGTTATCGTCTACACAACCGATTCCGATAAACTCGGCTTTGCGTCTTTCCGATACTATGAAAAATACAAAAATCAAATAGAATTGTCGCGTTTGAAAGACGGCACCGTAACGCTTCGCGAGACTCCTGCTCCGAGGAAAGACGACACGACGATAAAGAGATTGTTTTTCTTTATGTTTAAGGACTTCGACGTCGAAAAACAAATTATAATTTACCTCCCCGACGATGCGAGAGAAGGTATGCCAAACGAGATTAAAATCGTGGGAGACAACGTTATATACGCAAAGCAAAACGAAGTCGCACAAAACTGATTGCACAACGTCGTAACGGTTTAATCGATACCGTAGCAAATCGAAAACGCCCCGATTTTAATATAATTAACGCAATAAAAAAGCACCTCTGTTCGAGGTGCTTTTTTTGATACGATATTTGTGTTTTACAGTATCTAATCGGCTGAAATTATAATCTCTTTGCGATAGCTTCGAGGAATTGTCTGCTGTTGAGCGGCTTGACTTGCACGCCTTCGAGGTTGAACAAAACTGCAAGGTCCTTGGTCATCTCTCCGTTCTCGATTGTGTCGAGCGTAGCTTTTTCGAGACGCTCGGCAAAAGCAACGAGTTCGTCATTGCCGTCAAGTTCTCCTCTTTTGCGCAATGCACCCGTCCACGCAAACAACGTGGCAACGGAATTTGTGGAAGTTTCCTCCCCTGCCTGATGCTTTCTGAAATGTCTCGTAACCGTGCCGTGCGCCGCTTCGTATTCGAATGCGCCCGTCGGAGACACCAAAACCGAAGTCATCATAGCAAGCGAACCGAATGCGGTTGCCACCATATCGCTCATAACGTCTCCGTCATAATTCTTGAGCGCCCAGATAAATCCGCCGTGAGAACGCATAACTCTTGCCACGGCGTCGTCGATGAGCGTGTAGAAATATTCGATTCCCGCTTCTTCAAACTTTTGCTTGTATTCGGCGTCGTAAATCTCTTGGAATATGTCTTTGAATCTATGGTCGTATATCTTGGAAATCGTGTCTTTCGTGCTGAACCATAAATCTTGTTTTTGAGACAAAGCGTAAGAAAAACAACTTCTCGCAAAGCTCTTTATGCTCTTATCGGTATTGTGTTGTGCCTGCAATATGCCGTCCTCTCCGTCAAAATCGAACACGGTTTTGACCTCTCCGTCGCAGGAAAGCGTCGCTTTTCCGCCGTGGGCTTTGATTTCGACCGCCTTATATACGTCTCCGTATGCGTGACGCGCGATAACTATCGGCTTCGTCCACGCCGGAACGAGCGGAGTGATGCCTTTTACAAGCACGGGAGCGCGAAATACCGTGCCGTCCATAATCGCGCGAAGCGTGGCGTTTGGACTCGGATACATACGTTTCAAGCCGAATTCCTCCACTCTTTGAGCGTTGGGCGTAATGGTTGCGCACTTCACTCCGACGCCGTATTTAAGGCAAGCGTGCGCCGCTTCGACCGTTACCGCGTCGTCCGTTGCGTCTCTGTTTTGTATGGATAAATCGTAATATTCCGTTTTCAAATCGACGTACGGCAAAATAAGTATATCTTTGACCCATTGCCAAAGCACTCTCGTCATCTCGTCTCCGTCGATTTCCACAAGCGGAACAGTCATCTTAATCTTGTCCATTTCGCACCTCGTTTATTATTTAGCAAATAATAACACACTCGCGCGATTTTGACAAGCGATGACCACGCTATCTATAAAGCGATAAAACCGTCATTTTCGCATTTTTGTACCGCCGACGAAATTGCGGAGCACGTTGGTTTGATATACCGTCCGTTTTTTGCACGAAGTGCGGCGCAAAATTGCCTGTTCGCACAGTTTTGTCAACAAATCGGCAAACGATATACCCGCTCCCTCAAACAAATAGAACGCCATAGAACCAGGAATAGTGTTGATTTCGTTGACATAGACCTTGTTGTTTCTCTCGTCGACGAGAAAATCTACTCTGACGACACCGAACAATCCGAGTTCCTTGTAAACGCGCTCGGTTACGGCTTTTACGATAAGGTCGAGAGAACCGACGTCGGCAGGCATAATGCGCGAAATACCGCTCATTTTGCCTCCCGAAGTGTATTTGTCGTCAAAAGTGAGAAAGTCGCTTGCGGTGCAAGGTTGCTCCGTTTGCGATATAACGTACTCCCCGTTTTCATAAAAACAAGCGCAATTAACCTCTTTGAAATCGCATAGTTTCTTTTCAACCACGATTTTATCGTCGAATTTGCACGCAACCTGCAGACAAAATCGCAATTCTTCCCTGTCTTTTGCCACGCCGATTCCTATACTGCTGCCTTGCGACGACGGCTTGACGATAAGCGGATAATACAAAATTCCCTCGACGCGTTCCAAAACGCCGTCCTCGTCCGATTCGAACTCCGCCTTAGACACCGATTCGTAAGGCAAAACATTGAGAAGCAACGTCTCGAAAATACGCTTCGAGGCAACTTTGTCCATACACACCGCAGACGATAAAGTGTCCGACGACGTATACGCAACTCCGTTATACTCGAGCAACGATTGCAGAATCCCGTTTTCTCCCTCTCCGCCGTGACAACACAAAAGCGCGACGTCGGGCTTGAAATACTTTGAAAGTTTGTCTCGTTTAAGAGTGTAAAACTCCCCCTTGACGAGCAAAATCTTTTTGTGTTCGGCAGGATTGAAGTTTACGAAACAAGATATTTTGTCTACGTTGTCCGCGTAAAAATCGCCTTCGTACATATATATCGGTTTGACGTCAAAAAGCGATTTGTCTATATTTTGAAACGCTTGCATAGCCGTGATAATCGAGATTTCTCTCTCGAGCGAACGGCCGCCGAAAATCAACGCAACTTTTTTTCGCATAAGCACCTCGTGTTTTATTTTGTGTCAGTATATGCTCTGCGTTTCAAAACCGTGAGTGCGCAAGCGCGCAAAAACGCACGATTAGATTTTTCGTGCGTTTTTAGAGTACAAATTCGATTTTTATTCTAAAAACGGCATATTTTTAGAATAGTTTTATAAATTTATGGCGTTTTTACAATACTTTCTATCAAATTTTCTCGTCGTATATATCCGGCAAATCATTGAGAATCAACAGCACGTCCCCGACACGAAGCACGTTCGGAAAGTCGTTTTCGCACGATTTCAAGTCGTCGTAGCAATATATTTCTCCGCAAAAATCACTCTCTCCGAGCGCGCGTTTTATGCTTTGCGTGTAGACTTTTCCGACGAGCAACACGACGTCCGCAACGTCTGCTATGCGCTTCCCCAACGCATAGTTTTCTTCGCCCTCGCGACTTCCGAGTTCCACTAACCCCGGCGTCATAACAACCTTTCTGCCCTCAAACAAACCGAGCGTCAGAAGCGCGCATTTCGCGCCGTCGGGATTGGAATTGAAACTGTCGTCTATGATGGTTATACCGTTGCCCTCAATCAACTGCTGTCTGTGAGGAATAGGACTCAACCCTTCTATCGCATTCAAAATATACGGCATTTCAACGCCCAGCCGCATAGCCATCGCAGTCGCAAGCGTGATATTCTGCACGTTGTGAACACCTATAATTCCCGTATACGCTCTGAATGTACCTTTGTACGTAACGAGGTCAAATTCGCTCCCATCTTTAGTTACGGACAAATTGCTTGCATAAACGTCGTCGTTTTCGTCAAGTCCTGCAAATATCGTTTCGGGTATATTTTTTAGTCTCGAAACGTAATTTTGCACAATTTCTCGCAATTCTCCGTTTGCTACGCACACTCCGCTTCCGACTTCGAGTATTCTGCATTTTTCTCGACGAATATTCTCGACGCTCCCGAACGTTTCGAGATGTTGAGCGTTTATCCCCGTCAGAATAGTAAAATTCGGCTTGACGATTTTCATAAGCCGCTTAATATCCCCCTGCCGTCTCGCGCCGAATTCCGCAATAAAGACTTCGTGCGTTTTATCGAGCAGGTTTACTGTTTTCGAGATTCCCATCGGCGTGTTATAACTTGACGGAGTGCTTAATACGTTGTATTTTTGAGACAAAATCTCGCTCAAAAAGTTTTTGACCGACGTTTTGCCGTAACTGCCAGTTATTGCGATTTTTATCAGGTCTGGACGTTTTGCAAGGCGTTTTGCCGTGCGACGCTCGTATCTCAAATTGTTCAACCTCTCGAAAACGTTTACTACGGATACGCAAATAATGAACAACAACGGAAAAACCAGCGTATACGCAAAAAATACGAGGTATCTCATATATTCGTCGGCAAGATAGGACGTTGCAAGCGCAAGCGCGATTGCTCCGCACGCCGTACAGAACGCCGAAACGATACAAAGACACCTCACGGCTCTTTTGGTATATTTGAGCGGTTTTTTACGGTCGGGCAAATCTTCCATAAAATACAACGCCAATTCCGTTATAAAAAAGAACAACGAAATCAAAAAGCCCCAAAACGCTTTGGCTTTGAGCAAATAAAACGCCGTCCATATAGCCGAAAAAACGGCAATAACGCACAAATCGAGCAAATATACCTTGCGCAATCGTCTGTTCTTAAAAATTTCGCAAATTCGATAATTGTCGTTTTGAATGACGTACAGATACGGTCTCGTCATAAAGAACGCATCGAGCATCATCAACGCAATATAGAACCAATCTCCTCTTTCAAGCGACATACACACCTCGTTTTATCTGATAATCTTATGCATATCGCCACTATTTGGTGTGTTTTTCGTCTGTGAAAACGTTTCGTGAAACATTCGATTTTTTCGGGTGAAAGCATTTTAGTCCGTTCGAGACAGATATGCGGACAAAATCGCAATGAATTTGGCATAATCGTCCACATACGAAAAATGACCGCCGTCGAGCAAAAATCCCTGAACGTTTTTGACGTGTTTCAAAAAATACTTATACATATACATCGGTGTTTCTTTGTCCTTATTTCCCCAAAACACCACCGTTGGCGCGTCGATATTGCAAAGCGCGCCGCGCTGGTCGTAATTTACGACGTTTATAAAAGTCTTTTTCATCGTATCGGACAAAATTGCGTAATCGCTCGAGCCTTTCAGCCCTTTTTTTCCGAATTTTTTGAGAATTTTGTGAATTGCAACTTTAACGTAATACGAAGGCTTGCGCCTCGGTTTTAATCCTGCGGAATCGATGAGGATAAGTCTTTCGACGAGATGCGGATATTTGCTTGCAATCTCGATTGCGACTCTGCCGCCGAACGAATGCCCGACCAAAGTCGCTTCTTTTATTCCGCATACGACAAACAGTTTTACCACGTCGTCGGCGTATTCGGACACGGTATACGGCTTGTCGGGTTCTTGACTGTTCCCGAATCCCGCAAAATCCAAAATCGTGGTTCTGTACTTAATACAAAGACGTTTTGCGACAAATAAAAAAGCTGTGCGCGATGCGCCCCAGCCGTGTAAAAATACTATATCTTTTCCTTTTCCGAATTGCTCGTAGCACACCGAGTGTGCGTTTATGAGAGCGTATTCCGCCTCGTTTTGCTCGCAAATAACGTTAAGATTGCCCGTCAAAGTCTCCTTTTACACAGTCAGCCACATAATGAGCGCGTCGTGCGTGTAATTGTAATACTTCTTGCGTATTCCTTCGACGGTAAAGCCGAAACTTTTGTACAATCTTATTGCGGGTTCGTTGCCGTCGCGCACCTCGAGCGTCATATACTTCAAACCGAGCATTCTCGCTCTCGAAATCAGTTCCGACATAAGAAGCGTACCGATGCCTTTGCCTCTGAAATCCGCGCGCACGGCTATATTCGTTATATGCGCCTCGTCAACCACTTTGTGAAAACCGCCGTAGCAAATCACGTCGTCTCCGCGCACGCCTACGAGATAATACGCGTTTTCGTCCTCGACCTCGGGGATAAACATACGTTCGCTCCACGGTTGGTCAAACGCCTCGCGCTCGATTTGTGCCATTTGACGTAAATGTTCGTATCGCAACGGCTCAAATTTCATCTTTCTCTCTCTCCGCCTGCGATTTTCTCATATAATACGGCTCGATAACGTTGACGAATTCGCCGTTTTCCGCCTTGTTTTTGACAACTTGCGCAAGCGCGTCGCATCTCGACGTCACGGGTTCGTACACCACGTTTTTAAGGTTTTTCGCGTCTTGTGCCTCGACGAATCTTGCGGATACGACTTTGCCGTTTTCGCATTCGGCAAGATATACGTTGCCGTGTCCTGCGTCGACTCCGGCCGTGACTTTCGTCCTATTGTATGCGATAAGCTCGAACGAAGTTACGCAAATGCGTTTCGCGCCGTTTGCAAACGCTATTGCCGTCAACGCCGAAACGCCTATTCTGATACCCGTAAACGAGCCGGGGCCTACCACGCACGCCACGACGTCGACGTCGCTTACATCAACGCCGTTCGACTTCAAAACGTCGTCAATACACGGCAAAAGACTTGCGGAATGACCGCTCTTGCCGAGTTCTTCGGACTTGCAAAAAACTTCGCCGTCCTTTATCAAAACCACGTTTAACGCCGTAGTCGTCGTATCAACTGCCAAAATATTGCTCATATCGTCCTTATTGCTGTCTCTCGACGTCGAAAACACGCTTGTTTTCCCCGTCGGAAGTTATAGAAATCTTGATTACTTTTCCGTCGAAACGCTCGAATTTATTCCACTCGATAACCGTCACGCTATCGTCGTCGAAACATTCCTCGATACCGAGTTCTTCGAGTTCGTCCGCACTTTCCACTCTATACATATCCAAATGGTTGAGTTTGAGTCGTCCGTCCTCGTATACGTTGAGAATGGTAAACGTCGGACTGGTAACCTCGTCTTTGACGCCCAACGCTTTTGCAAGCCCTTTTGTGAAAGTCGTTTTGCCTGCGCCCAAATCTCCCTCGAGAAGAATGGTCTCTCCTCCGTGCAACTGCTCGGCAACCTCGCTCGCAAGCGCATAGGTTTCTTCGACGCTTCCTATCTCGTGCGTGCCGAATATGCTCTTTTTCTTCATTCTCGTGCCGTCCCAGTGCAAAATTTTGCTCAGACGTTTATACAGCACAAACGTCAGAACGCTTACGATTATACATCTTAATATGTTAAAAGGCAACACGCCTACGAGCAAATAATAAGTATAAAAGTTGTCTTCCGTTACGTTTTTATACAATGACGTCACGCTTGCGACTATACCGTCGAATCCGTACAGTTTGGAATAAAACGGTATGGATATAAATCTGTTGACCAGAAGCGACAGCGCAGTCAATATTCCGCTTCCGACAACGAGACCTATCAACGCGTGCTTTTTGTCCTTGTGAAGTTGATAAATTATCGACGCAGGCAAAACGAAAGATATGCCGAGAAGTATATCCGTCAATTCTCCGACGTTTCCCGTACCCGACATCGCCAGTTTGAAAAGGCACTTAAGCACGATAACTATACACGCGCTTATCGGCCCCATCGAAAAACCTGCGAGCAACGCCGGAAGTTCGCTTATCTGTATTTCCAAAAATCCCGGGAACATAAACGGCAACGGAAAGTGCGCTATATACAAAATAAACGAAATTGCCGTCAAAATCGCAACTTTCGTGATATAAGCCGTGGTAAATTTTGCACTCTTAAATTGTTTCAAAGTGCCTTTTACGTCAATCTTTGCGTTTTGAGATTTGATGCTTTTCTCTGAAATCTCGTCTTTTTTGCTCATTTTTCTCCTTTGGCGCATCGTTTGTAAGGATAAAAAACAAAAAATGCGCCTTCGAGGGCGCAACGCTAAAAAAAGCATCTTTGCCTCTCTCGTCCGGACTATAACCGTCGGTCAAGGAATCGCACCTTGTCGGCACGCAAAAGCGTGTTCGCGGACTATACCGCCGGTGAGGATTTGCACCTCGCCCCGAAGCAATTATTATGTTACTCTCAGCCATACGGATTGTCAAGCGTATGCGAGATTATAAAAGCACTCGAATTTTCGACATTCTGTCAAAGCAAGCCGTAAAGCCGCATTCACAAAGCCTACGTCGAGCAAACGAGTATCAAAATCGGAGAAAACACTCATAATTACTCTATGCAAAACTACGTTACTCCGATAGAAACCGCTAAAAACGTCGTTCAAACCGCAACGGAAAACGACTCTGCGCAACCCACTCCCGATTACGCCGTATTTTGCGCTTTGCAAAACGAGTACGTCGTAAGCGCAAAATGCTTCGAATACGACGGAACTCTTATCGTTGCGGTGCTTACTCGCCCGCTATATCTGAAAAGCGTCCGAGACAAATGCCTCGACGACGTGAAAACGTCGATTGAAAAAGCGACGAAAAAAAGCGTAATCGCAACGTTCGACGTTGACGTTTACGCGCGAATAAAAGACGATATGAACGAACAAGAAAAATCCGCATTATATAAAAAAGTCACGGCAAGGCTGTGACTTTTTATAACTTGTTTTACCGTTTGCGAGAAACGAAATTATCTCTCGTCTCTGACAATCAGTCGTTTGTCGGGACGTATTTGTGCATATTTCCGCCGTCCGCCCAAAGTTTTTCAAGGCAATAAAACACCCTCGTTTCGTCGTTGAAAACGTGAACGATAACTCCGCCGTAGTCAAGAACCGCCCACTTGCCTTCGTTCACGCCGTCCGTGTGAATGGGGCTGATGCCGTATTCGTTCATTTTCTCGTCTACGAATTCGACGAGTGCTTTGACCTGCTTATTGCTCTTTGCGGTGCAAATAACGAAATAATCCGCAATAACGGTCAAGTGCGCAACGTCCAAAACCGTGATGTCCGTGGCTTTATGCTCGTCGAGTTCGCGGCAAATAACGTCTTTCATTTCAATAGGTTCCATAAATTCCTCCTATTCGCAATATGTAAAAGCGAGTAGTTTTCTTTAGTTTTTGCAAAACTCGACAAAATACGCGAGTTCCCACTTCAAATTATGCACCGACGACAATCATTTGTCAAGATAGCAATGTTTGGCTTCTTCTGTAAGCGGATGCATTCCGTTGCCCTTTGCAAGCACTTTGTCGTAAGTATACTTAAGCACCGCCTCAAAACCTTTTTCAAAATCCTGCATAGCAATCTCTCTCAACTTCGGAATAGGCTCGTATTGCCTGTCAAAAGACAAACTGTCCGCAGTATACACGAGTTTTTCGAGCATAGTCATATCTGCTTTTGCCGTGGTGTGAAATCTAATTGCGTTCAAGACGTCCTCGTCCTGCACTCCGAAATCTCGTTTTGCCTTCTCCGCACCCAAAAACTGATGCAATACGGGCGTTCCCACAGCATCCGCAGGCACGTTAAGCCCGTCGAGAGACGGACGTTGCTTTGCGTTGTCGTGCAACAGACACGCCAAAAACACTTTGGTAAAGTCCTGTTTCAGATTGTGCCTCGAATTTAACTCCACCGCAGTAAGAACCACGGCTTTGCTGTGTTCGAAAAGGTCGGGCGTCTGAAAAGATTTCAACTTCTCGACCATATCTTTGTACTCGCAAAAAAGTCCGTTTTCCACGATTCGAGCATACACCTTATCGTCGATGCAATCGGGTTTCATTCCGAGCAACAATTCCGCTTTGATTCTGGACGACGAAACGTCTTTCCCGACGTAATCGAGCAAAATCAACTCTCCGCCGTAACGTTTTTCGAGTTCGGACACGAGTTTTTTCGAATCGGCATACCCTTCTCTTGCACAAACGGCAATCGGACACGCTTTCAAAACGAGGTCGGGACGATACCAAGTGTCGAGATACTCGAGGCTGTCGCCGCCGATAAGGTACACTATATCTCCGTATTTTTGCTTAAGTAACGGCAGATTCAACGCGCTGTAATTGTCTTTGCCCTTAACTTTTTCTATGTCGTCGATTGTGAAATTCATACCCTCGAACGCCGTGCGAACGAGGTCGCATCTTTGTTCAAACGACAAAAATCCCGCACTCTTGTGAGGCGGATAAAACGTAGGCACGACGACGAGACGCTCGATGCCGAGTTCGTCCAATGCGCTTTTACACATCCTGACGTGTTCAATGTGCGGAGGGTCGAATGCGCCTCCGAAAACCAATGTTCTTGCCATATCAAAGATTATACATTATTATTTTGCGCATATCAACAATAATCGCACTTAACGGTATCGTTTTTTGTTTTATCGGCAACAATCACGATATGGCACGCACTATCGACTATATAAGCGCAAGCATATTGATTCTGTTCGTTACTTTCGTATGGGCATTTTTCCTGTTTGAAAATCTCGCCGCTTCTTTGATATTTTCGGTAGCTTTTACAGTCGTTGCGATTGTGAGCGCACGGTACATATCGAAGAAGAAAAACAAGCCGTATTCGGCAGACAGACTTGCACTCGAATTTTGCATAAGAGGCAACGATTACATTGTAAAATTACTGTTAAGTGCTATAAAAAACGACAAAATCGAGAATGGTTGCAACTATATTTTGCTTGAAAACAGCGCAATTATCGCAGATTTCAAATTTTCCGCACTCACGATAAGCGATATGTGTTCGATATGCAATCTTGCAAAAAAACTTGAAAGAAAAAGCGTTTTTGTCATTACGAAAGGCATTGACAGAAAGGCATTTCAAATCGCAAATATCGAAAACGTACGAGTAAGAACGATAAAAATCAAAGAGGTTTACAGATTCCTCAAAAAGCACGATTCCCTGCCCGACTTGAAACGAGTAAAGCAAAAACCGTCGATTTCGCTAATCGTTCAAACTGTTCTCTCTCGTCAGAATTTCAAAAATTACGCTTTCTCGGGAGCGGTGCTGACGTTGGTATCTTTCATAACTCCGCTGAAAGTGTATTATCTGATTCTCGGCTCAATTTCCGTACTGCTTGCCCTGCTCTGTTTGACACCGCTCGGCAAAGGAGAATTGACGACACAAAAAGCCCTTGACAGATTGGAATACGAAGCACAAGACGAATACAGGAGAGAATAAAGTTTTTATAATAAAAATCTTTTGCGTTAAATTTTAATAATGTAGCTATACACGGACTGTGTTTATTCGAAGTTGGAGGCGCAAGGCGCCGACCGCATCGAGCGCCAAGCTCGACGAATAGTACAAGTGAGCCGACAAGTGTTGTTCTTTTTGTCGGCGAACGAGTGATATAACAAGTGGACGATACTTGTCTATGCGCGTGCCGAGTGTTGCCCCCTGCGGA
>DLKM01000024.1 GCA_002478945.1 Christensenella sp. UBA7588
GTTCCGTGGGTTCCCTCAAGCATTGCGCAGAGGGGGAACGGAATAGGGGAAACACCTGAGGAAGGGGGATAATTGCATTTTATTTTTAATGAGTGATTTTATTAAGTGAGTTGTGTGCTGACACAGTTATTCGCTCAGCGGAAAGCGTTAAAAGCCGCCTAATAGATGAGTAATGAGAAAACGGCAAAAATTGTGATTGATAAGATTAACGCATCATTGAGATGATGAACAAGGAAACACCCCGTCGGCGGCAACCCTAATTTACCGATAGTAAACGAGTTGATGCCGATGGGGTGTTGACGCAGTTATTCGCTCAATGATGCGTTAATCTACCCATTCGAATTCGAGGTCGCCGATACACACTATATCCCCCTCTTTCATACCTTTCTTTTTCAATTCGGCTATTACGCCGCGGTCTTTGAGGACTTTTTGGAAGAAAGCAAAGCTGTCTTGAGAGGAGATTGTGACGTTTTGAATGAGGAAGTCAACGAGACCGCCGTCGACAAAGAAGGAGCCGTCGTCAAGACGAGAAACTGTAAATTTCTGGTCGGATTTGGGTTCGAGTTCGAAATCTTCGTCGCGTTCGATACGTTGCGGAGGCGGAAGTTCGTCGACTTTTTGTTTTATTACTGCGAGCAATTCGTCAAGTCCTTCGTGCGTAACGGAAGATACGACGTAAACTTTCTTTCCGACGGCTTTTTCAAACTTCTCGATTTCGCTACGGTCGACAAGCAAATCGCTCTTGCCTGCCACGACGATTTGCGGTATTTGCGCAAGTTTGTCGCTGTAAGATGCAAGTTCACGATTGATTTTTTCATAATCGTCAACGGGGTCTCTGCCCTCGCTGCCGCTTATATCCACGATATGCACTATAAGGCGCACTCTTTCGATGTGGCGCAGGAAGTAATGTCCGAGTCCCGCTCCCTCGCTTGCTCCCTCGATAAGTCCCGGAATATCCGCAATAACGAAGCTATCGTCGTACATCTGCACGACGCCGAGATTCGGATTGATTGTGGTAAAGTGATAATTCGCGATTTTGGGTTTTGCGGAAGTCAAAACGCTCAAAAGCGTAGACTTGCCGACGTTCGGGAATCCCACGAGTCCGACGTCCGCAATGGTTTTAAGCTCGAGCGTGACCTGATGTTCTTCGGTCGTCTCTCCCAACTGCGAAAACGAAGGCGCTTGGCGTTTTGCGTGAGCGAAGCGATTGTTGCCTTTGCCGCCTCTACCGCCTTTCAGAGCGACGAAAGTCTCTCCGTCGTCAAACAAGTCGGCAATTACCTTACCGCTTTGCGTATCTCTTATCACGGTGCCTGCAGGCACTTTGATAATAAGATTCGGCGCAGACTTACCAGTACAGTTCTTTGCCTCGCCGTCTCCGCCGTTTTGCGCACGATAAAACTTCTGATATTTGAAGTCGACGAGCGTATTCATATCTTTGTCGGCAACGAACACGACGTCTCCGCCGTTTCCGCCGTCTCCGCCGTCGGGTCCTCCGTTAGGAACGAATTTTTCGCGGTGGAAGGACACTTTGCCGTTGCCGCCGTTGCCTGCTTTTATAAAAATCTTTACATAATCGAGAAACATATTCTCACCTTCTCAAGTGTATTTGGTTTATTTTTGCTTTTGGAATTCTTCTATTATCGCTTTTGCGGATTTTTTGCCTGCGCCCATTGCGAGAATGACCGTTGCCGCACCCGTTATCGCGTCTCCGCCCGCATAAAGCCTATCTATATTCGTTTTGCCGTTTTCGTCTGCGATAATCGTGCCTTTTGCCGACGTAGCGAGCGCGGGAAAACTGTTTTTTATTATCGGATTCGGAGTGGTACCGAGCGCAACTATAACCTCGTCGCAATCTATCGTAAACTCGCTGTTTTCAATCGCGACGGGACGGCGTCTACCGCTTTCGTCGGGTTCCGAAAGTCGCATACGCACGCACTCGATTGCTTGAACGTTGCCTTGCTCGTCTCCCATAATTTTGACGGGATTCGCAAGCAATTCAAAGTCTATACCCTCTTGTTCGGCGTGGACAATCTCCTCGCCTCTCGCAGGCATTTCCGCTCTGCTTCTTCTATACACCAATCTGACGTTCGCGCCTAGGCGTTTTGCCGTTCTTGCGGCGTCCATAGCCACGTTGCCTGCTCCGACCACCACGACGGTTTTGCCTCTGTGGATAGGAGTTACGCAGTCGGACTTATACGCTTCCATAAGATTGACTCTCGTAAGATACTCGTTTGCGGAATATACGCCGTTAAGGTTTTCGCCCTCAATATGCAAAAACATAGGAACACCTGCGCCCGAGCCGATAAAAACGGCGTCGTACTCGTCAAGCAATTCGTCCACGAAAAGCGTTTTGCCTATAACCACGTCTGTAACGATATTCACTCCGAGCGCACGCACCGAGTCCACTTCTTTTTTCACGACGGACTTTGGCAAACGAAACTCGGGTATTCCGTACACAAGCACTCCGCCTGCCTTGTGAAGCGCTTCGAAAACCGTCACTTTAACGCCGGCGCGAGCGAGGTCGGCGGCGCAAGAAAGCGACGCAGGTCCAGAACCGACGACAGCAACGGTTTTTCCCGTGGCCGGCTTAATATCGAAACTTTTTTCAACTGCCGTGTCCGCGCAATATCTTTCGAGATTGCCTATTGCGACAGAACCTCCGAGTTTCTCCTTGCGCACGCAGAATTTTTCGCATTGATTTTCTTGCGGACAAACTCTGCCGCAAATTGCGGGCAGATTGTTGTCTATTTTGATTATTTCGAGCGCACCTTGCACGTCTCCGTCTTTAAGTTGTCTTATAAAACGAGGTATCTGCACGCCGACGGGACAACCCTGCATACACGGCGCGTTTTTGCAATCGAGACAACGCAACGCTTCTTCGGTTGCGAGTTGCGGAGTATATCCGAGCGCAACTTCCTTAAAATCGAATATACGCTCGTTCGGCTTCTTGGTAGGCATCGGATGTCTTTCAGTCTTTACCATATTGCCTCCTCAGATTGCAGTAATGCTCTTTCTCCTGCGTTTTATACGCCTTGCTTCGCAAGATTGCTTCGTCGAAATCTACGAGATGTCCGTCAAATTCGGGACCGTCTATGCACGCATATTTCGTCTGCGAGCCTACGGTCAGTCTGCAACATCCGCACATTCCCGTACCGTCTACCATCATAGAATTCATACTCACGACGGTATGAATACCGTAGCGTTTCGTAAGCGAACAGACGGCTTTCATCATCGGCAACGGTCCGACCGCAAAAACGCAATCGTAACGTTTACCGCCGTCGATAAGTTTTGCCAGCATATCTGTCACAAACCCTTTTTCGCCTACGGAGCCGTCGTCGGTAACTATGTGCAAATCGGAATATTTTTCAAATTCGTCAACGTAAACCAACAAGTCCTTATTGCGCGCGCCAAGCACCACGTCGGGACGTTTTCCGTCCGAAAAGAGTTGTTTTGCCTGCGGAAAAATAACCGCGCTTCCGATTCCGCCTCCTACAAGGCATATATTGCGATACTCCGTCAAATCGGTTGGATTGCCGAGCGGTCCGACGAAGTCGGCAAGACAGTCTCCCTCGTTCATCGAGGCAAGTTTCATTGTGGTATATCCAACTTCCTGTACGAGTACGGAAACCGTGCCGTCGCTGCGGGAATAATCGCAGACGGTAAACGGAACGCGTTCCCCGTCCTCGTCCGTACGCAAAATGACAAATTGCCCCGCAAGGCAATGCTTTGCCACGAGCGGAGCGTCTATAACGTACTCGTTGACGTTGGGTGCAAGACTTTTTTTGGATAAAATGCGGTATCTATTCATACTTTTTCCGTTGAAACAGATAGTTTTTTGTAATAATTGCAGTACGCTCTCAAATTGCACTTGTCGCATTCTGGACGTTGGGATTTGCAAACGTATCTGCCTTGAAAAATAAGCAGATGATGCAAATGAGACCACTTGTCTCTGTCAAACGCGTTCATAAGCGACTTTTCGGTGGCTTCGGGCGTTTTTTCGTTTACGAGACCTAAGCGATTTGCCACTCTGAAAACGTGCGTATCGACTGCGATTGCAGGCAGTCCGTACGCTTCGGAGCATACCACGTTTGCGGTTTTCCTGCCGACGCCCGACAACTTTTCAAGACCTTCGAACGTGTTCGGCATACCGCCGTTTTGCAAAATCTCCTCACTCAATTTCTTTATTGCCACGGCTTTATTATGATAAAAACCGCAAGAGAAAATGCGCCTTTCCAGTTCGTCGAGACTCATATCCGCAAACTGTCGAGGCGTGGACGCAACTTTGAAAAGCTCTGCCGTAACCAGATTTACCCTTTTGTCCGTACATTGCGCCGACAACACAACCGCCACGAGCAATTCGAAGGGCGTGGAATAATCGAGTTCGCACTTTGCGTCGGGATGCGCTTGGTCAAGCAAACGATAGATTGTGAGATTTTGCTCTGTCATAGCGCAATTATCGCACAAATTCCGCATATTTGCAAGAGTTTGCGCGCATACGCGCCAAATTGCGTATGCGCGCGCCGCACAAGCCGAGCCGATGCGAGATTTGCTTACAATCTTATCGCGCTGCCGTCGGGAGAGAAATAGTAAAAACCGATTGCCGAATTGTATCTTCCTCTTTGCAGAATAACTTTTGCCTGTTGCATATCTCTTGCAAACAGTTTTACGGACAATCCGCAACCGATTTTCGCAGATGACGGCGTATTGATAATCTTGCAAGCGATACGATAGGATATTAAATCCTCATAAAAACGCACCGCTTCGGCGCGAGAACGGAATGCAACGAAAAATTCTCTCATATACCCCCTCCCGAATTATATGTATCCGCCCTCGATTTAGTATATTGCGCCAACACATTTTTTGTGTCGAAAAGCATAAGTTGCATAGTAGGAATAAGGGATATGGTATATTTTGACAATGCGGCAACTTCGAGATTCAAACCAAAACGTGCGCTCGACGCGCTCTTTTTCGACGTTACGCATTCGGCAAACGCGGGACGAAGCGGACATAAAGAATCGCTTGAAAAAACTTTTTGCGTAGAACAATGCCGAGAGTATCTCTCAAAAATGCTCGGAGCAAGCGACGGATACGACGTGATTTTCACGAAAAACTGCACGGAAGCGTTGAATCTTGCCCTATTCGGAGGTATAAAGCACGGCGCGAGAGTCGTTACGTCTCAAAACGAACATAACTCCGTTTTGAGACCTCTGTTCAAGATGAAAAAAGACGGAGCAATCAATCTTACCGTACTCCCGAGAGACGAAAACGGACGCATTAGAATATCGGATATTGAGCAAACTGCCTCAAATGCCGATTGCTTCGTATTCGGCGGAGCGTGCAACGTGACGGGAGCGATTAACGACGTGGAAAGAATAGGAAAAATCGCAAAAAAACACGGCGTAACGCTTATAGTCGACGGAGCGCAAAGCGTGCCGTATATCGATACGGATATGTCGAGAGACAATATCGCAATGCTCGCTTGCCCCGGTCATAAGGGATTGCACGGCGTGCAAGGCACGGGCTTTTTGATAGTGCGCAACGACGTGAGCTTAAAACCTTTGTTGTACGGCGGTACGGGTACGTTTTCGGACGATTTATATCCCCAAATCGAAACGCCCGATTCGTTTGAGGCGGGAACGCAGTTTTCGGGCGGAATAGCGTGTCTGCATAAAGCCGCGCAATGGACTTGGGAAAACATCGAAGAATCCCGAAAAAATATCGTTAGATTATCGAAAAATCTTATTTACGGTCTTACTACGCTCGGTGCGAAAGTATACACTCGCGACGTCGATGTCGGTGTCGTGGCGTTCAATTTCGGCGCGTTGGACAGTTCCGTCGTGGCAGACAAATTGAACGATTTCGATATATGCGTGCGCGGCGGACTTCATTGCGCTCCGCTCGTGCATAAAAGTCTCGGCACCTTAAGTCAAGGTGCCGTAAGAGTCAGTTTCGGTTGCGACAATACTCAAAAAGAACTGACGTATTTTCTCGGTGTTCTGGACAAAATATTGCGGACTCTCGATTTCAAAGCCTGAATATTCTCTGTCCGTCAACCACGGAACATTGACGTAAAATCGCTTGTTTTGCCTGATACGGCGTAATATTCTTGTATTTTTCGCACAACAGACAGCACGCTCCTGCAACGTACGGCGCGGCGACGGACGTTCCGCTCATATATGTATAACTGCCGCCTGCTTTGATGCCCCGCACTTTTATACCGTCCGCGTAGACGTCGGGACGTTTTGCGCCCTGATAAACTCCTCGAGAGGAAAAATCGGCAACTCTATCGTCGGAATCCACCGCACCTACAGCGATGATTTCGTTGCTAATCGCAGGAGATTTGAGAGAATTTTCTCCGCTGTTTCCTGCTGCCGCCACGACGATAAGTCCGCTTCTCGCAAGCATTTCCACGCCGATTTTGAGCGGGTCGGCATACGAAAGCGGTTCTGCGCCGAAACTCATACACACCACTTTTACGCCGTATTGCCGAAAATTATCGAAAAGCCATTGCATACCGTCAAGAATTTTGAAAGTTCCGCTCTCTCCCTTTTGCCCTATGACTTTCACGCCCAAAACGTTGGCTTTAGGCGCAACGCCCCTGATTTCTCTTGCTGACGTCAATCCGTCTCCGCACGCCACGCCTGCTACGAAAGTTCCGTGTCCGTTATCGTCGTAAGGGTTTTTCTCTCCTCCGACCATATCCACGAAATGAACGATGCGCTCTTTCGGCACGGACAAGTCGCAATGCAGACTCACGCCCGTGTCCATAACGCACAGCGTAACGCCGTCTCCCGTCAGATTTTCCGAAAAACTTGCGGTCGGATACTGAAAAAACGACTGCTCCGAACGCACGTTTTTAATCAAATCGTCATCGGAAAGCGCGAAAACCGTGCTTTGAGCCGAAACGTATTCTACCTCACGCATTCTTTCGAGTTTTATCGCGTCGGCAAGTCCGCACTTGATACCCACGGTTCTTATAAACGGATAAGACTTTACAACGTCGAAATTTCTTTCCAGTATACCGAGATGCAACGGGTTGCGCACACGCACGAGAGCGTCGATTTTTTCTTCTTTGCGTTCAAGCACGCCTACGAGTCCCTCGTCGATTTTTTGGTTTTGCCGCAACAAATCTATAACTTTCGCGTCGATTTTATCCATATTCAATCCTTCAAAGCATCGATAATGCCGCGCATTCTCTCTCTTTGCACGGTATTGAGAAAAGGCGACGCCGTATTATACAGATTTTCGAGCATTGCCACGTCAAAACTGCCGTCCGCTTTCATCTTTTTTGCGACTTTGGTCAATTCGTCCATAAGTTCGCTTTCGCTTTTCGAGGCGTAATTGTTAAACTTATCCTTGAAATCGCCGTTATCGTTATAGTTTCCTCCGCCCATTCCGTTGAAATCGTAAAAATTCATAGCTCCTCCGTCACATTCAATATATGACGGCATATTATGGTTGTGACAAGGTGGAATATGAATTTTGACGCAAACACGATAACGATGCTTATGCAACTGCTAAACGCCAAACAACCGAGCGCAAACGCCGATTTGAACGCCTCAAACGCGCAAAAACCGTCGAATACGCATTGTGACGCAAAATCACACGTTCAAAATGCTTTCTACGCTCAAAACGGCATTGGAGAGCGAGTATATCTCTCGCAAAACGACGGCAGACCGCCCTCCGACGTTGCGGACTCTGCGCAAAATCCGATTTTTTCTTTGCTGAAATCAATACAAGGCGGAAACGGAGACGGCGCGTCGTCTATGTTGCCGATGCTTATGTCGCTTATGCAAAAACAGCCCTCGAAAAATACGAAGGCGCAAGCGCGAGCAACTGACGAAAAGCGTGAAGAAGTTAAAAACGACAACGGCAAGCCCTGCGACGCCGATACGTCCGAAAACGGCAAAAACGCTCAAAATAAAACGCAACGAGACCCGTTTGCTCCCGTTGCGTTTGCAGGATATGAAGTAATATCTACGCTTGCGACGCTGATTACATCGCTACGACGTCTTTATAAATAGGAAAATGTTTGCAAAGAGCGATAACTCTGCTCTTTACGTCCTCGATTGCGTCCTCTCCTTTTTCTACGACGTCGGCAATCATATCGGCGATTTCGAACATTTGTTCTTCTTTCATTCCCCTCGTAGTTACCGCAGGCGTGCCTATGCGTACGCCGCTGGTAACGAACGGGCTTAAAGGCTCGTTGGGAACGCTGTTTTTATTGACTGTGATATGCGCCTTATCAAGCCACGTCTCGAGTTGTTTGCCCGTAACGCCCGTGCCTACGAGATTGACGAGCATCAAGTGATTGTCCGTTCCGCCGCTGACAAGTTTCAAGCCTCTTTCGACGAGCCTGTTTGCCATTGCCTGCGCGTTTTTGACCACTTGAATCTGATATTCCTTAAACTCGGGAGCCAACGCTTCTTTGAAAGCGACCGCTTTTGCCGCAATTATGTGCATCAGCGGACCGCCTTGCGAACCGGGGAAAACCGCCTTATCTATTTTTTTGGCTATATCCTCGTCGTCGCACATAATCAAGCCGCCTCTCGGGCCTCTCAAAGTCTTGTGCGTAGTCGACGTGATGACGTGCGCATAACCCACGGGACTCGGATGCACTCCCGCAACTATAAGTCCTGCGACGTGCGCAATATCGGCAACGAGATATGCTCCGACTTCGTCGGCAATCTCTCTGAAACGCGCGTAATCGATAACTCTCGGGTACGCGCTCGCGCCTGCGACGATAACTTTCGGTTTGTATTCGAGAGCGAGCGAACGCACTTGGTCGTAATCGATAAGCTCGGTTTGAGGATTCAATCCGTACCCTACGCAATTAAAGAGTTTTCCGCTCATATTGACTTTTGCGCCGTGCGTGAGATGTCCGCCGTCTGCAAGCGTCATACCGAGAATGGTGTCTCCGCTCTGCATAAGTGCGTAATACGCGGCAAAATTGGCGTTTGAACCGCAATGAGGTTGCACGTTTGCATACTTTACGCCAAACAATTTCTTTGCTCTCTCGATTGCGAGGTTTTCGGCGACGTCAACGTATTCGCAACCGCCGTAATATCGCTTCGAGGGATAGCCCTCGGCGTATTTATTGGTCAAAAAAGTGCCTGCAGCGGCAAGAACCGCCTCGGAAACGATGTTCTCGCTTGCGATAAGTTCGAGGTTATACCGCTGACGGTCAAGTTCTTTGACCATTGAATCGTACAATTCCTCATCAACGTTTTTAATGCTTTTCAAATCTACCATCTTTTGCGCTCCGTCGTATCAGTCTACGTATCTGTTAAGCAGTTGTTCAATCTCCATTTTCAATCTGTAACCCACGAGTTTTTCAACCACTTCTCCGTCCTTAAACAAGAAAAGCGTGGGGATTGACAAAATGCCGAAACGTCTTGCGATTTCCTCGCTTTCGTCGACGTCGACTTTGCCTACTACCACTCTGTCTTTATACTCGGTTGCGATTGCGTCGATAGTCGGAGCAAGCATTTTGCAAGGTCCGCACCAAGTTGCCCAAAAGTCGACGAGAACGACGCCGTTTTCAACGGTTTTGTCAAAATTGTCTTTGTTCAATACAACGTAATCTGACATATATTTTTACTCCTTGTTTTCTATTTTTAGAATAATAATTAAATGCAACTTTCCCCCTTCCTCAGGTGTTTCCCCTATTCCGTTCCCCCTCTGC
>DLKM01000001.1:0-15990 GCA_002478945.1 Christensenella sp. UBA7588
CGCTACACTAGGAATTCCACTATCCTCTCCAGTACTCAAGTCTAACAGTTTTAGATGCAGCACCCGAGTTAAGCCCTGGGTATTACACATCTAACTTATCAAACCACCTACACACCCTTTACGCCCAGTCATTCCGGACAACGCTCGCCCCCTACGTATTACCGCGGCTGCTGGCACGTAGTTAGCCGGGGCTTATTCCTCAGGTACCGTCATTTGTTCGTTCCTGAGAAAAGAGCTTTACAATAAAATTACCTTCATCACTCACGCGGCATTGCTGGGTCAGAGTTGCCTCCATTGCCCAATATTCCCCACTGCTGCCTCCCGTAGGAGTCTGGGCCGTGTTTCAGTCCCAATGTGGCCGATCAGCCTCTCAGCTCGGCTACCCATCGTCGGCTTGGTGGGCTGTTATCTCACCAACTACCTAATGGGATATGAGCCCATCTCTGTCCGATAAAATCTTTTACCGCAGAACCATGCGGTTCCGTGGTCATATACCGTATTAGCAGTCGTTTCCAACTGTTATCCCGTTGACAGAGGCAGGTTGCTCATACATTACTCACCCGTTCGCCACTAACTTTCATCCCCGAAGGGAATCAGTCCGTTCGACTTGCATGTGTTAAGCATGCCGCCAGCGTTCGTCCTGAGCCAGGATCAAACTCTTGAGTTCAATCTTGACTGTCTTTAACTTTTTGTTCAAAGGTTTTTAGACGCTTGTTTTAATGATTTAATTCACATTAAAAATCGCTTTTCCAAATTATGTTCAATTATCAAGGTTCGTTTTGCTGTCTTTTTGTGACAGCCTCTAAATACTATCATAAGCGATTTTCTTTGTCAACGATTTTTTTATCATTTTCAAGAAATTTTTTGAAGTTTTTTTCAAAACTTCCGACAACCCAAAATCTTGTGCTTTCGATTGCTCTCAATCACTATTGAATTGCCCTATCACTTCTGACAGCCTGCATATAATAACCCTTTGAGTTTTTTTTGTAAAGCGTTTTTCGTCGATTTTTGAAATTTTTTTAAGATTTTTTTCAGTATACGTTTTATTATACAAAATGCCTTTTTATTTTGCTATTTATAACCTATATTGCACAAAACCACGTTAAATAGGATACTTCGATACATCGATTCAACATTTTGGCACAAAATGCGCAAATATTCGGCGGTTTGCCTTTCGGGCGCATTTCTGCAAATTCTTTGATGCACATATAACCGCGTTTTCGAATTAACGGCAAATTCAGTCAGCCGTTTTATTGTCAACATCTCCGCACTTGCCCGAATAGCTTGACGATTCCTATTTATGGCGTAGGCGTGCGTATGCGTACGCATGTACGCGCGCGCATACGCGTATATATATTGTATATATAATACGATAAGTGTTTTAATATTATATAGAGTATGTCCAAGTATCTCATAAGCGGATAATCGCATATTACACCTCGATACGCCATTCGAACTCAGAACTTACAGACTACTATCTTTGCCGCTATTCATATCTCGGCTTTAATGAACATATAAACCGAATAATACACTAATCGTGTTTCGCTAAAATTGACACCTCATTGCTACACTTATCGTGTTTTTAATTGTTGTGCGTTGCCGTATTAATTTAAAAAGCCCGTGTAAATCGCACGAGCTTATATAATCTGTTATAATCTGTTTTTTAGTATCTATTATATATCGAAAGAGTGATTTATCACACCACCGCCAAGGCAAATATCTCCGTAATACACGACGGCGTATTGTCCTTCGGCTATTGCTCTTTGTTTATTTTCAAACACGATTCGTGTATTTCCGTTATCGAGAACCGTTAGCTTTGCTTTCTGCAGCGGTTGACGATGTTTGATACGAACGGCACATTCGAACTCATTTGACGGAGGCGGCGTAATGAAATTGAACCCTTCGGTCTCGAGTCCGTATTTGAAAAGGACGTCGTCCTCTCCTTGAGATACGATAAGAAGGTTGCGTGCTACGTCTTTGCCAAGCACAAACCACCTTTCTCCGTTACCGTCGGCACTTCCGCCGATTCCGAGACCTCGGCGTTGCCCCAGCGTATAAAAATAGACTCCGTGATGTCTGCCGACAACCTTGCCGTCCTGCGTTACGATGTCTCCATCTTTCATCGGGATATACTGCGACAGGAATTGTCTGAAATTACGCTCGCCGATAAAGCAAATGCCCGTACTGTCTTTTTTCTTTGCTACGGGAATATCGAATTTGATTGCAAGCTCTCGGACTTCGGGCTTTGTCAAATCTCCGAGCGGAAAAATAACGTCTCTGAGTTGATGAGATGACACTTGATTGAGAAAATAGGTCTGGTCCTTATTGTCGTCTTTCGCACGCAAAAGATAATGCATATCTCCGTCGTGGCGAACTCTGCAATAATGTCCCGTTGCGATATAGTCTGCACCGAGTTCTCTTGCGAAATCCGCAAACGGTCCGAATTTGACCTCTCGATTGCAAAGTACGTCGGGATTTGGTGTGCGCCCCTTTTTGTATTCCTCGACAAACAACTTGAAAACGTTGTCCATATACTGCTTGGAAAAATCGACGGAATAATACGGAATGCCTATTTTATCGCAGACGTATTGCACGTCGGTCCAGTCCTGCTCTCCCGTACAGCAACCGTTTGGGTCGGTTTCTTTCCAGTTGGACATATAAAGTCCGACAACGTCAAAACCCTGCTCTTTCAAAAGAGCAGCGGATACTGCGCTATCCACGCCGCCGGACATACCGACTACAACACGTTTTTTCTTATCACTCATAGCGATATTATTTTAACATCTTGCCGCCGATATGTAAAGCAAGGCAATTACATTTTGATTCGTTTGATATTCCAACCGTCCTGACGATTCAGTTCGTATGCACGCATCAACCTCTGCGCTTCTTTTACATCGTCGAAAATCATTGCATCGTCCTCGTCATTGCAAAACAAAAGTTTTTTATCTTCCAAATCCGATGTATAAGTGTTTGTCTTCTCATTATAAATGACGTAGTTTTCTTCTTCTCCGAAATCTTCGTCATTCTGAATAGTCGCATCGGGATTGTTTTTCTCATACATTTCTTTCGTTGCGCAAGCCGCATCGTAAAAACAGCGGCACACCGTCTTGGTACACCACGCCAACGCGTATTCGATTATTCCTCCGAACACTCCGCCGAACAAGACAAAACAGCCATACATAACCGAAAGGTTTACACACATTATTATTCCACCGACAACGCTTCCGATAATACCGAGGGTAATGACAATCTTTGCAATTATATACCAAACGTACAAAATACCGTCTGTCGTTTGCAAATCTTTGAACGGATTCTTTTTCATAATTATTTCCTTTGAGTTTATTGTGATTTCAACCGTTATTCTATAACATATTGAAGATTTGCCGATTACAATATCACGGTTTTTACACTCCATCCGTCCTTTTCGTTTAATTTTGACTCTTTCATAAACGAAACGGCGCTATACTCATCTTCAAACGCAGAAGCACCGTTTGGATTGTCGCAAGTTAAAATCGCAAACCTCCCGAATTGCTGACTGATTCCCGAAAAGTATTGGTCGTCCTTTTTATTGTAAAGCAGAACTCGTTTCTTCGGGACGTCTGCCTTAGCGTTCTTTGCGTTTTTGGCTTGGTCATCAACGGCAGTTTTAATATTGCCTTTCAGCACTCGTTCAGCGACGTCACAGAAAAATTCGCTTACATATTTTATACATTTAACGATTACAAAGCCTATTACACACACGACAACGGCGCCAATCAACATAAGCACCCCCGATAATACCGAGACGCTTATACAATAATAAATTCCCATCGCAGCCAACAAAATTGCGCCAAGCGAAATTCCGATATATGCCAAAACTATACCTGTGGAAATCATTCCGCTTGCAATCTCGTATCTGTCTTTCATTTGTTTGTCCATAATTCTTCTCCGTTTTTAATATCGGTATGCCGATATTTTATTAAATAATATCATTATACCGATAATATGTCAATAGGAGTTCATTATGGATGTTCTTATTGCACAACGAATCAAAGATTCAATGAAAAACGAAAAACTCACGCAAATGCAACTTGCAAAAGCCATAGGCGTCGGGCAAAGCTCCGTGAGCGATTGGCTCAACTCAAAGAGCGAGCCGAGCATCGACAACCTATGGAAATTAGCCGATTTTTTTGACGTGAGCATAGACTTTCTCGTCGGAAGAAAAGAAATATAAGAACATATTAAAAAAAAGCACTCCCCGCGGAGTGCTTTTTTATTGCGAATAAACCTTATTTTTTGTTCAGTTGTTTAAGTTTCTTTTCCTTTTCTTTGTCGGACATATTTGACGTTATCGTCCAAATAATAAGTCCGTCGCTGACATTGGGATAGTTCTTTTTGACCGCCTGCACGTTATTTGGATAATTGGCAAGGAATTGTTTTCTTGCGTTCGGCTCCATAACGGCAACGCAAAACGCATCGCTTGTAGCGGAAATTTTGGTTTTTACTTCGTTCATATTCTGCGGATACTCTCTGAAGAATCTATCCATATCGCTTTTTGTCGCCATACTCATCATAAGAAGCACAGGCGCATTCTTTTTCAATTCGGGAATGACGTCTCCGAGTTTTTGGCTGTATGAGTCGTACATTGCTTGGCTGCATTTGATAAGAGGTTTGTCTTTCGGGCCTCTCGAGCCTTCGCCTGCAACGTAGTCTTTTCTCGGGCGAAGTTGGACGGCTTTGACGATGCAATAAATGATGTAAACGGGCGTCGCAACGAGACCGCAAACCAATCCGAGCAATGCAAGAGCAAACTTTTTCCAACCGCCGACTCTATAATAACTTCCGTCCGAATTTACGTTGTAAACCGCAACCGCCTCGTTATCTTCGTTTTTCTTACCTCTCGCATAAAACGCAATGCCGAACGGGAGTCCGCAACATAATAGTCCCACGATAAGTATAACAATGTTTCCTCCGGCGAATCCGACTATTGTAAGCGGAAGTCCAATCGCATAACCGATTGTCAGAAATACTGCTTTGAGTATAAATTTAACCATAATGTTCCTCCTGAGTGTTTTCACACTTGCCCAAGGGCAAGTATATGCATATTATATGCCCAAGGACATATAATGTCAACTATGAATATATTAATTGTGGAAAGAATCAAAGAATTATTAAAATCCGAGGGACTGACTCAAAGCAAACTCGCAAGCGGAATCAACGTAAACCAAAGCACGGTTTGCAACTGGTTAAACGGCAAAAAAGAGCCGTCTATCGAAAGCCTGTGGAGGCTTGCCGATTTTTTCGACGTAAGCGTGGACTATCTGATAGGAAGAAAAGAAATATAAGAACATATTAAAAAAACACTCCCCTCGGAGTGCTTTTCTTTTGATTTAATAGTTATTTCAAGATAATGATTGTTGTACTATGCAATACAGCTTCTATTCATTGTATCTTTTATAAAACGCAATCGCATCTCGTATTTATACAAACAAAAACGGAGAAAAATCTCCGTTTTTAATTTTATCGATACCTTTTGCGATGTTTAAGCCTCGTTTACGGCAAAAGCGTTGCAAGCAACGAGAATGCATCGACCATCGTCGAAAGCGAGCCTAATACGCCGATAAGTATCACAAAATAGATTACAGAACCAACGACGCTCAGTACGATTGAAACGAGACATCCGATACCTGCCGCACGAGCGCGTTTGGGATAGTCGTTTTTCCAAACGAGCCAAAGAATAAAGCCTACGATAGGAAGGAAGAATCCAAGAACGCCCCAACCTGCGGAATCGCTTTTATCCTCTTTTTCAGGTTGATTTTGCGATTGTGCTGCGTTGCGATACGCATTGTTTGCGTTGTAGGTTTCGTATCTCGGCTGTTGATTTTGGGGAACGTAATACTTGGTTTTCTCAAGAAGATTGCCGATATTTTGGTCTCCGATTTGAGAAACCGTAAACGTCGAGATAGGTTCGTTTGCAAAGTCGAAAATAGTCTTGACTACGCCGCCGCAAACGGGACATTTTGCCAGAATGCAAATAAGGTTGCCGGAGAAATCAAAAGCGATTTCCCATTCGACCGCGTTTCCGCAAAGCGGACAATTCGGCATTGCGGATTGAAACTTGTTTTGCGCAATCAAACCGATGCCGTCATCATATCTTTGAAATTCCATAACTTATTCTCCTTTATATAAGCATATCGCACTTTTCAGCAAAAATCAACGTTATTCGTATAAATCTGCCGAATACCTATCCCCGTTATCGGGCAAAACGACCACGATTTTGCCTTCGGAAGTCTTGCGCAACGCCTTTGCCGCGCTGTATGCCGCACCCGAAGAAATACCGCACTT
Organism: Christensenella sp. UBA7588; assembly: GCA_002478945.1. Lineage (GTDB taxonomy): Bacteria > Bacillota > Clostridia > Christensenellales > CAG-917 > CAG-475. The sequence continues at coordinate 6,325 of DLKM01000001.1, forward strand.
CTTGCCGAATTTGCGATAAATCTCTTTAGCCGTAGCGATTGCGTCGTCATCGGACACCGTGAGTATGTCGTCAAACTTTTTCACGTCCACGATGTCGGGAACGAAGTTTGCGCCTATTCCTTGAATCTTGTGAGGTCCTGCGTGTCCTTCCGACAAAAGCGGACTCGACTTCGGCTCGACCGCAATCATCTTGCAATCTATGCCTTTCTCCTCGATATACTTTTTGATACCCATAGCCGTACCGCCGCTTCCCACGCCTGCGACGACGAATTTCGCGTCGGAAACCTGCATAAAGATTTCGGGAGCGGTTGTGTAATAATGCGCTTCGACGCAAGCGTAGTTGCCAAATTGATTTGCAAGCCACGCGCCGCCTTTTTCAAGTTCTTTCGCTTTTGCGACCGCACCTGCCATACCCTCGCTTGCTGGAGTCAAAACTAGTTGCGCTCCGTATGCCGCAATCATCGCTCTGCGCTCTTTGGACATACTTTCGGGCATAACCATCATTGCGTTGAGACCGAGTTCTCTTGCCACATACGCAAGTCCGATACCCGTGTTTCCGCTCGTCGCTTCGACGATTGTTCCGCCCTCTTTGAGCGCACCGTTTTCAAGCGCGCGCATAATCATATAAAACGCCGCTCTGTCTTTTATTGAACCTGCGGGATTGAATCCCTCGAGCTTGCCGATAATGCCGTCTCCCATATCGATAACGGGAGTATGTCCTATCTTTTTTGCCAAAATATCGATTTTATCTTGCAAATTCTTATCCATAAACCACCGATTCGGAAATTTTCCGATATATTTTCACGAGCAACACGTCGTTACGCGTTTTGAACGTCGTTGACGGTCTCGTCGATTTGAGCGTTCTGTGCTTCCGCTTGTTTTGCATCCTCTTGCGGCTTGATATGCACGTCGAGTTGATTGAACGGGATTTGTATTCCGTTCGCATCGAAAGCCGTTTTGACCTGTTCGAGCATATCGAAATTGACCGTCCAGTAGTCCTCGTTTTTACACCATACTTTGGCAGTCAAATCGATGCTGCTTGCAGATTGAGCGGACACTCTCACGCTCGGCGCAGGGTCTTTGAGAACGAGTTCGTTTTGTTCCCACACGTTCTCGATAACCTTCTTTGCTTTCTCGAAATCGTCCGAGTAGGAAATCGAGAAAGTCAAATCCACACGGCGCAAATCTTTTTCCGAGTAGTTGACGATTTCGCTCGTGGAAAGTTTGCCGTTGGGCAAATATATCACTTTGTTGTCCGTCGTGCGAAGTTTGGTATGGCAGATGCGAATGTCCTCAACCGTTCCCTCGTATCCGCACGCTTGAATGTAGTCGTCGTCTCTGAACGGTCTTGTGATGAGGATAAGTATTCCGCCTGCAAAGTTGGAAAGCGTACCGTTGACGGCAAGACCGACGCCGACGCCGAGAGATGCGAGAAGTGCCGTTATCGCGCTCGTATCGATGCCGACGTAGCCGATAAGTGCGATGACCACCAACACTTTCAAGCCGACTTTTGCAACGTAACTGAGCGTTCTGTAAATGGTTTTGTCAATCTTCTTGTTGCTCTCTACTTTCTTATCCGCACGCTTCGCAATCTTCTTGCCAAGCCAGTTGATAAGCGAGAATGAAACTATCATTATCACGATTGAGATAACGACTCTGATACCCGTTGTGGTAAGCCAGTTTTGCACGGTTTGCCAAACTTGTTGCCAATCCATAATATACCTCTTATGCGATTTTTGCGATAACTAATTGTTTATCGCAAGTCGACAATATTATACAATCGCTACGCCGTATAGTCAACAATGCTTATGCAGGCTCGCGCTAAAAATGTAAACGCCACGCAACAGCGCAGCGTTTTATTATTCTCCGAAAATCACTTCTTCTATTTTTGAAACGGAACAGCAATCGGTTTTATCCGTGGCATCGATATTTTCGAATACCAACTCGCCTATCTCGTTTTTGCAAGTAACTACCATTCCGTTTTTTAGACAAACATATACGATGTCGTGCGTAAAATAATGTTCTATGTCCAATGCTTTAATATCTTTCTTTTTATATCCGCAAAACGAAAGCGACGAGTCCGAAACATTGCACCTTATTGCAGTTCCGCTATACCTTCCTACTACGCAATCGGATGATTTACAACGAGAGAAACATTTTGAAATTTCTTCTCGATAAGACTCTATTCCTGCATTTTTTATATAATTCGCAACATCGTTGACATTCTTAAACCAAGTGCCGTCGTTTTGCAAAAACACCCCGTTTGTATCACAAAAATAAACAATGGTGTTTATCCAAGGATGCGAGTGCGTCATTTCTTTCAGCAAACTCGCTTGACGATTGACCTGTTTGAATGGATTTTTAACGTCTTTTTCGTGTATATCATACGAATACTTGTCTTGCTTGTATTTTATCAAATTACCGTTGCTATCCTCTCGCAGAATTCCCTTTAGGTGTTTTATCTCAACGATAAAAAGTTTGTTTTGATAATTTATTAAAAAATCAATCTCGCACTTTCCTGTCGAAGCATCTACAAAAACGTTTCTTTTGTATTCAATGTCAGGTATCAATCTAACGATACGTTGTTCAAAGTCATCTTCCGCGTTGTCGCCATATTTTCTCATACTATCGACTTTTGGAAACGGCTTTGCGGAAAAAGTCCTCTTAATAAGCACCGATAACTTGTGAAATAGCCCCATATTTGTCTCCCTATCTATATAATTACAAATGCCGTGAGTTCTTCACGGCGTTCTAAACGGTGTTACACCGTGACTTCTCACGGTGTGACCGTAAGCAACAAGTTGCTTACGTCTGGCGCACCCAAACGGGTTCGTAGCGAACATTGTGAGCGTAATAGCGATTGTTGCGCTTTGCGCCAATCGCGTCTACGCAAAACTGTTAATGCTTCGCATTTCTATGCCTTGCATTTGGCACTTTGTGCCTTACAGTTTTGCTATGTCCTCTACGCGCGGTTTATGCAAATGCTACGCGCTTGCCTCTCCCTTTGCTTGCGGTCAGCGACAGGTACCGAGTCCGTTGGCGTGCTTATGAAAAATGCCGTGACACCTCACGGCGTTTTGAATGGTGTTACACCGTGACTTCTCACGGTGTGACCGTAAGCAACTTGTTGCTTACGTCTGGCGCACCCAAACGGGTTCGTAGCGAACATTGTGAGCGTAATAGCGATTGTTGCGCTTTGCGCCAATCGCGTCAGCGACAGGTACCGAGTCCGTTGGGGTGCTTATGAAAAATGCCGTGACACCTCACGGCGTTTTGAATGGTGCACCCAAACGGACTCGAACCGCCAACCGTCAGAATCGGAATCTGATGCGCTATCCAGTTGCGCCATAGGTGCATATCTGTATTCTATCTTTTTTTGCCGTATTTGTCGAGAGAAAGTGCAAAATTAGTGCTTTTTCTCTATCAAAAAGCCACTCGACGAGTGGCTTTGTTTTTATCTGTACATTTTGAGTTTGCCGTGTACGACTTCGATGTCGAGCTTGGTATCGTCAATGATTTCGCCGTCAAGCTCGAATCTGCTGTCGTCAAGAGCTTCGATTGTGATTTTCTTTGCGGTGTATTCTCCGCCCCAGTCCGTGCCGACGTGTTGTCCCTTGAGGAACTTTGCCAAACGGAACAGAATTTTGCTCTTTTTCATCTCGCTGACGTATCCGACGTTGAGCAATCCGTCATCCACAACGGCGTTGGGACAAATGGGAATTCCGCCGCCGATAAAACCGCCGTTTCCGACGCCTATCATAAACACGCTGGTGTCTTTGGTTACGCCGTCGGCAGTAATGCGCAAATGGTGAAATCTCGTGTGGCACAACGTGTAAAACAGCGAATAATAATACGCCGCTTTGCCTTTGAGCGTCTTGCATTGCGCGTATTTGAGCAACACGTCAACGTCCATACCGCCGCCGCCGACGTTAAGGCAACGATATTTGCTGAGTTCCATATAATCGACGTAAGAGGGTTGATTCTTAAGTATCGTAGCAACCGCTTCTTCGATTTTGGTCGAATGTCCCGATTTCTTTATGAAATCGTTGCCGCTACCGCAAGCGACAAGCCCGAGCGTAACGTTGTCGAAATTGTCTATTCCGCAAAGCACCTCGTGGAAAGAGCCGTCCCCGCCCATAGCGATAATCTTGGTGTCGGGGGTTTGAGAAAGCTCTCTCGCAATCTCTGTGGCGTGACCTGCGTATTCGGTTTTATGCACGACGTATTCCGCGCCGTTTTTCTTCAATATTTCTTCGACTTTGCCGAGTGCTTTGAGGGTTTTGCCCTTGCCGCCCGTCGGATTGACTATGATATGGTACATAAACTTCTCCGTTTTCGTTATAAGTATATTGTAGCACGCAATGAAAAAATGTCAACCGTTTACTATTTTGTCAAACAAAACGTATTGCATCTTTGCATAACGGTCATTCCCTGTTTTCAAACTGCAGTTCGTAGAGTTTGTGATAATAACCTTTATTCTTAAGCAACTGTTGATGCGTGCCTCTTTCGATTATAGAACCGTTTTGCAACACGATAATCTGGTCGGCGTGCTGAATGGTGGAAAGCCTATGCGCCACCACGAGCATCGTGCCGATGTTTCGGATATTCTCAAGCGACTTTTGTATGACGACTTCCGTTTCGGTATCGATATTTGCGGTTGCCTCGTCGAGAATGAGAATTTGCGGCTTGTGAAGCACCGTTCTCGAGAAAGACAGAAGTTGGCGTTGACCTTGCGAAAAATTCTCGCCTCTTTCGATAACTTCTTCGTCGAGTCCGTGTTCTTGAGACGCGATAAACGTGTCGGCATTGACGTACTTGCACGCCGCCTCGATTTCCTCGTCGGTAAACGAATCGTCGTTGAGGGTTATGTTGCTACGCACCGTTCCGCTGAACAAAAATACGTCTTGCAGCATTTGTCCTATGCCCTTGCGCAAGGAATGTATCTCGATTGTGCTTATATCCCTGCCGTCAATGAGTATTTGCCCCTTTTGTATCTCGTAATTGCGCACGATAAGAGACAATATTGTGGTTTTGCCCGCACCGGTCGCACCCACAAACGCACAGGTTTCTTTGGGATTGATTGTAAACGATACGTCTTTGAGAATCCAATCCTCGTCCTTATACGCAAACCACACGTTTTTGAATTCGATTTTACCCTCGAATTTGTCCACCCAAACGGCGTCGGGCTTGTCTTGAATTTCGGGTTCTACGTCGAGCAAGTTGAACAATCTCTCCGAAGCCGTGGTGGCTTTCTGCAAATTGTTGAGTTGGTCGGCAAGGTTCTGTATAGGATTGAAAAAGCGCGACAAATACAGATAAAACGCGACTATCATACCTGCGTCCAAGCCGAATTCCATACCGAGCCAGAACGTAACGGCAATCGAACTGATGTATAGCAACGTTATGAACGGACGGTAAATGCCGAACGCCAATACCACTTTGTATCTCGATTTGCGCAGATTTTCGTTTTTCTGCATAAACTCGTCGTCTTTCTTTGCCTGACGATTGAAAATCTGAATGAGTTTCATACCCGACAGGTTTTCGTTGAGGAAAGTGTTGAGGTCGGAGATATATTCTCTCTCCTTCGTAAACACTTTTCTTACGATTTTGCGGAATACGAAAGACGTAACGAACACCACAACGATGAACGCAAGCATAACGAGCGACAGTTGCCACGAAATGTACAGCATTATGCCGTAAACGCCAACGACCGTAAGCACGTTGCGGATAACGCTGACGATAACGTTTGTAAACAAGTCGGACATCGAAGCCGTATACGAAGCCACACGAGTGACGAGAGAGCCTACGGGCATCTCGTCAAACTGATTTTGCGACAACTTCTCTATGTGTTCAAATACTTCGTTTCGGAGCGTGTAAATGATATTCTGCCCCGCTTTTTGAAGCAACATCGACTCCCATACAAGGAAACCTTGGTTGCATACGCCGATTGCAAGATAAGCAATCGCCATACCAACGATAAAACGCAGATTTATACCGTCCGATTTGAGGTTATTCGTGATTCTGCTCACGAAAAGAGGCAATATTATATCCAGCGCAACGTTGACGAGAATGAGTAGCATTGCTCCTACGAATTTCTTCATCTCGGGTTTTAAGTACCGATATATGCGCTTAAACATATCTTTTGCGGGGATATGAACGTTGCCTTTCAGCTTATCGACTTCGTCAATCATTACGCTTCACCCCCTTCCACTTCTCTTTCGAGTTTTTGCAGATACACCATCTTTTTGTAAGTCGGAGATGTTTCTTCGAGATTTTGCGGTGCGTCGAACGCTTCGACTTCGCCTTTGTTAAGCACGAGAATTTTGTCGAGATGCGCAACGGTGGAAACCCTCGACGCGATAACTATCGTCGTCTTGCCCTTGCGCTCGTTTTGGATATTCGCAAGTATGTTTTCTTCCGTTTTGACGTCGACAGCGGATACGGAATCGTCCAAAATCATTATCGGAGCGTCCTTGATGTACGCTCTGGCAATGGATATACGTTGTTTTTGTCCGCCCGAAAGCGTGACGCCTCTCTCTCCCGATACCGTGTCGTATCCTTCTGCAAATTCTTCTATATTTGAGTGAACGTCGGCAAATTTCGCCGCGTCGTACACTCTGTCCATATCCACTTCGTCGCACGCGAACGCGATATTGTTTTTAACCTTGTCGCTAAACAAAAAATTGTCTTGCGGAACGTAGCCGATTGCGTTTCTTACGCTGTCTATATCGCAGTCCATTATATCGTGTCCGTCTATAAACACTTTGCCCTTTTCCACGTTGTACAAGTGCAAAAGAGTGTTGACCAAAGTTGTTTTTCCGCAACCGATTTTGCCGACCACGCCTATACTCTCGCCTGCTTTTATATCTATAGACACGTTTTTAAGCACGTCGGCGTCCGTGTTGGGATAGGCAAACGAAAAGTCGTTGAAAGTGACGTCGCCTTTGACGTTTTCAAGCACGAATGCGTTGTCGGGATTGCGTATTTCTTCGTCTTGGTCGAGAAACGCCGTAACGCGCTTGAGCGACGCTTTAGAGCGCGAACGCATAGACACCACTTGTCCCAAAGCAATCATCGGCCACACGAGCGTGTCAAAATATCCGACGAAAGTAATCAGTCCGCCTGCCGTCATATCCACGGTATGCCCGAAAATCACGACGGGAGAGCCTGTGACGTATTTGTATACGAAATAACCGCCCAACCCCAAAATAAGTGCCATTATCGCGGAAATAATGACGGAAATAATCGCGTCGAAAATGACGGACACTTTGACGAGTTCGATATTTGCGTCCTTATTGCGCTTTGCGATTTTTGCAAAAGCGTGAAGTTGTTGAGTCTCTTTGACAAAAGCCTTGATTACTCGTATGCCCGTGAAACTCTCCTGTGAAAAGTCGTATAATTTGTCAAACTCCGCTTGTCTGTTCTCCCATTTGAGTGCCATAAACTTTTCGACGAGCATACCCCATACCACGATAAGAACGAGCGGTATAAAAAGCATGCACGACAATACCCAATCGAGAGATACCATCTTGTATATGGCAAGCACGGACAAAAACATTGCGTCGACGAGCATAACCGAACCCCAACCGAAAAACTCCTCTATCGTTTCGAGGTCGGTTGTAAACCACGCCATAATCGTTCCGACTTTGTTCTCGTGATAATAGCGTTGAGACAGCCTTTCACTCTTGAGGAACATATTGTGGCGCAAGTCCGCTTCTATGCGTTGAGAAGCGTTGAATATGGAAAGTCGCCACATAATGCGTCCGAAAAACATCACTACGGCAACGACCATAACGCCGATAATTATCTCTTTGAGCGCATTTTTATCAACGGCGTTCGAATCGAACATATCGACGAGTTTACCGAGATATTCGGGTATAAAAAGCTGGAACACGTCAACCGCGACGAGTCCTATCAATCCGATTAAAAACAACCAACCGAATTTCAGATAATATTTGTTTATGTATTTTCCGAACAGCATATATTTACCCGTTTATTTGTGTTTGTTCGATTCGTTCTGTCTGCGAGAAATAAAAACCCCGTTTGACAAAACACCGTGAATTACGGTTTATCAGACAGGGTTAATTTCACAAAAAACGCTCAGGCCGTTTCCGAAGAAACGACCGTGCGGTTACATAATCTCGCGGTAAATCTTTTCGATTTCCTTCTTACCCCAAACTTGCGGGCAAGGATAAAGCGGATTTGCTTCTGCATAAGCGTGGTCTATCATACGCGGCAAGCGTTCTTCTTCGATAAGCGGGCCGCCGTCGCGGGACAAAATCTTCGTGGGAATATTCATCGCCGCATTCATATCGTCAATCCATTTGATGAAATTATTTGCCTTTTCTTCTTTGTTTGCTCCGCCGATACCGACGCAATCTGCGAGTTGTGCGAGTTTCTTGTGTGCGGATTTGCCGTACGCTCTCAAAACGTGAGGCAAAATAACCGCGTTCGCAAGACCGTGAGGCACGCCGTACTCTCCGCCGAGAGTGTGCGCGACTGCGTGGACGTAACCGACGTATGCGCGAGTAAACGCCTTACCTGCAAGGTATGCTGCCTTTTGCATTTGTACGCGCGCTTCGAGGTCGTCGCCGTGGTCGTAGGCTTGTTTGAGGTATTTGTGGATAAGTTGCACTGCCTCGATAGCCTCTTTCTTCGTCGAAGATGTGTTTTCTCCGCCGATATACGCCTCTACTGCGTGAGTGAGTGCGTCCATACCCGTCGTAGAGGTAAGATGCGGAGGAAGCGACTTGGTAAGTTCGGGGTCCATAACGACGTATCTCGGAATGAGGAACGGGTCGTTGATGGGGTATTTCTCGTGCGTTTCGGGGTTGGAAATAACAGCGGCAAGCGTTGCTTCGCTACCCGTACCCGAAGTCGTCGGAATTGCAACGAGCGGAGGAAGTTTGTGTCCCGTAATCATAATCTTGAGGACGCCTTTCATTTGCGGAACGCTCTTTTTGGGGCAAGCGACTCTTGCGCCGATACCTTTTGCGCAGTCCATTGCGCTACCGCCACCGAGTGCTACGATAACGTCGCAATCGTTTTCTTTATACATCTTGAGACCGTCCTCGATGTTTTGAATCGTCGGATTGGGAACTACGTCGTGATAGCAGCAGCTTTTCATACCTTGCTCTTGGCACGCCGCCATAATCGGGTCTGCCTTGCCGTTGGAGAACAAGAAACCGTCGGTTACGATAAGCACGCTCTTAAAGCCTTGGTCTTTAAGGAACTTGGGAAGTTCGGAAATGCTTCCGGGACCGGAAAGAGTCTTTTTGCATTGATTCCACGGAAGGAAATACATTGCTACACGCATTGTCTGTTGAAAAACGCGACAACCTATCTTCTTAAATACGTTCATAATTCCTCCAAAAAACGGAAAACCGTGTTTTTTTGTTTGAATTTTATTTGAATATAGTTTAGCACCAAACGTGTGAATTGGCAAATGATATTAACATTTTTTGCGCCGAGTTATAAACTGCGACTCTATTCGTCTACGAGTAACGTTAGGCGTGCATTGCACGCTAATAAAATTATTTTCATATCACCCCTTCCCTTCGGGCTTTCCCCTATTGCTCAAATACGGTTCGTTTCTCTGCTTAAATCAACGTCGTTCGCAAGAGGGGAACTCGGCACTCACATAGATAGGTATCGTTCACTTGTTAT